>BLLU01000162.1 GCA_011959105.1 Lachnospiraceae bacterium | reverse complement strand
AGAAATTGTTCCGACTGCATTTGAAAAAGTATATGGCAAAGAGCAGCTTGCGCTCATAGAAGCCGGAGAGGTGACAGAAGGAAGTCTCTGCCTAGTGGAACCGAAGGGAATAACATTATATTTTTATAATATAATCCTTGATGACTATATTTATTTCCGGAAGATAAAAGGAGAGAGATATCCGCTGGCAGAGGGGGAGACAAGATTTGACCGTATAGAAAAATATAATGAAGATATTATTGAACTTTATAATTTCAAGACTGGTGAGACAGAGAAGACGATTGATTTTGCAGCCATAGCCGAGGAGAATACGCCGGGGAAACAGTTCAAGCGTTTCATCGAAGCGGAAGTCATAGACGGAAAGCCGTATCTGCAATGGAAGGTCTATCCGGTAGAAGAACCACACAATGTGGAACGCGCTGAGATTATCACGTATGATCTTAACGAAGAGAGGGTAGTGGATTATATCGATATATCACCACCGTCTCAGTATACCGAGGAAGAAAAGAGATACTATAAGTCCTTCTATTTGATTGATGATAGCTGGTGTAATTTCCTTGAGATTAACGGATTTATCAGGGAGTCGATTGATAAAAAAGGCATATATGTAGACTATACTGACAGCTGGCGGGATGGAGTCATAATAGTGGAGATGCCGGCATCCATGCTGCCGGAAAATAATGTTAAGCTTTATGCGGAGTTCCCCCGGCTAAAAGAGTATGACATAAAAGCAGGAGACTGTGTGAGGCTCTTTTTTGCGGGCTATCCTGATGCGGAAGAGATTATGGGGATGTTAATGGAGGATGGGACAGAACTGACATATGAAGGATGTATATTGGATAGTGTATTGTCTATAGATGGAAAGGAACATGAGGTTTCAAATATGGATGAATATATCAAATGGTGTAACTGTCCGCCGTCATCCTTTCTAAGTTATGTCCTCCCATCTAAAAGCAAGGTACAGACCTCCTCCATATAAGCCCCCCAGCATTGCCAGCATTTCATTTTCATATACGGTCATACTTTTGATTTCTGACACACGACCTAATGAACAATGCAGACAGAACGCAAGAATAAAATGAATAAGCATAATCAACTCTATTTCCCCT
>BLLU01000161.1 GCA_011959105.1 Lachnospiraceae bacterium | reverse complement strand
GTTTTCGCAACATCGTGCTGGTGGATGATGGAAGCGGGGAAACATACGCGCATTTTTTCAAAGAGGCGGAAGAAAAATACGGGTGCATTGTTCTGCATCATGCGGTCAACCAGGGAAAGGGAAGGGCGTTAAAAACGGCGTTTCATTACTGCCTTTGGGCGTACAAAGAAATGCCCGGCGTGATTACGGCAGACTCTGATGGACAGCATTCTCCTGAATGCATTCTTTCTTGTGTGGATGCGTTGATTAAAAATGAAGATGCTCTTATTCTGGGGTGTCGGTGCTTTGAAGGCGAGAATGTGCCCGCCCGCTCGGAATAAACAATAATAAACAAACAAAAGCAATAATATGAATTACAAACATGTGCTCAACTTCCTTCCAACATGTTAAACCAAAACAAACACTGTCCGCTCCGCTACCAGTTTATTGTAACAAACACTGTCCGCTTCGCTACCAGTTTATTGTAACAAACACTGTCCGCTCTGCTACCAGTTTATTGTAACAAAAAGATGTGTAGGAGGCTACCAATGTCATTTAGATAAGGACAACATTGCAGTTAGGATTCTTTTTACAGCGAGTAAACATTTTGTTTATTCGCTGTTTTTCTATATTTAAAAGCATTCAACGTAATAAATTTGTACGACAAACAGACAGATGCTTTCATCTGTCTTAAAAATGGTATATACTAATATTTGATTAGGCTGCTCTATATAGAAAGCTTATCGCGGACTGGGGTTTGACTTTGCGAGGGTCTGTTCTCCCAGAACGTACAGGAAGAAGCTCATGTCCGATTAGATACTCTACATCGGGTGGAGCTTTTTCTTCTTTTATTGATAGAAAATGACAGCAAATTCGCATCGCACGGGTATAATTCAGCTGATATATATATTTGCAGCCAACTTTCTGCTTGACAACCACATTAGTCGCTATAATCTCACAGAAATTATACAGAGTCATTCTTGACCATATTTCCTGCACAATATATTCTGGTTTCTTTGCATGAAACCGTGTTAATCCTAATGCATATTTTAAC
>BLLU01000160.1 GCA_011959105.1 Lachnospiraceae bacterium | reverse complement strand
ACTCCTCATACTGCTTTGTAAAAGTCAGGACCATCTTGCCGTCCGTGAGTTCCACGGGCGTTTTGCTCCAACGTTCATAAGCTCCCAGATCCGCTGCCGCGTAAGTCAACTCTTGCCCGGCCCGGAAGTCCTGCGAAGTATTCATCAGAACATTGTTTACCCCGTCATGGTTCTCATTGCCGCCCTCATCGCCGGAGGTGACGCTGTTGCCATCGGTCACTGTCTCCCCCAGGTCAGCGCCGACATAGGCTGCTGCCCCATCCTCAGTCTGGGATGCCTGTACCGTTAATCCGGTTAACTGGATACTTCCGAACACCAGACAGCCCGCCATGAGCAACGCCATTTTTCGTCGAAACCCCATACTCATTTTATACCCCTCCTATCTGAATTAGTATTACTTATTTTAAAATACAATATCTTTATCATTTTTGCCTATCAGTTTGTGCTATTTGCCATCCAGATATTGCTAACTTCGATTTGCAAGAGAAACAATGCCCATAAACCACCGTATTATATGGCAGCTCTGTGGGCATTATAACGGATTTTTTCCTGTGACTTTGTCACTGAATAAATCGTTCCTCTATTGTATATTTTACAATATCTAAATTCGGAAGGAGAATTATATGGAAAAGAAAAAAGCGACTGTCAGCATCCGGGAATGTGTGGCCTGCGGATGCTGCATGAAGGTCTGCCCCCGAGGGGCGATTACCATTCCCAAGGGCATAAACGCCCAAATTGACAGAGATCTCTGCGTCGGATGTGGAAAATGTGTTGTTGAATGCCCGGCCAGCGTGATCAGATTGGAGGCGGCGGAATGATGAAACAGAAAAAGAAATGGTATGACTATCTCTGGGTATTTTCCCTCACCTATCTGGTCCTGGGCTTTTTCAATATTCTGTTCGCCTGGCTGGGGCTTCTCTGCTTTTTTATCCCCCTGGCCATAGCCGTTGTGAAAGGTAACAAAGCCTATTGCAATAAATACTGCGGCCGGGGACAATTGTTTGCTCTTGTAGGCGGCAGATTCGGACTCTCCCGCCGGAAGGATGTACCCGGATGGATGAAATCAAAATATTTCCGCTACGGCTTCCTGGTATTCTTTTTTACCATGTTCTTTCTGATGTTATGGAACACTTATCTGGTATTTGCAGATGTAAAGGAACTGGGTACCGCTGTCACTCTGCTGTGGACTTTTAAACTTCCATGGCATTGGGCCTATCATGGCACATTCTTTTCCGATGGAGTTGCCCAGTTCGCATTCGGCTTTTACAGCGTGATGCTCACTTCCACCGTGCTGGGATTCGTCACCATGATCCTGTTCAAACCCCGTTCCTGGTGTGTATACTGTCCTATGGGAACCATGACGCAGCTGATCTGCAAAGCCAGACATATAACCGACTCCCGAAAGCAATGAGAAGCAAAGTAATCCGCCAGTCCACCGGCGCAGATCCGAATATACGGATTCTCGCCATGCCAGTGGACTGACGGAGCACGCGTCACACCAGTTTTCGAAGACTTCCTTTGTCCAGAATCCGAACGCCTCTGCGGGAAACCTCCACGGCCCCCTCGGCAGCAAAGTATTTCAGCATCCTGGACACCACCTCCCGGGCAGACCCCATATAACGGGCAATCTGCCCGTGGGTGAGCGGGATGATATCGGAACCGGTTCTGGCCGCTTCATCCAGCAGAAAGACGGCCAGCCTTCGATCCACCCCCATAAAGAGAATTTGCTGCATCACCCACATCACATCCGAAAAACGGCTTACCGCCGTCTCCAGAGCGAATATTTTCACCGCCGGGTTACGCTCCGAGACGGCGGCGAAAGCAGGACCGCCGATCACAATGCATCGGCTGTCCTCCTCCGCGTCCACAAACACGTCAAAGGTGATGGCCTCCAGCACGCAGGAGGCAGAGAGCATACACAGGTCCCCGCTGTGCAGGCGGTACAGTGTGATATCCTTCCCCTGCTCCGACATCATATAAAGTCTGAGACTGCCTTCGCGGACCAGGACCACGCCGGAGCAGTCATTGCCGCCATGGATATTTTTTCCCCGGGAATAGGTGACGGCATGGGAATTCCGGCACAGATATGTCCGATCCTCCTCCGTGATCTGATCCCAAAAAGGAAAAACAGAGCTGTAAATCTCATTGTAATCCGGCTGTGACATACGCTACGCTCTATACTGGAATCTTGCCACCAGTTCTTTCAGCAAATCTGCCTGCTTGGACAACTCCTCGGACGCTGCGGCACTCTCCTGGGAAGTTGCGGAGTTGGACTCCACCACACCGGCAATCTGGTTGATGCCCTCCGAAATCTGGGCTGCCGCCCGGGCCTGATTATCCGATGCCGCCGCGATCTCCTCCATGGATTCGTTCACCACCTTGGCATTTTCCACTACTGCAACCAGGGAATCCGCTGTGGAATTAGCGAATTGGATTCCCTCCTCCACTGCCATGATCGCGTTTTGAATCAGGTCCTTGGTATTCCTGGCCGCTGCCGAGCTCTGGTCCGCAAGCGCGCCCACCTGGGTGGCCACCACTGCAAAGCCTCTTCCATGTTCCCCTGCCCTGGCCGCTTCTATGGAAGCGTTCAGCGCAAGCAGAGCCGTCTGGTCCGCAATCTCCTCTATACTGCTGATGATTGCGGCAATCTTGTCGGAAGCCTCCCTGATCTTGTCCATGGCCTCCGTGTTGTTCTTCATATGCTCATTGCTCTCGATAATCTGCCCGTTCATATCCGCGACAATACCCCTTGCCTTCTCCGCGTTTTGGGCATTCACCTGTATCTTTTCGGAAATATCCGTGATGGTGGCCGTCAGTTCTTCCACCGCGCTGGCCTGGTCTGTGGCTCCCTCCGCCAACTGCTCCGCAGCTCCCGCCAGATCCTCGGCTCCTCTCTGGACACACTGGGCATTGTTGTCAATTTCTCCCATGGCCGTGCTGAGCGATGCGACTATATCCCTGAAGGAACGGCTGATCTCCGAAAAGTCCCCCTTATAATCCTGATCAATGGTAATCAGGAAATTGCCGTCGGACAGTTCTGCCAGATGTGCGTCGATATCCGCAATCACGTTTTTCAGATCCTGTATTGTCTGGGCCAGACTGCGCATCAGAATCGCCGTCTCGTCATTTACCTCCGGCAGGGGCGTATCGGAATGCAGATCCCCCTCTGCCAGAAGGCCCAGGCGCCTCACCACTACATTGATGGGCTGTACCACTTTTTTCCCCAGATGGATACCGCTCCTGATCCCATACACCGTAAAGGCAATGACAAAGAGCGTGGTAATTACCAGAGACAGGTAGAACATTCCCAGAAATTCACTCCGCACCGCCGCCACGCCGATACTCCATCCGTTGATGCCCGGAACCGGCGAGTAAGCCACTACCTTGGTTTTCCCATTATAACTATAAGTTCCCGTACCCGATTCCCCGGCAACCATTCTCTTGCAGATTTCGCTGTATTTCCTGAGCCTGGGATTGGTATCGCCCAGCGCCACACTGTTCTCTACCCCCACCAGGGATGAGTCGATATCCGCAATGGTGATACCGTTGGCATCCAGCATAAACGCCGTGCCGCCCTCGCCCACCTGGATGGAACGCATGATATCATTCAGGGATTCCCCATTGGGTATGTAGACCACGGCTCCCACCGCCTTGGTGCCGGGTATGCCGTCCTCCCACAGAGGCGCCGACACCGCATAGGAAACGGACTTTGTGATCTCGCTGTAAGCAGGCGTGGAGATAAAGGTATTCCCCTTCATGGCCTCCTCAAAAACACCGCTGCCGGCAAGATTCATGCCGGAGACCAGGTCCACTCCGTCGCTGCCCACCAAAAAGCCCCTCTCAAAGTCATGATCCGCCACCCGCTGGTTCAGGATGGCCACCTTTTCCTCGGCCGGCAGATCGGGATCGGCCAGACGGGCGATGCTTCCCGTCTCATAGGCCACCGCCACATACTGCTGCAGCGCCGCCGCCACATAATAGGCCGCCACATCGGAAGTGTCGTTGATCGTCTCTGAAACCGCATTGATAGAAGATATGTAACTCAGTACCGAGGAAATCACCCCCAGTACGATACAACAGATCATGATGGTGCGCCCGAAATTGACAGAAATTTTCTTCTCGATGCTTACAAATCCCCCTGCCTGCTTTCCGCCAGACATATCGGATTTACTGCTATTACTCCCTTGTTGCATAAATATCCCCCCATTCCCAATTTCTTCACTTAAAGTATCCTGCTGAAACCGCCGCTTTTCCTATATTTTTTGGGCGCCTGTTTCTGCTACAAATATACTATACCATAATGTGAGAAGGTTGACTACTTTTTTTGAAAATTCTTTTCTAGTATTCTTTTAAGTCTATAAAGCTGTTGGAAATAATTGACAGAATCACATTGTAAAGTAAACGTCATATCCATCAAAAAGAATTTAGCTCACAGAAAATTTTTCCCTGAGCCGCCACGCCGCACAGACATGCCGGTTCAGGGAAATATAACTGCCGTCAGGAGCCGGCGTTTCCGTCGCTTTTTCACAGCGCCTTTTTCTTCCACCGTCCTATTTTATAAAATATAAAAGTAATTAACGCTCCCAGTACCCAGGAAGTGAGCAGGGAAATCCACAAACTCTCATATCGTCCCTGGGGAAGTTCCTCCGTCCTGGTGAGATAAACCAGTCCATAGGCCAGGGGCACCCGCACCGCCACCGTGGTGAGCAGGGAGATCCACATGGGCGTCACCGTATCGCCCGCCCCCCGCATGACGCCGGAAAGGCTCTGGGTCACGGCCATGGCGATATAGCCCACCGCCAGAATCTTCATCATATCGGCGCTGAGCCGGGCCAGTTCCCCGGTATTGGTAAAGATTCCCATCAGGTAGGGCCCGAAGAGCAGAATCAAACCCGTGATCACCGCCGAAGTACAGACTGCGATCAAGGTTCCCTGCCTGGCGCCCTGCTTCACCCGGTCATACTGCTTTGCACCCACGTTCTGACCCGCATAGGTGGTCATGGCCGTTCCAAAGGAAAAGTTGGGCATCATGGCGAAACCGTCCACCCTCATGATAATCACGTTGGCGGCGATAATCATTTCTCCGAAACTGTTGGTCAGGGACTGCACTACCACCATGGCCAGGGAAAAGATGGCCTGAGTAAGGCCCGAGGGCAGCCCCAGGCGGATCACCGTGAAAATATTCTCCCTGTCCGGCTTTAAGTACTCTTTTTTCATATCAAAAAACGCCGTCATTTTCCGCAGCTTCAGGATGCACAGCGCCGCCGATACAAGCTGGGCAATCACGGTGGCCAGCGCCACGCCTGCCACCTCCATCCCCAATCCCGCCACAAACCAAATGTCCAGCACAATATTCAGGACCGTGGCCACCAGCAAATATACCAGTGCGGACAGGGAATCCCCCAGCCCCCGGAGAATCCCGCAGAGGATGTTGTAATAGGCCAGCCCGGCAATGCCCCACAGCAGGATCAGCAGATAGGATGTGCACCAGTCTATAATACTTGGCGGCGTATCCAGAAGTACCAGCACAGGGCGGATGGCCAGACTGCCCGCGAGCATCAGAAGCACGGAAGCCACCGCCGTCAAAGTGATGGTGGTGCCGATGGTCTTGGAAAGATTCTCCCTGTCACGGGAACCGTAATACTGGGAGACCATAATACCCGCACCCATGGCGATACCCACAAAAAGCACCAGCAGCAGATTAAAGATGGGGCTGGCGCTGCCCACCGCCGCCAGGGCATTGTCCCCCACATATTTTCCCACCACAATGCTGTCCACCGTATTGTACAACTGCTGGGCCACATTGCCGATGAGCATGGGAAATGTAAAAACCACAATCTTTCTCCAGGGCTTCCCCTCTGTCATATCCACCTGTCCAAACAGGCGGGTCACTTTCTCAAACATATACTATCACCTTTTCCTAAAATCAAATCCATTTAAAACTCTTGTTGCCAAACAGAATGCCTAGGCATTCACTCCCAGCTTCCCCAGTTCCTCCGCCGCCTGTTCCCTGCTGCAAAACACGATTGCCGCCATCCCCTGCTCCAGGGCCTCCTCCACATTCCGGGAAGTATCATCCAGAAAAACACATTCCCCGGCCTGCAGCCCGTAACGCTCCAAAAGCAATCGGTAAATTGCGGGATCCGGCTTGATCAGCCCCTCCTGATAGGAAAAAACACCCCCATCCATCAGGGGCAGAAAATCCAGCACATGGGCACATTCCCGGCGAATCTTCTGGGAAAAGTTGGATAAAAAATACAGCTTATACCCCTTGTTCTTTAACTCCTGCAGCCAGGGAACCGCATAGTCATAACGCCCCAGCATGTCGTGCAGGTTTTCCCATGCCTTTCGGATCTCCTTCTCCAGGCCGGGATCATTTTTAATGAATTTGGCCAAAAGCATGTCCTCGTCCATCTTTCCCCTGTCCACCTCTTCCCACAGAGGACTGAGCACCGTGGCCCTGGCCAGCCGCTCCGTCACCTCCCGGCTGAAGCGGAAGCCCTCAAAATATTCCCGCCAGTTCCACGCTACCAGCACATTGCCAATGTCAAAAATAATATTCTTTATCACAATAAATCTCTCCTATTTGAGTTCCGCATATCCCCTCCCGACCCAAATGCACGGTGATGTACGTGCGGCCGTTCTGACGTCCGCACATACATCAATGCGCCGTCCGGGGATATGCTGTTTTCAGTTCCGCATATCCCCTCCCGATACGCCCACCCCGATAATTTGCAATAGGGCCCGGGCCGCGGCGGACAGGCGGGCTTTGCCGTCGTAGACGATGCACACCTCCCGCTTGGGGATCATCTTGTTAAAGCGCAGTTCAAACAGCCTGCCGGAATCAATATACTCCTGGGCAAAGTCCCGCACCACGCATCCCACTCCCAGGCTGCGCAGGGCAAACTGCACGATCATGCCGCTGGTGGCCAACTCGAACTCCGGCAGAATGCGGATGCCGCAGTTCTCCAGATATTCGTCCATAAACCGCCTGGTGCTGGTATTTTTCTCCAAAAAGATCATGGGCAGCCGCCCCAGTTCCTGAAAATCCAACATCTTGTTTTTATAAGCTATAAAGCGCCGCCCCGCCACGAAAATGTCCTCCAGTTCCCGCACCGGCACGGTTTCCAGTCGATCTCCCGGTTCAAAGGGCGTGCTCACCGCCCCAAAGTCGATATGCCCCTGTTCCAGAAGTTCCAGAGTGTCCGGGGTGGGGGCATTGGTGACAATGACCTTGATCTGCGGGTATGCCTCATGAAACCGTTCCAGATATGGCAGGAGATAATACTGCAGTGTCATATCACTGGCGCCGATGCGGATCTCCCCCGCCTCCAGATCCCGCATCTGGCGCAGTTTCTGCTCTCCGATCTCAAGCTGTTCATAGCCCCTGGCCACATAGGCGCGCAGGGTCTCTCCCTCCTTGGTGAGACGCACGCCTTTTGCCACCCGGTAAAACAGCGGCACTCCCAGCTGCTGTTCCAACTGCCGGATGGACTGGCTCACCGCAGGCTGGGAAATGGACAGCGCCTGGGCAGCCAAAGTCAGGCTGCCCAGGCGTGACACATGATAAAATACTTTATAATATTCCAGATTGCTGACCACTAAGCCACTCCTCTGCATCCTCTCCGCAGCCACCCGCCTTACAGCGCAGCGCTATTTTTTCAGCGGACTCTCACGGTAGATAATATCCTCCCTACCGGGGCCGTTGCTGACCATGGTGATGGGATATCCGATCCTCTCCTCGATAAACTCCACGTATCTGCGGCAGTTCTCCGGCAATTCCTCATACTTCCGAATTCCCCTGATATCACAGTTCCAGCCGGGAAGTTTCTCCAAAACGGGCTTTGCCTTTTCCAGTTTGGCCGTCACCGGGAAATCCGTGGTCACCTGGCCGTCGATCTCATACCCCACACACACGGGAATTTCCTCCAGATACCCAAGCACATCCAACACGGTGAAAGCCACATCCGTAGTGCCCTGCAGACGGCAGCCATACCTGGAAGCCACACAGTCGAACCATCCCATCCGCCTGGGCCTGCCTGTGGTGGCGCCGAACTCCCCGCCGTCGCCGCCCCGGGTACGCAGTTCGTTGGCTTCCTCTCCAAAGATCTCGGACACAAAGGCTCCCGCCCCCACCGCCGATGAGTAAGCCTTACACACGGTGATGATCTCTTGGATCTCATAGGGGGGCAGCCCTGCACCGATGGCGCCGTAGGCCGCCAGTGTGGAGGAGGAAGTCACCATGGGATAAATGCCGTGGTCGGGATCTTTCAGCGTCCCAAGCTGCCCCTCCAGCAGCACCGTCTTGCCCTCCTTCAGCGCCTGATCCAGGAAAGCGGACACATCTCCCACATAGGGAGCCACCATATCCCGGTAGCCGTGCAAAGTCTCCAAAAGATCCGCCGGGTCAATGCCGGGCTTATGATACAGGTGCTCCAGCAGCACATTCTTCAGTTCGCAGATCCTCTGCACTTTGTCCTGCAGCAGTTCCTCGTCAAATAACTCACTTACCTGAAAGCCGATCTTGGCAAATTTATCGGAATAAAAGGGAGCGATCCCCGACTTGGTGGAGCCGAAGGACTTGCCTCCCAGGCGCTCCTCCTCGTACTGGTCAAACAGAATGTGATAGGGCATCACAATCTGCGCCCTGTCCGAAACCAATATCCTGGGCATGGGCACATCCCTGTCCACGACAGACTGGATCTCGTTGAAAAGCACCGGGATATTCAGAGCCACGCCGTTGCCGATCACATTGGTGGTATGTCCGTAAAAAACGCCCGAAGGCAGCGTGTGCAGGGCAAATTTGCCATAGTTGTTCACGATGGTGTGACCCGCGTTGGCCCCTCCCTGGAAACGCACGATAATATCTGCCTTCTCCGCCATCATGTCCGTGATTTTTCCCTTGCCCTCGTCTCCCCAGTTAGCGCCTACAACCGCTTTTACCATGTCTTTTATCCTCCTCTGCATCCGCATATTCGAAAAAGGGAGTGCCAAAGCACTCCCCTTCCTACCTTGACCATGGTAAGTATAGCATACTATATATCATAAGTAAAATCAATATTTCTTATATTTTAGATAATTTCAGCTTATGCCGCTGTACCGTCCTCCTACCGGGAATATCCCCCTAACCATCCGAAGAACTACTCCTGCCCGTCCCAGCAGTAGGTGCACAGCCGCTCCCTGGGAATGCCCACCGACTCGATCATATCATCCAGTCTGTGATAACGCAGACTGGTGAAATTAAGCTGCCTGCCGATGCGGCCCACCATCTCCTGATAGCCTTCGCTTTCGGGGTCCACATATTCCTTCAGGTCGATCTTCCGTCCCTCCTGCTCCATTTCCTTCAAGATCCGCCGGGTGATCAGATCCATCTCGGAAGTGGACCGGGAAAAATTCAGATATTTGCACCCAAAAAGAAGGGGCGGACAGGCAGGGCGGATATGCACCTCTCTGGCGCCGCTCTGGTACAAAAACTCCGTGGTCTCCCGAAGCTGCGTGCCCCGCACAATGGAATCGTCAATCAAAAGCAGACTCTTGTTCTGGATCAGGTCATGCACCGGAATCAGCTTCATCTTGGCGATCAGGTTGCGCTGGGTCTGGATGGTGGGCATAAAGGACCGGGGCCAGGTGGGCGTATACTTGATGAAGGGCCTGGAAAAGGGAATGCCGCTTCTGTTGGAATAGCCTATGGCATGAGGCGTACCGGAATCCGGCACCCCAGCCACGATATCCGGCTTCACATCGTCCCGCTCCGCCAGCCTGGCGCCGCAGTTGTACCGCATCTGCTCCACGCTGATCCCCTCGTAGGAAGAAGAGGGATACCCGTAATAGATCCACAGGAAGGTGCAGATCTTCATATCCCTGCCCGGGGCTACCAGTGTCCTGACCCCCTCCGGAGTCACGATGACGATCTCTCCGGGCCCCAGTTCCCTCTCCTCATGATAGCCCAGGTTCAGATAGGCGAAACTTTCAAAGGACACACAGTACGCCCCCTCCTTCCCGCCGATGGCCACCGGCGTCCTGCCCATCCTGTCCCTGGCCGCATAGATGCCCTTGGGGGTCAGCAGTAGCGTGGTCATGGAACCTTCCACCAGTTCCTGGACATATTGCAGGCCCTCAATCAGATTGTCCCGCTGGTTGATAATGGCCGCCACCAGTTCCGTGGCGTTGATATCCCCGCCGCTCATCTCCAGAAAATGGGAATGTCCCTGGGAAAACAAATCCTTCACAATGGCATCCATATTGTTGATTTTGCCCACCGTGGCAATGGCATAGGTCCCATGGTGGGAACGCACCAGCAGGGGCTGCGGCTCGTAGTCAGAGATACAGCCCAGCCCCAGACTGCCGTGCATTTCATTCACATCCTTGTCAAACTTGGTACGGAAAGGCGCGTTCTCGATATTGTGGATGGCCCTGTCAAAGCCCTTTTTCCCGTCATAGACCGCCATACCCGCCCGCCTGGTCCCCAGGTGGGAATGATAATCCGTCCCAAAAAACAAATCAAATACGCAATCTTCCTTGGCCGCTACTCCAAAAAAACCACCCATAGTCCACTCTCCTATTCAAATTCCGCCTACTTAAAACACCAAGACCCGGTTTTATACATTGATCTCTGCCTTCACGCCCAGCAATTCTCTGTTTTCTTCCAGAATCGGGCGCACCACCTGGGCCAGAAACGCCTCCACCTGCTCTTTGGAGCGGCCCACATATTTGATCGGATCCATGGTTTTCTGCAAGTCCTCCAAGCTCATATTGAAAGCCGGATCGGCGGCGATCAGCTCCAGCAGATTGTTCTCCCGGCCCTCCACCTTCACGTTGCGGCCCGCCTCCATGGACAATTCCCGGATGCGCTCGTGCAGTTCCTGGCGGTTGCCGCCGTTTTTCACTGCGTCCATCATGATATTCTCGGTGGCCATAAAGGGCAGTTCACTGCGGAGCCGCTTCTCGATCACTTTGGGATACACCACCAGCCCGTCCACCACGTTCAGACACAGATCCAGAATACCGTCCACCGCCAGAAAACCTTCGGGAATGGACAGCCTCTTGTTGGCAGAGTCGTCCAGGGTCCTCTCAAACCACTGGGTGGCGGAGGTGATGGCGGGATTCAGCGCGTCAATCATCACGTACCGGGACAGAGAGGCGATGCGCTCGCTCCTCATGGGATTGCGCTTATAAGCCATGGCGGAGGATCCGATCTGGCTCTTCTCAAAAGGCTCCTCCACCTCCTTTAAATGCTGAAGCAGCCGGATGTCGTTGCTCATCTTATGGGCACTGGCCGCTATGCCCGCCAGCACATTGGCCACACGGGTATCCACTTTGCGTGAATAAGTCTGGCCCGACACCGGATAGCACTGGGAAAAGCCCATTTTGGCAGCAATCATGGGGTCGATCCTGTCAATAGTCTCCTGATCCCCGTCAAAGAGTTCCAGAAAAGAAGCCTGGGTACCCGTGGTGCCCTTGGACCCCAGCAGTTTCATGGTGGACAGCACATGCTCCAGGTCCTCCAGGTCCAGACAGAACTCCTGAAGCCACAGAGCGGCGCGTTTGCCCACGGTGGTGGGCTGGGCAGGCTGGAAATGAGTGAACGCCAGAGTGGGCTGGGCCTTGTACTGCTCCGCGAAGTCCGCCAGTTCCTTCATCACGTTCACCAGTTTCTTTTTCACCAGCTTCAGCGCTTCGGTCATGATAATAATGTCGGTATTGTCCCCCACATAGCAGGAGGTGGCCCCCAGGTGGATAATCCCCGCCGCCTTGGGGCACTGCTGCCCGTAAGCGTATACATGGCTCATCACATCATGGCGCACTTCCTTCTCCCTGGCCCTGGCCACTTCGTAATTGATATCCTCGGCATGGGCCTTCAGTTCGTCAATCTGTTCCTGGGTGATCACCGGCTTGCCGTTCTGGGAGAGTCCCAGTTCCTTCTCGGTCTCCGCCAGGGCAATCCACAGCCTCCTCCAGGTGCGGAATTTCATATCCTGGGAAAAAATATACTGCATTTCCCTGCTGGCATAACGTTCTGACAACGGGCTTTGGTACACATCTGTATTCATGCTCTTTATCTCCTTATAATCGTTCCTATAATCTCCTAACAGTATATCCCAGCAAAGGCCGGAAATCAATCCCATATCCATAGGAAAGTAGTCCCTGCCGTTTAACTCCTGTACACACTGTCATATCGGTCCACCATCTCGGTGATCTCCGCCGCATAGCGGGGATAGGCCATCACGATATCCTTGATCTCCTGCTTCGCCTCCCCGGCTACCGTATTGTTGTAATCCATCTGCTTACGCAGAGACTGCCTGCGCAGGATCAACTCGTGACGGCGCTCCACCTGCTCCCGGTGGTCCAGGATCACGGTCACATTCCCCGACAGCTGGTCGGGATACCGGATCCGATAGCGGCCCAGCTGGGCCAGAAGCTGCTTGTGATAGTACTCCCGTCTGGCTTCCGTCTCCGCGAACTGCTTGCGCTGCTCCTTCTCCTCCAGGTACTGATGGTACAGTTTCTCCAGCTTCTTGCCGCTGTCCACATCATACTTTATATAATAGTAATCCAAAAGGTTTTTATTGTTCACATAGCGGATTTTTACCTTATTCTGGAGTTTGACCAGCCTTCTGGCGTCCCGCAGCACCCGGGCCATCTCCCGGTCCGCATCCATATACTTCACCGCCAGGATGGTCAAAGCCAGCGCAGCGGCCAGCACCGCGATAAAATAGCCCACCTGGGTCTGCATATGCAGGCCGAACTGCAGCGCCGCCAGCAGCCCCAGGCAGATCACCAGGGCCGTTAGAAAAATGACCGCCATTCCCCGCAGGTTCTCCATCATGCCATGCAGTTCATTCTTCCGATATTCGTAGGCAAGCCTTTCCCCCTCCAGACGCTGCATATCCTGCTTCACCAGCACGCCGTAATTCTCGGTCTTGCGGATCTTCTCGATTCCCTCTTCCAGCTCCGTCTCCCGGTTCTTGAACTGATAGTATACGGCATCGTCCATACGGTTCTTGCGGTGGGTAAAATCCTCATACTCCCGCTCCATGTTCTGCAGCTTCCGGGCGATAATCTCCAGCGATTCCTTCTCCTGCTCCGGCAGCGCTTCCAATTCTTCCAGATCCGTCAGATACGCCGTCACCCTGCTATACTCCCCCTGAAGCATCTCCAGTTCCCTGGACACCTCCGCAATCTGCTCCAGACAGTCCGTCACATACCGGCTGCGCTCTTCTTCCTGCTCAAAATCCACCCCCGCCCGGGCGTTCACCAGGTTTTCCCACTCCCCTTCCTGGGCTTTCCTTCTATTTTTAGGGGTAAATATCTTTTTAAAAAAATCAAATATTTTCAATACTGCCTCTCTTTCTCGCGCCGGTTCTCCTGCGGTAATCATTTTTCAGGATCTGGAGAATCCGGTCCGCCTCCTCGCAGTACACGGCTTCCCCGCCCACTCTGACGGCCCGCAGCCGGGCCAGACGCTTATACTCCGGCGTCTCCCGCCATGCCTGTTCCGTGGCTTCCAGCATCCGCTCCAACTCCAGGGACGCCTGATACTGCTCCGGGTATTCCGCCGCCAGCGCCACATAATCCCGCTCCGGAAGCTGCATCCGCCTGGCCGCCAGATAGTCCGCAAAATAGTCCTGCTGCCCTCCCCCGGTTTTCCAGGCCTGAAAAAAACATTCCGCCGCCTGCCCGTAGAGCATCTGTCGGGCGTGGATTACCCCTTTGTTGTGCAGGATGTCCGCCGTCAGCGCCTGCAGCGCAGGCACTTCCATCTCCTGATTCTCCCGAATGCGCTCCAGCAGGCGGTCATAGGATTTAAGGGCCTCCTCGTAACGCTTCTGCTCCGCCAGATGGTCCGTCTGCAGCTTGTGCTTCTCATAGTCCGACAAGCCTGATCCTGCCTTCAGGGTCTCCTCCACCCGGCTCACGGTCTCAGGATCATACAATCCCACACCGATCAGGATCCGGCACACAAAGTCGCTGAGGGCTCCCTGCTGACGCACCAGGGGATGCAGCGCCTGGGACAACTCCGGCAGCCCGCAATCCTTTTTGATAAAAGCCAGCAGTTCCTCGTTCATGACGGAGCCGTCCAGCAGAAAAGCGTTCTCCTTCAGGCAGTAACACAATTCCTCCATACAGTATACCCGCACTCCCAGCTTGGGAATCACATAGGGCTCCCGGGCATAATCCCCCACACAGACCATGGCGGCCGCCCCGCTCCGCCCGCCGCCCCCGGCCTCCTCCAGGCGGCTGTCCCCGCAGGTGACTCTCTGCCTCCAGGTAAGCTGTGTGGCAGGCCGGATCTCGCCGAAGCCCATATCCTCCATCTCCACGCAAAGCTGCTTCTCTCCCTCCAGATACAGCCGCATCCTGATTCTGGAAAATCCGCAGGAAAACGCTTCCTCTTCCGTCTCCTGTTCCCGGGGCAATTCCCCCAGGGACAATGGCGCCCGGGTCACGCCTCCCGAGATCAGCGGCGTGATCACCAGGCTGATACAGGAGGCCTGCCCCACATAGAACTCACAGGTATACTCCGATTCGTACCAGTTTTCCCCTGCGTCCAGCAGAGCGTAATAAGACTCCCGGCCCTGGCGCAGCACCTGCATACCGATGTTGTATTTCAGCTTGTCTCCTCCCAGAAATACATGTTCCTTGCCCGCCTTGCTGCCGAAGTGCTTGTCCAGCAGACAGTAGACCGCGCCCTTGCTGTACAGATTCACCCCCTGGAACACCCGTCTGCCCCGGCAGAGGTATTGCAGGGTCTGGGACATCCACTCCCCCGCAAAACCCTCACCGATCAGGTAAGCTGAGGATACCTTTCCCTTCCCGCACTCCTGCCGTACCACCTCCAGCAGTTCCCGGTCAAGCCGGGCCACTCTGCTCTCCTCCAGGCCGGCGGTATCCGGCAGACAACTCTCCCCCTGGAAAGGATATATCCACTGGTGCACATAGGCCACCACCGGAGTGGTCCGCCGGTTGCATTCCATGCGCATACTGTAGATTCCGTCCTCCCGATAGTCAAACAGCACCGTCTGTTCGGCCCACAAGTCTCTGGACTGGTAAAGCATATAACCGTAAAAACTCTCCGCGTAACTCTGGTAGTACACCCTGCTGTACCCCAGGCCCAGCCCCGTCACCGTCTGATTCAGCACCTCAATCAGCAGGCTGTCCAGCTTCCTGCAGGTAATCATCATGGCCACGATCCGCTCCGGAGCGGACACCAGGGACAGAAGTCCCAGACTCCTCTTCATGAACAGGGTCAGCAGCGCCACCGGCTCATAGGCTTCCCCATCCACCAGCACCTGCCCGCCCGTCACCGCCAGCCCCACCAGGCCTTCCACCAGAATGGCCTCCTCGGGATACTCCTGGGCAAAACGCAGCGCCTCCCTGCCGAAAAGCCATTGCCCCGTACCCTGGCGCTTGCACAGCACGGTGGGAATATTGTAATGTTCCTCCCCCGCCACACAGGACAAAGTCTCCACCTCGCAGTCCTGAGACAGATAAGAATAGCTGATCTGGGAAAAAGCATTCCCCAGATCATACCCTATAATAATCTTATCCCCTGCCCCTCCCAGCATAACACAACCTCCAATAGCCTTAACGCTGCTTATCTCAACCGGAACAACTGCCGGTTATAATATTCCGTTCGGTAGAATTCCTCCATCTGCTGATCCAGCGCGAGGTAATCCCGAATTTTCCTGCTTACCGCCATGTCGTTGATCCGGGCATAACGCCCTTCCTGCTCCCGTGCAGGCTGATCCCCCTTCTGCAGTTCGCCGCTTTCCATCAGCTGTTCCACTCTGCCCCGCTCTTCCATAATATAGTATTGCAGACTCTCCCCAAAGAACAGGACAAACTCCTTGGAAAAGACGCCGCCGTACACGGGCCGCATCTCCTCCGTGACATAGAGATCCTCGTCCCCGTTCTCCTGGCTGAGCAGATAGTGAATCCTGGCCACGCCGTCCGGATGTCCCCGGTATTCGATGAAGGTCCTGTCCATGATGGGGGCCAGTTCCCGATCCATACCCTGATAGGCCAGAAAATCCTTGAGCCTGATCCCTTCTTCCATCAACTGACAGATAAACTCCCTGGCTGTCTGCCAGACCTCCTCCGTGATCTCCTGCCCATGCTCCGCATAGTATTTTACATAAGCCAGCTTACATACTTTCTGCACCGGCTCCCCCCGCTGCCGCAGACGCATGATCTCACGGAACACCTCGGGCCGCGCCTCCCTGCCCCTGACATAATAGTCATGGGCGGTCTGGGACAGATAGGCCGCCGCCACTTCCGGCCTGGGCCCCTGGGACACATAGCAGGCAAATATCTCCTCCTGCTCCCCCACATAGCTGCCCGTGACCAGCATCTGCATAAGCAGGCGTTCGCTGAGTTCCCGACAGTCCACATCGAAGGAGCGGGCCGCTTTCCACACATCCCGCATCTCCCGGGAAGGCCCCCGGTAGTGCAGGCACAGATACCGCAGGATGATCCCGTCATATTTCTTTCCCTGAAAAACCAGTTCCGCCAGCTTCAGCAGCTGCTCATCCAAAATGTATTCCCGCCTTTGGATCATCTGGCCCACCAGTTCCACCATCACCCGGCCGTCCAGTTCATACAGGCCGTAACCACACAGCCACTCATAGGCCCGTTCATAGTTTCCCCGGATCACCATATACCGGGCTGCCTCCAGGCGTTCCTGCCTTCCCAGCAGTTCCCCGGACAGGCCTTCCAGAAAAGCGTCCAGCTTCTGGACCTGATCCGTTTCATAATAAGCCTTCATCAGCTTCAGGCAGGCCTCCCGGCGCACCCCGGACTCCAATTCCCCGCAGTTCCAAATCCGCAGCCACCGGGCCTCCTGACGCTCCCCGGACTCTTCCGGCAGTTCCCGGCTGTAGTACAGATACAGGTCCAGTTCCGGGCTGTCCTCCACCCATTCCGCCACCTTCCCGATATGCCGGCCCGGCACCATCAGCTTTTCCAGCGTGCAGGGAATGCCCGCTCCCCCCTGCAACCCCTGGACATATCTGCCTCCCTCTTCGTCCTCCAGCAGCACCAGGCAGTCGCTGCCATACAGGGCAAACCAGGCCCGCTCCTCCGTCACCGGATAGAGCGTCTCCATCTGGTTTCCCGGCTGGCAGACCACCACTTTCCGAATTCCCGGCGCGCCCAGCCGGATTTCATGGGCAAAAATCATGCGGGCCAGCGGCCCTGCGGTCTGCTCCCCGATCATGTCCTCCGTCAGCAGTTCCCGGTATAAATATGCCAGATCCCGGCTCATATGTCCCCTGCGGATCTGCTCTGTCACGAACTGCTCCATCTGCTGGCGGTAGCCGGCGTACAAGTCTATATACTCCTCCCTGTGCTGCTGCAGATACCGATACAGATATGCGCTGTGGGCATAGTCCAGATTGTTCTGATAGGAAAAATACAGCAGTACCGTCTTGGGCAGTTCCACTTCCTGCTCCAGATCCAGCGCCATCATATAATATTCATACAGACGGGTGATGCGCAGTTCCGCTTCAACGCCCCGCCGATACCAGTCAAATGCCTCCGGCGTAACCTTGCCTCCCTTGATCAGCAGTCTGCAAATCTCCTTCAGCACCCGCTCCTGGGGCCAGATCCCATAGCTGCTCCGCAGCAGGGCGTACAGCTGGGGGGAATATTCCCTGGCCCGCTCCGCCAGATAATACATCTGTTCCAGCAGTTCCGGGGACAGCGCCTTCCGCTTGTCGCCATAGACCAGCACCTGCAATTCAAAACTCCCCAGCCGGCGCAGCATGGCAGGATTCATATGCAAAAGCTGCAATGCCTCTATATAGAGCACCGGGCTGCTGCAGCCCCGTTCGGCCTGCTTCTCCAGAAAAGACCACCTGACCCCCGGGACCCGGTAATGCTCCTCCGCCAGATACAAAAGCAGCCAAGCCACCCGCCATTGCCCGGGCTGATCCTGATAGATCCGCCGCACCCGCTCCGCCGCCTGGGCCGTATAAGCGGCATCCTGCCTCACCAGAGTGGTCAGATACAGGTAATAGGCCTCCAAAGTCCCGGGCTCCGCCCCGTACAGGCCCTCTCCCTGCTCCAGCAGATCCAGGGCATGATCCAGCAGCCACTCGGCCTCATGGTATCTCCGGTTGGTAATCAGAAGCTGGGCATGGAACAATCTGGCCGCCACATCCTGCTCGTCCAGAGCCGTCAGCTCCTCCACCAGCTTCTCCGACTCCTTCAGCCAAATGGCGGTGCTGGTCTGCTTCAGCCGCATGGACTGATAATGCTCCATCAGCCGGGCCAGGATGCGCTTGCGCTCCCGGGCCGCCCCGGCTGCCCCCCCCCGGCCGCAGTATACCGTCACCGGCACCGTAAGCCGGTGCTCCAGATCCCATAGGGTAATCCTTCCCGGGTTCCGCCCCCCATGCAACATGCCGTGATCCACAAAAACCGGCAGACGGCAGCTGCTCCCCATGAAATCATCATTGGTGATCCGCTGCTTCTCCGTGAAAAGAAACTCCCCCTCCACCGTCACCTGCAGACAGACGGCTCCCCAGCCGCTGCGGGTCAGGTTCACCTCCAGTTCCGTCATGCCCACGGGATCCTCCAGTTCCAGTTCCTTTTCCCCAAGGGCATACTCCATGGGCTGCTTTTTATGAATTGCCGTGAGAAACGCATCCACATTGTGCGCATTGCCCTGATTGGAGGACAGACCCATATACAGGGTGTAATACTGGCTGTCATTTCCCACCAGTATGTCCGCGAAATCAGGGGCATAAAACAGCGACACCGCCTCTTCCCAATTCTCTTTGGCCAGATTGGCAAAGTGAAACAGGTTCTTCACCGGGCCCATGGGGGACTGGGGCGCACTGCCGGAAACAGTGACCACATAAGGCAGACTGTACTCCCCCAGGCTGCTGACTATGTAAAAGCTGCCTCTGACCACCTGGCCCGCCTGCAGCTGTTCCCCGTGAAAACAAAAAGCAATCTCCTCGTCGCCCCCTGTCAGTTCCCGGGTCAAACACTCCATCCTGGGATCAGAACTTCTCACCTGCCCCAGTGCCCGGCCGCCACGCACCTCTATGCCGAAACTCCCCTCGCAGCATTCGCCCTGCTGCAGGGTAAGCTCTATTTTTGTACACGAAAAATCAAGGGAACCACTATCGTAACCGTAATTTCCCTCCATAGTCTGGATAAACTGGCTGACGCCCTCCTCCGATGATTCTCCGCAGGGCGTATACGGATCGCTCCGGGTTGTAAAATCCTGCATGTATCCTCTCCATGCACACCGCAGGACAGGCCTGCGTTATTGCGCCAAACGGTATCCGCAAATACATACTTCACCTGTGCAGGACTCCCGTTTGTCCTTATATAGTGTAACATATTTGGCCACGGCTGGCAAACAAATATTCTGTTTTGTCACATCCTTTTTTGTCCCGCATATATTGGTTAGAAAGAACTCTGACCCATCAGCGCTCCGCTCCCGCCTTCGGGGAAGAAGCGCCGGAGAAAGGCATCCCATGTATAGAAAAGCAGACCTGAGAGCCACCCAGGAAGAAAACGCCGGGAATGTGAACGACCAAAATACCGGCACCCTGCAAGTCAGCGTGATTTCCTCCGTGGCATACATCCCCATCCCGGGGGCCACCGTCACCATCTCCTACACCGGGGATCCGGAAAATCCCATCGCAACCCTGACCACCGACAGTTCGGGGGAGACGGAAGTGATCACCCTTCCCACCCCGCCCCTGTCCTACTCCCTGGATCCGGAAAGCCTGCAGCAGCCCTATTCGGAGTACAATATCCTGGTCACAGCCGAGGGGTACGAGCCCGTGTATGTCACCGGTTCCGAGATGTTCGAAGGGGAACTGTCCCTGCAGCCCATCCGCATGAACCCCATCGAGATGGAGCCGGGACGGGAGGAGAAAAGGGTCCCCATCCCTGTCCATACCCTGTTCGGCGAATATCCGCCCAAAATCCCGGAGGACGAAATCAAACCCATGGCTGAGACCGGGGAAATCGTCCTGAGCCGGGTGGTAATCCCGGAGTATGTCATCGTCCACGACGGCGTGCCCACCGATGCCTCGGCTCCCAACTACTGGGTGCGCTACAAGGATTATATCAAAAACGTGGCCTCCTGCGAAATCTACTCCACCTGGCCGGAAGCCACGCTGTACGCCAATATCCTGGTGATCATGTCCTTCACGCTGAACCGGGTGTATACGGAGTGGTATCGGAACCAGGGCTACAATTTTACCATCACCTCCTCCACCGCCTATGACCAGAAATGGGTGTACGGACGCAACACTTACCAGAATATCGACTTCCTGGTGGACAGCATATTTGCCAACTACCTGTCCCGGCCCGGGGTGCGGCAGCCCATTTTCACCTCCTACTGCGACGGCCAGAGAGTCACCTGTTCCGGCCTGAGCCAATGGGGTTCCAAGTACCTGGGAGACCAGGGCTACTCCGCCATCGAGATTATACGCTATTACTACGGCAACGATATGTACATCAACTCCGCGGATGTAATCTCCGGCGTGCCTTCCTCCTGGCCCGGATACGCTCTGACCATCGGTTCCTCCGGGGAAAAAGTGCTGCAGATGCAGAACCAGCTGAACCGCATCGCCCGGAATTACCCGGCCATCCCCGTCATCACCGCCGATGGCATCTACGGTCCCCTCACTGCCAACGCTGTCCGTACCTTCCAGGGCATTTTCAATCTGCCCCAGACCGGTGTTGTGGACTATGCCACCTGGTATGAAATCTCCGACATCTATGTGGGTGTCAGTCGGATCGCGGAGCCGGGGCGATAGACCATTCGGATGCCTAACACCGGACGCCGCTGCCGATAAAAGTGAGAAGGAGGCTGCCGCAATCCGCCGCAGTCTCCTTCTCTTTTATCCTCCCATATGTTCCGAAAACATCTCTGCTCTGTTTTTACCTGTAATTGCCCAGGGAGATTGCCTCCTCGGCAAAGTTCTCCACCGACTTGCCCTTCTCATAGAAATGGGTGGCACTCTTCAGAATCCCCTCAAAGGTATAGCAGGGCTCCTCCTTCCCAAGGGGGAGGCTCACGGTCCTTCCGGTGAAGCCCGAGAGATAGATGGCCGTGATGACTTCCACCGTTCTTCTGCCGTCCTCCCCTGTAATCAGGGGACGTCCTCCGGTCTCCAGAGCGGTGAGCACATCTTCAATCTCCCCAGTGTGTCCCTCGTAGGCCAGATCGGGCAGTCCCCGGTAAAACTCCTGAAGTTTCTCCGTCAATTCCCTGTTTCCTTCCGGCGCAGGGAAACCGTTCTGCTGACTGCATTCCGCTTTCACATCCCAGGGCACCGAGATTTTAGCGTCCGCGCATTGCAGTACGATGCCCTGCTCCTCCCCATGGTGTACCACAGAACTGGTTACCCGGGCCATGCTGCCATCCTCATACCGCAGGCAGGCCAGAGACAGATCCTCCACCTCCGCATTGTCGTGCATCACATTGGCGAGCATGGCCATAACAGCCTGGGGCAGCCTTCCTTCCAGCCAATTCAGCATGTCAATATGATGTACCGCATGGTTCAGGGTGGGGCCGCCGCCCTCCTTCTCCCAGGTCCCTCTCCACCAGAGGTCATAATAGCAATGTCCCCGCCACCAGGCGGAATCCACCTGAGCCAGACATATTTTTCCCGCCAGGCCGCTCTCCGCAACCTTTTTCAGCTTGTAGACGGAATTCCTGAAACGGTTCTGGGCGATGCACGCCATGGTCACATGATTCCGCTTTTCCGCCTCCAGCATCTCGTCGCATTCCGCCAGGCAGGTGGCCATGGGCTTTTCCACCACCACATTGCACCCCGCGTTCATGCTGTTCACGGCAATCTCACAGTGTACATAGGGCGGCGTGCAGACATGTACCAGATCGATGGGGACGCCCGAAGAGAGCATGGACTGATGGTCCGCAAAAACCTGACAGTCCAACCCGTATTTTTCCCGCATGGCTTCCGCCTTCTCCGGGTATATGTCACAGAGCGCCACGATTTGGCACCTGTCCGGGAAGGTAAGCAGCCCCGCCACATGCATGTTGGCGATGTTTCCTGTTCCCACTATCGCAACACGAATCATCTTGTTCCTCCTGATTAAAGTTCCGCATATCCCCTACAGACGCGCAGTCCTTTGCCGCATATACG
>BLLU01000159.1 GCA_011959105.1 Lachnospiraceae bacterium | reverse complement strand
GTATCATTTTTATTCATAATAATATCATATTTCATAGAAAAAAGCATTCAAATTTGATAGATTTTCTGTATACAATGACAAAATGTAAGCGTCGAAGAAGACTTCCATATCTATAAATAGTGAGAAAAATATAATTTTGTCTGAATGGGTGCACAATTTCCAACTAACCCACATGTTATGATAGTATCTTGAAAAAATAATTGTTAAATTAAAGTAATGTGAAATCAAAGATTTCCCACATCCTGATTTGTATGCCCGCCAAAGCGGGCAGATGGGAGTTAGTATGAGAATTGTAATAAAATATTTGCAAAACAAGTGCTCATATTTTGAAATTCGGGACATATATTGAGATATGGACAGTGGGACAAACAAAGGGGGAATGCACAGTGGTAACAGATAATCGGATTTTGCAATTTTTTCCGCAGGGGCTTAGAAGGGACTGGGAGCGAAACGGTGTAAATTTTGATAGGATACAGGAAATTAGGTTGCGTGTCAACCAACCAGTGCGCGTGTTATCTGAACGGGAACACAGACTACCTATTATTTACGGTGAACGGGAACTGGAAGAAATTTTTCGCTATTTGTGCCATGATTCCGTATATGCCTACGAAGAGGAGAGAAAACAAGGATATATTACTGTAGAGGGGGGCCATAGAATTGGGATTACAGGGGAACTTACGACAGCAGGTAATGGAAGGTTTATCGCGAAGTATATTCGTTATATGAATATTAGATTAGCACATGAGCATAAGGACATTGCAAAGAAAATTATTCAGTATCTTTATCATACACAGCAAGGAATTCCTTTTAATACACTAATTATTTCGCCACCGGGAGTTGGTAAGACAACCTTGCTTCGAGATACAATACGTCTATTTTCAAATGGGGTAGAAGGCTATCGCGGATGTAATGTGGGCGTGATTGATGAGAGAGGTGAGATTGCAGGAGCCTACCGAGGAAGTGCTATGCTTGATTGCGGTGAACGGACAGATATTGTTACAGGCGGCGATAAGCAGCAGGGCATTTCTATTTTAGTAAGAACTTTTGCCCCGCGGGTAATTGCGATTGATGAGATTGGTAAAAGTACAGATGCTGAGGCAATTTTTCATGCGGGTGTGTGTGGATGTAATATACTGGCTACAATACATGGCAGTTCGATTGAAGATATCCAACATAAGTTTGAGATGGAAAGAATATTACAATCAGAGTTAATTGAGCGGTTTGTAGTGCTATCTATGGATGAAAAAATGGTTCGGTATTTTGAAATTTATGATAGGAAGGGGAATCAAATATGTGGCAAAAATTTGTTGCAAGTGCCTGCGTGATGACAGGAGCACTTGGATTTGGCTGGTCGCTGTGCAGTGAGATAAGCAATCAAATTTGGCATTTAAAACAGCAGAAGCAAATTTTGTTGTATATTTCAGGTGAGATTATATATTTGCATAGACCGATGGAAGAGATATTTGACATGATTTCTACAAAGGCAGAATCTCCATATGACCAGTTTTTAAAGGAGGTTTCACAAAGAATGAAAGAACGAAATGGAAAATCCTTGATATCTATTTGGAATGAGTCCATTCAAAGCACAGTAGGGCTTATACAGACTGGAAGGGACTATCTGATAAAAATGGGCGATTGTTTTGCTTATGAAGGAGAACAGCTTCAAGTGCAAGCACTTGGACTTTTTGAGACAGAGTTGGACAGTGAGATAGACAGGCTTACACAGAAAAAAAATGAGAACAGCAGGCTGATAAAGGCACTTAGTACATTGACT
>BLLU01000158.1 GCA_011959105.1 Lachnospiraceae bacterium | reverse complement strand
TATGACAAAGTGTCTCCAAGTGATAAAAAGGTTTTTTGTAAAATATCAGGTTGGGGTGTTATCTTTATTGGAATTGGTCTTTTGGTGACTGCTATAATAATCGGTATAACAGATTCAGCATTAAGTTTTATCGCTTTTGCATTGGGGTTTGTTGTGGGATTGGCGTTGCTGATTTATGCAGGAGCAAAATATAACCGCTAATAGAGAAGAAACTTTCGCTTTGTTGAATTGGCAGGTGTGAGGTTTTACGTAGACATGGATTATATAATTCGAGAAATTAGAAAAAATGAATATCCAATATTATCTGAGTTTCTGTATGAAGCAATTTTTATTCCAGAGGGCATGGATAAGCCGCCAAAATCTATTATTAAACAGCCAGAGCTGCAAGTATATATTGAGGATTTTGGGAAAGAAGATGATTGGTGTTTCGTTGCGGAAATAAAAGAGAAGATTGTAGGTGCGGCATGGGTGCGTATTATGAATGATTACGGACATATTGATGATGAAACGCCCTCATTTGCCATATCACTGTATGAGGAATATAGGAATTTAGGCATTGGTACAGCGCTTATGGGAGTTATGTTGCAATTTCTGAGAGAGAAAGGCTACAAGCAGGCATCTCTTTCTGTGCAGAAGGTAAATTATGCGGTTCGTATGTATCGGAAAGCAGGTTTTGAGGTCATTGACGAAAACGAAGAAGAATACATCATGGTTTGTCGGTTGTAATGTGATGGGGAGGGAATGTGTAAGTGGCTGGTAATATTAGATGAAAAAGCAATAAAGGAAGTTTTAAAAAAGATTATTGAGAATAATAACAATATTCCGTATAAGGCTAAAGAGGAAATGAAAGCGATAATAGAATTGGAACATAATCCAGAGAAATTGCTGCAAGAGTGCCTGCTGTATATGCTGTCATATAAGGGATAATCTGTGCTAAAGGAAGTGGTTGGAGATAATGAAAAATATGAAAATAGATGCCAATGGAACAGAAATCAGAGTAATGGGTGATGTCGTAAATGAAGAAGCTTATATTTCTTTAACGGATATTGCCAAATATAAAAATCCAGACAATTCTTTTATCGTGGTTGCGAACTGGATGCGTAATCATTCCACAATCTCATTTTTGGGTTTGTGGGAACAGATTCATAATCCCAATTTTAAACCTATCGAATTCGATAGGTTTAAAGCGGAGTCGGGAGATAATGCATTTACATTGACGCCGCAACAGTGGATAAAAGCAACTGACGCAATCGGTATTATATCAAAATCTGGACGATACGGAGGTACATATGCCCATACAGATATAGCCTTTGAGTTTGCGTCTTGGATTTCACCAGAATTTAAACTCTATATTATCAAGGACTACCAGCGGTTAAAGAAAGAAGAATCAAACCGATTAGCGATTGGGTGGGATGCCAAGAGGGAACTATCAAAAATAAATTACCGTATTCATACAGATGCGGTAAAGGAATTTCTGATAACACCAACATTATCCCCACAGGAAATGGCGTATACATACGCATCCGAAGCAGATATTCTTAATATGGCATTGTTTGGCAAGACGGCGGCACAATGGAGAAACGAAAAGGGAATAAGCGGAAAATCACCTAATATCAGAGATTTTGCTTCGGCAGAGGAATTAGTT
>BLLU01000157.1 GCA_011959105.1 Lachnospiraceae bacterium | reverse complement strand
TGCGGGAGTGTGGATTGAAATCTCTAACCTTTTTTGACGATATGATTTTACCACGTCACTCCCCGTGCGGGAGTGTGGATTGAAATCGTCACAATGCCGATATGGTCCCCGGCTCCCGTGTCACTCCCCGTGCGGGAGTGTGGATTGAAATCCGGAGGAATGCGGCGTTACATATGACGGACGCCGTCACTCCCCGTGCGGGAGTGTGGATTGAAATACCCAGCGGGCAATCCGCTTGTATATATGGGCGGCGTCACTCCCCGTGCGGGAGTGTGGATTGAAATTAAGCTGTCCCACTGGGTCTTTGTGATCACGGACTGGTCACTCCCCGTGCGGGAGTGTGGATTGAAATTGTAGGGCAGGTTATTAAAATCCCCGGAAATGGCGTCACTCCCCGTGCGGGAGTGTGGATTGAAATCTGGCGGTCCTTTTTCCGCCGCCTGCGGGCTGCGTCACTCCCCGTGCGGGAGTGTGGATTGAAATCCGCAGGATTTCCGTTTTCAGCCTGTACAGGACATGTCACTCCCCGTGCGGGAGTGTGGATTGAAATTCCCAGCGTGGTCTTTTTATAGTGCTTGTTTTCGTCACTCCCCGTGCGGGAGTGTGGATTGAAATAATCCCCGCCGGGTGCAATAGGGACGCCACCCAAGTCACTCCCCGTGCGGGAGTGTGGATTGAAATTCCCGTATTCTTTCAGCGTCACGGTCACTTCCGGTCACTCCCCGTGCGGGAGTGTGGATTGAAATCAGTGGGAAAGCACCACCGTTTTTGCCACCCAGGTCACTCCCCGTGCGGGAGTGTGGATTGAAATGGCAAGCGTATGGGGGCTGGCACTGCCGTGGCAGTCACTCCCCGTGCGGGAGTGTGGATTGAAATCTCCTGTTATGGTTATAGTGTGAAAAGCCAGCGGCGTCACTCCCCGTGCGGGAGTGTGGATTGAAATATTCCTCCTTCTTGCCTTGATTTCCCCGATTTACGTCACTCCCCGTGCGGGAGTGTGGATTGAAATAGCTTTGTGCCGTCCGGCTTCTGCCAGGTCTGCCGTCACTCCCCGTGCGGGAGTGTGGATTGAAATGTACTCCAAAATTCCGTTACGCCGTTTTCCGTGGTCACTCCCCGTGCGGGAGTGTGGATTGAAATCCGTCTTTTCTTTTTCCCCAGGCACCACCGCCCTGTCACTCCCCGTGCGGGAGTGTGGATTGAAATTTTGTATACTTCGTGTAGAAATCCGCCTTGCACACGTCACTCCCCGTGCGGGAGTGTGGATTGAAATTGGAAAAGCTGGATCATTTGGCCGCACCCGCACTCGGTCACTCCCCGTGCGGGAGTGTGGATTGAAATAGCCAGTAGTAGTCGCCCTCGTAGTCAGCCTCGTGTCACTCCCCGTGCGGGAGTGTGGATTGAAATCCCGACTCCCTGCCAGACTCGATCCCAGTCACCGTCACTCCCCGTGCGGGAGTGTGGATTGAAATGCCGCCTGCCAGAAGGTTGTTG
>BLLU01000156.1 GCA_011959105.1 Lachnospiraceae bacterium | reverse complement strand
TTTTATTTGCGGCGACTGTGCAGTCGCCACTCCATTTAAAATGCCGTCCAACACTCTCTCCTGTATTGCCACTCTCTTCCCCTGCCTCCTTCACCTTTACCTGTTCCCGGATCTTCCAGCCAAGGCTGTTGTAGGCATACAGGGTTTCCTTCCCTTCGCCGTCCACTTCACGGGTAAGCTGGCCGTGGCCGTTGTATTCATAAGTATGCAGGGTATTCCCCTCCGGGTCTTTCACCAAAATCAGGCGGCCGCAGGCGTCATAGGCGTAGCGGTAGCCAGGGCCGTCGTCGGCAGCGGCGTCATAGGATTCGGGCTGTACCTGTTTTGCAAGGTTTCCGTCCGCGTCATAAAAACGCCGTTCCACGCCGCCGTCCGGATAACGGATGCGGATGCAGTTCCCGTCAGAGTCATACTCATAGCGAGTTCCTTCGCCTTTGTCTCCTTTTTCGGCATAGCTGACCGGGTGGATTCTGTTTGTGATGTCCCCGTCAAAGTTGCGGAATACCCTCTGATGCTCCTGTAGGGGGGATATGATATCCACTACTCTTTCCAGAAAGTCCCTGCGGTACTCATAGCCGCCCTCTTTCTTTTCCCACTGCACGGGCGGATAGTAGCTTGTCAGGTTGCCCATGCGGTCGTAGAATTTGCGGGTGGTATACCCCTCCCCGTCCGTCCGGCTGGTGACAAAGTTCCTGGAATTGTATGCCATCTCCACCGTGCCGTAACTATTACTGACGGACATCCTGCGGCCCACGGTGTCGTAACTGTAGACAGTCTCCTCCCCCCTGGGCGTGGTGACGCGGCTGGGGTAGGCGCGGTTTTCCTCGTATTCTTTGAGAGTCTCGTTCCCCAGGGCATCCCGTTCCATGACGCATCTGCCCATGGAATCGTACTCTTTTGCGGTCTCCCTCCACTTATTGCCGTCTATCTTCTCCCGTATCAGGACCTGGTTATGGGCATTGTCATAGGCATACAGGGTTTCCCTGCCGTCCGTATCCCAGGTGCGCACAAGGTTGTGGTTTTCGTCATATGCATGGCGCACTTCGTAGCCGTCCGGGGATTTCTCCCGGATGGTACGTCCGTAGGCGTCATATTCCCATTCTTTCCTGTGGCCCAGGCGGCTGATCTCCCCGGTCTTTAAGCTGTCCTCTGAGTATTGGTAGGCCTCACAGGTGCCGTCATCATAGATTACCCGCTCTTTTAAAAACCGGTCGTTGTATACGTAGACTTCCGTCTTGCCGCTCTCGCTGTAGTAGATCGTATTTCTGCGGTTGGCGTCATCATAGGTAAAGGTCTGGTATACGCCGCTGCTGAAGTTCTGGCGGACTACCCTGCCTGTCTCATCGTATGCATTCTCCAGAAAACGGCTGCCGTTCTGGTCGGTGACAGAGGTAATGTGGCCGTTCTCATCGTACTCATAGTGGGTGATGCCTTCATCGGTATGCACCACGTCCACCAGACAGTCTCCCTCATAGCGGTACTGGGTCCTGCGGCCGATCTCGTCCGTTATCTGCAGAATGCGCCCGCCGCGGCATTCCACCTCCAGCACGTTGCCGAGGGGCGTGGTGATGCGTTCCAAGCCCTCTTCCCCGTAGGCAAAGTCAAGACGTTTACGGCTGGGGTATTCCACGTATTGGAGCAGGCCCCGCCCGTCATAGACGCAGAGGGTATGGTCCTGCACATCCGTGAGCAGATAGTTCTCTTCTCCGGGTATGCCCGTGGTTTCCCGCACTTCCAGCAAGAATCTGGAGGCTCCCTGGGTCTGGTTCACCCAGCTGCCGTCCTGCTCCTCGTAACATACCAAGTGCCCTGTGACGGTTTCCAGATGCACCCTGAGATGCCCTGTATCCTTGGTGTCTCGGTAAATCCTGCTGGCATAGGGGAACTTCCAGCCCCTTCCCAGCACGGAATCCTTATTCTCTGTGGAGTAATAAGAGCGTTCCAGTTTCAGGGCTGTCGGGAGACTGGCGAGGATAAAATCCGTAGCCTCAATACAGTAGATTCCAGTGACCGCATCCACAGGGTCACTGATAAATGCATCCAGCCCGTTTATAAACAGGTTTTGCAGGAAACTGCTCTTGAAATCAAAGTCCTGCCCGCTCAGTTGGCATCCGATTCCGTCTATAATGGTATCAATGGTTCCCCCCAAGAATGTCTTTGCCATATGGCTGCCAAAAGAGCAGCCCTCAATGTTCAATACCTTTAACAGCCCATCACGGATACCGGTGCCGCCGCTGCCTTGGGCAATACCTATGCCAATATTCCATATCGCCCTGACAGGATTTACCTTTCCGGTCCTGGCCAGATCGTCGAGCATACCATCCACAACGTTTCCGCCAATCTGCAATATCGGCTTAAGTTTTTTGGCTTTATCGGCAAGGTGGGCAAGTTTCTCTATATCTTTCAGTCTATTGATAGACCCGCCTATTGCCTTGCCTGATACGATGCCAAAAGCGATCTCCACACCGACTCTTACAAGCTCGTACAGAAGTTCGTTTCCGCCGAAAACACCATCACGCATGAAATTATAGCCTCTGCTTAAGTCACCGTTCTGGGATTTTTCGTAATTATCTATTCCTTCTCCCACATCCGCCACAGCAAATGCGGTCGTCGCCGCCCCCAGTACTATGGTGCCGATAATAACGGCTGCCGCTCCGCCAGTCGCCACTGTCAACGCCACTCCTACAGCTATGGTCGCAACCGTGGCGGCAATCTTTACAATACCCTTCAAAATGCTGGTACGGCTTTCCTCAAATTTCTGTACTAATTGATTGCTGACCTGTTCATTCGTGTTCTTCCTGTTATCTGCGTCATTGGCCGTAACCGAACTTTTGAGTTCGTCCAGAGACGGATTTTCAGCAGGAGACCGGTCCGAGGCATCCAGTTTTACAAATGCCGCTATGATACGGGCCTCTTCTGTCACATCGATCTCGGAGCCTCCTTCCCCAACCTGGAGCGTAAGCGCATCCGCCTCCAGAACCAGCTGCCTGGAGGGCTGCCCGTCTTCCTCTGCCGGTTCCCCTACCGTCAGGTTCTTTTCCGCGTATAAATTGATATTCTTACCTGTGATCAGGGCATTTCCTTCCGTATCCAGATATATGCATGTCTGATTATCCTGGTCCGCAGATACGCTGGCGCCGGAGGGCGTCATCAGCATCTCCGCCCCGTTTGTGTTGGAAAATGATTTATTGTCCGGTATCTGCGCGTAACCAGAGGCGGAACCGCCGCCCGAAGTCCGGATGGCATGGACAGCGATGGCATCCTTCTCGTCATCCCCGGGAAAATAAATATGTACCTGGCTCCCCTCCTCAGGCATACAGTAAATAAAACTGCTCTCTATGGCATAGGTAAAGTATTTCACATTGGGAGAATCGTCATATTCCTGATCAATGTGGAAATGCACCCTCACACAGTTCCCTGAACGTTTCTTTACCGTGGCAGGGATGCTCATGCCAAAGATATGGGAATTTTTTTTAGGTGCGCACAGCACACCCTTCTCGCGGCTCAGTTCATAGGTGCGCACTAGCTCCCCACCCACCGTTTGATATTGAATCCCGGTGACAATGGCACTGATTCCCCTGAAACGAATCCGCTGGGCCAGGCAGAAATCATGCCGTGTGGTCACTTTCCACCGCAGGGTCTCCTGCGGCAGAATCTCCTGTTCCCTGCCCATGCGGTAATATTCATCCATGTCCTTGATTTCCGTGAATTCTTCTTCACTCAGGACATACTCCTCCCCCAGATCCGGGATGCCGAAATAGGCCCGCCCATGCGCCGCATGACAGTCAGGAATCAAAAAAGTATGGAAATGGCTGGCGAGGCGCACCAGAAAATCCCAGTCGCTCTCTTCGTATTGAAGAAGGAAATCCGGGATGACTGCTCCTTGGGTAACGCAGTCAAGTATCTCCGCGTTCTCCTGATTCTCCAGCACCTTATCCATGACCTGCTTATAGGTAGCGTCCAGATTCAGAAAACTCTGGCTTACCGACGCAAGAGCCCAGTCCATGGTATAGGAAACCGCCTCCAAACGCAGCAGACGCAGGCCCCGCTCCTGCTCCATTCTGGCGTCTGTGATCTTTCCGGCATATAAAGCCTCCTCCTGCCCCTTTTTATATACTTCAATATTATCTCCATCCCCGATACCGTGGACGAGAGCCTCTATCTTTTCTTCTTCCATGAGAAGTAAAAGCCTCAGAGAGACATGGTCATTGAACGACGCACTCATCTCAAACGCCTCTACTCCAATAGCACCCTCAAAGGGAAGTCGAATTATAAGCCCCTGATAAGCAAGTTCCATACCTTTTTCCTCCTCGCTATTCCGGCTGTCCTGAAAGCAGGATAGTCACACAGCCGCCGTAATTGCACATGATACTGCATTTGCGCAACAGTACCGGCTCCCCGTTAATGAACACCTTCTCATGCCCTTCCAGCCATTCTCCGTCTGCAGGAAATCCGGCGTTACATTCTCCCACGAAGTCAGACCACATTTCCTGCTGCTTTTCCGCCTCTATTTCTTCCTTCGTCTTGGGTTTATCTTTTATTCCCAACAGTTTTTTACCAATGCTGATTCCCGTTTTGAATACAGCCACGCTCTTTTTCCATTGTTTTGTAAAATAGCCCACGACTTTGTCGCGCCAGTCCTTTTTTCCTTCTATAATCTCATTGGTCTTGTCAATCTCAGCCTGTACGCCGGGATTCTCTCTGCTGTGGCAGCCTCCGAAATTTATAATATTTTGGTCTAATTTTATATCCTTTACCGTCATCTGCGGTATCTGATGGGTCAATACTCCATGGGTAGGTCCCAGCGCCAGATAACTCTCCCGCATTCCAAAGGGACATTCAATCCGGGCGCAATGCACCACATATGTCGTATCATTCTCGCGGTTTTCCCGCAATTCCTCCTTTTTTGCCTCCACGGCCTCCGCTGCCGTCTGCGCCTCGGCCGCCGCTGCCTCATAATTTTCATTGGCCTTTTCTTCGGCGGCCTTTGCATCGCTCAGTTCCTGCCATGCAGCCTCCCATTCTTCCTGACTTATTTCACCGTTCATGTATTGCATTTCCGCCAGCTGCAATGCGTTGCTTGCGGCATTCGTCCGCTCCTTTGCCGCGTTGGCGGCATTCTGTGCCGTGAAAAAACTTTCATAGGCTTGATTTTGCGTATTTTCCAATGCTGTCAGACTTCTCGGTGCGGGTTCCTGCACATTGGCCGTCCCCGCACTATCCTGCACAGCATAAGAATTCACATAAGCCTCCTGCGGCATACTTTCCAGTGACATTGCACTCACTTCACTCATCTACCGCACCTCCACTTCTTCAAAGCATATCCCTATCGGGCTGCGCCGCAGCAGACTTTCCGCCAAGGGCAGACTGACGATAGGGTCCTTTCTCTGATTCCCACTTAATAGAAACAGATTATGCCGTCCCACTCTCTCTGCATCTAAGACCAAATGCTTTACAGTTTTGTTGGGATAATATTCCGTCTCGCCCCCCACAGCGTCCAGCTGATCCATCAGGGTATGCACGTATCGGTACTGCCGGGAACTCTCCTTATGGATCAGAACCACCTCCTGAAAAAACAGTCCCGGCTCATAGGCATCCAAAATATCCTTGAAACGTCTGGAAAACATGGTCACCGGATGCTGCAGGAAATCCCATCTGGCCTCCTTCCCATCCCCAGCCAGATATATGGGCACCATACTGTCCAATTGTCCGCTGTCCTCCTTGGAAAACAGATGGCGGCCGCCGTTAATATCAAAATCGCGATACCGGATGGCTCCCGGCAGATGTTTGTCCTGTGTGATAAAGAAATACCTCATATCTATTCCTCCCTGTCCAGACGAATCACCTGGAGCTGCTCTGCACTGATCTCCAAAAAGGGAACGCTTTCCGCCGGAAATGTGGCGGCGGTAAGCTCCGCTCCCGCAAAGGACGTGTCTTCAAAAGTGCACTCCCGCAAATCCGCTCCCCACAGATTGCATCCCTCAAAACTGCACCCTACGAGGCGGCTCCCGGGAAATCGGCTGCCCTCCAGATTGCAATTCTGAAATACGATATTTTGCAGGATACTGTCCTCAAATGTGATAAAACGCAAATCCATATCCTGTATAGTCCTGTTTGTATAAGTGCCTTTATACCAATAACTGAACACCATGTTTTCCGGTTTCCGAGCAGCCTTCAAAAGCTCGGATTTCCAGACGCCCGGTTCTTTTTCCACCCGGTCCGTCTGCACCAATATCTCTGTCTGGTCACGGTATTCTCCCCATCTTAAGACCCAATACGGAGACCTGGTTACGGGATCAAAGATCCCTTTTTTCTCCCAATCCCGCAGACGGTAGCGAAGAATCTGGCAGATCATGTTATCAATCAAGGTCAGTTCCTCAAACAGAAGATTTCGGATATCGTAATCGTTGATATAGACGCCGTACCCCTGAGCCGCCTGGGTCAGCTCGTCCCACAATGCATCAAAAGGCATGAGCAGTTCTTCCGCATCCACATACACCTCTGCCGGCTCGTTATCCAGATACCAGCTGATATTCAGACCGTGGAACTGCACCCTATATTTTCTGTATAGCAGATCAGTCTTCAGGAAAGAGATATACATAAAACACACATACTCCTTCTCCTGCTTTTCCATCTGCTCTCCCAGAAGTATCATGGCCTTTTCCACCAATGCCTCCAGGTCTTTTGCATGCTCCATAACATGGTCTCCCATGCGGCTGCGGAAGACGGATATTTTATCCGATATTGCTTCTCTATAATTCTGCAAAGCCGTCTCTCTGTCCATTTGTCTCTCCTTCATAATCTGCCGGTCATCTGTCAGTCAAAGTTTACCTCTGTTCCCTGTAAGAGCACGTTTCCTTCGGCGGACGCGATCTGTCCGCCGCTCAGGCTGTGCAGGATAAACTGTTCCGATACATGAAAGGTTACGCTCTCCTGGGCGTGAATCGCGATCTCTTCCTCCGCCACCGCTTTCACGATGGACTGTGACTGTATCTTGATCTTTCCGTCCGTCTGAATGGTCACTGCCGACGCTCCCTTTCCGCTGGAAAGTTTCACATGATCCGGAGCCAGCGCAAGCTCCTGTCCCGATCTGGTACTAAGATAGCGGCTGTTTGGATCGCCCATCCGATCCTCCCCACTCTCCGGGGCGCCATAATTGCTCACGGCGCTCAGCGCAATGGCCTCCGACTCCTTCTTGGAGGGAAAATAAATCCGCACGTCATCCCCGATCTCCGGCATACAGTACCAGCCGCTGCCATCTGAGGAGGCAGATATCGTAGAGTAGGGGAACCAATGCAGCGCCCGTTCCACATTATTCCCGTCAATAGCCATGGCTGCCTGCACTTTCGTGCCCGACACCTTAACCACATTTCCATTTAAAGCCACTCCTATCAGATGCATGGGGTAGAGCGCGGACCAGGTCAGGCCTTTCGCGCTCTGCACCTCATAGATTCCCTGCATTTCCTGTCCTGCAAAGCTGTATCTGTACCCATAGACGGTAAAGGAATTGCCCTGTATCCGAACCGGTTCAAAAATACCCAAAAGCTGCTCCGAGGCGATCCTGTACCGGGTGAAATCAACGGCCTGCACTTCCCTGCCGTTTGCTTTCAACCCGTAATATCCGTCCATGTCCTTCTCCATCTCCACGATATGATAAGAAACCTCATTCTCTATAAGCTCCGGAACTCCCGCATATAGTTTAAGCCCGGGCTGCCTGCTGTCCGGTGTAAGGGTAATACCTGCCTGTGACAGGGCCCTCTGTAAAAATTCCCAGTCTGTCTCCTCGTACTGAACTATCAGGTTTCCCAGTTCTTTCTCTTCAGCGGCATAGCACAGGTCTGTCTCCTCATAATCTTTTAATTTTTCCCACACCATACTCTGAAAAGTCATCTTAGAATCCTGGAATGAGCGGGCATGTTTGTCCCTGTCCATCAGCCAGCTGCGGCTTTTCCCCTCTATACGCGCAGTCTTCACTTGGCCGTTATCCGACATCTCAATATCTGTAACAATGCCGGAAAACAGAATTCTCTTTTCCTCTCCCTCATGCAGAAACACTTCCACATCCTGACAATCCGGTAGTTCAAATACAAACTCCTCATCAGCCATGCGGGCCAGAAGTACCAGGCTGCTATGCTCTCCCACCCGGGATTCTATTTCACATTCCAGCACCTCTGCCAGTTCCAGTCCGGTTACTTCTATATCATGCAAACTGTACATAATGCCCCTCCGCTAATTGTTGATGATCCTGACCGCATCGATTTGCACCGCCTCATCCGTCAACGTGATGTTTCCTCCCGCGTCATTGATAAACCGGATCTGGGTACCCGCAGTCACGCTCATTATCCCATCTGTGGTGAAACAAACCGCTTCCGCTGCGCCGATCTCAATATCTTCGTCAGTCGTAATCAAAGCGGCGCCGTCATTCGTCAGGGTGACCAGACCTTTTTCCTCACCAACGGCAAGCTGAATTCCGCCCTCTATAAACCGGACTGCCTTTCCATCCGGCGCCGTGATATCCTTCATGTCGGGATTGCCCATGGGACTGTCAGGCGCGGGATTAGACTCCCCCTGAACATTTGCGATGGCATAACCTTCTTTCTCATCCGCCGTGGGAAAGAACACCCGCACCTGGTCCCCTGCTCTGGGCATACAATACCAGCCGCTGCCATCCGGGGAGGCTGCCACTGTGGAAAACGGGAAATAATACTTTTTCTTATACTCAGCCAGCGCATCTGTCTCCATCTGTACCTGTAGGCGGTTGCGGCTGACAGCTGTGACTGTCCCATTGATGGACACTCCTCCCAGGGACGGATTGTGATATTTGCCTACCTGCAGTCCCTCTGCAAAATAAAGGGAATATCTGCTGACCAAAAGCCCCTGCCGGATAAATCTGTCAATCTTGCCGATATACAGTTCTTTTCCCTGAAAGAGTACTTTCTCTCCAAGGGGAAGTATATCGTAGGCCTCCACCTGATAGCAGACCTGGCCTTTCAGCGTCCTGCCCGTCTCTCGCGGCGCGACATCCCGGCGCAGGACATAGGGAAGAGCGTCCCAGTCCGCGTCCTCCTCCGTGTCCATCAGGCCCGCCCGCAGATAAATTCCCGGCTCATTGCCCGCAATGAATGCGCTGACGCCATATGCGGACAAAATCCTGTTCAGAAAAGCCCAGTCTGTCTCCTGATACTGCACCACAATCTGATCCAGTTTCGTATCCTCTATGGAAAACAGTATCTGGCTCTGTGGATACGGCTCCAACACCTTTCTCACCAGCTGCCTGGAGGTCATGTCCGTATCCTGAAAGGAACGATTATTGACAACAAGATCCATCTGATAACTTTCTGTAAGAGCCTCCAGATGCAGCACACACCGCCCTCCCTGCGCCTTTACCTCCATGCGGGTGACTGTACCGAAAAACAGCGGCAGAACAGAATCACCGGGCTTGGCGTACAATCCGATATGACCGTCCTCCTCATACAAAATATAGTCTTTCAATTCCGCCTGTGTCTCCGCGTCTGCGGACAGAAATCCGTGCCTGCCGGGAATCTCGCTGACACTGCAGGTCAATACCCACAGCCTGGTACTCCCCAACATCAAAAAGAGACTTCCATAGGTGATTGCATCCATACTCCGCTGCCTCCCTTCTACCGATTCATTTTCTCAATCACATGCACCATGGCCTCCAGCAGCAGTCCCATGCCTTTCTGCTCTTCTTCCGGGCAGCTATAGTTACCCGCATAGATCCTGTCTCCTTTTTGCAGCCGGAAGACTACGTTATACAGGCGCCCTTTGGCCGTTGGGGCCGCATAACAGAAGTATTCCATATTACCTACTGCCGCCTTTTTGCCGGGTTTTATGTAGATATGCATATCCTTCATAGCCTCTTTGGTCTGCGCGATCCATTTATCCAGAGACGCTTTCGCCTTTGTACAGGGCATATCGGACACGCTGAAGACCACCTTGCGCAGGTTGCTGGCAAGTAGAACCACGCCGTCCTCGTTCTGCTCCACATCATAGAAATCTTTGATAAAGGGAATGGTCAAGCGGCCCTCCAGCAATTCCCTCGGCTCAAATTCCAGCAGCAGAGTATAGAGATACTGCCGTCCGCTTTGTATGCCCTCTATCAGTTCCTCCAGCGTATAAGTGATCCGCTCCTTGGGATCGTACTTCCTTCGCAGCTCCTCTCTCTTTTCTTCCTCTTCCCGTTCCCATTGCTCTTTTATGAACCGCGCTATGGATAGATCCATTTCCTGTTTCATTTTCTGTTCCATGCCGACTGCCTCCGTTTTATCTGATTTTTATAGCATAAGCAATGTCCCCTCTTTTTTCCGGGACCGTTCCGGTTCTTCTCCTCTTCCCGCAGCCTCCCGGAGAATTCTTTTAAACCCGCCGTATATCTGCGCGTTGGTATATTCCTGCTCCTGTCCCAGCCTGGTATTCAGATAGGCGCGGACCGCCTCATAAGGCATGGCCTCCCGAAGCTGCAGACAGTCAAGGCAGAAAGCGCTGTCCCAGGGATCGGTCACGCGCCGTTTCAATAATTCCTTCGCATAACAGCAGCAAATCTGCGGCCAGATACCCGGATGCTCCGGCGCCGCATAGGGGACATGGATCCGGTTTACCGTGTCATATTCCGTCTCATAGTCTAAAAAATCCACATATTCTGACCGAAGCCTTGCCCCCGGCTGCAGCTTGAAACGTCCCAGTTCCAGTTGCTGCTCCCCATCCGGCGGCTCCTCCTCCACTATGATCCGGGAAAAAAATTCTTCCCCGCCGTTCCCTACAGCCTTGTCCCAGAAATGCACCTTCAGGTATACCTGCCTTCCCTCCGCCTTACAGGAGACGGAACAGGGCTTGTCCAAAAAATACGGCAGCCCTTTATAACACAGAATCCCTGGAAATATGGTCAGCCCCGTCTCGCTTCCCCTGATATCACATCCCGCCAGAATCCCGTCACTATACTTTTGATACTGCAAGTAAAACAGGCTTCTGGGGAAATCCCGAAGGTTTTCCAGCATTTCTTTTTTCAGGAGCCTTTTCGCCTCAAAAATCGGAAAAATATTCTGAAACATCTTCTACCCCCTGCAGCACCGCAGATTATTCCGCGTGCCCTGTTCATATATTGCTTCCATACCCCTTTCGAGCTTCAGCAAATGGCGATCTCACCCACCTGCATGGTCTCCTCCACTCCGATGATGCCGAAATGGTATTCATAAAAAAGTTCCACATGATATCGGATATCCAGAAACGTATCAATCAGAAAACCGATCCTCTGCTCCAGTTTCCTCTCCTTCTTTAATCCCGTATAAATCAGCACCTCGTCCGGGCATTCGTTGTTGTGATAGACAATGCTGTCCGCTACCAGGCCGTGTACCATATCCAGAAAAACCGGCAGCGCACTCCCTGCCCGGAAGATACTCAGCCACCCGCCCAACAGTATTTCCCGCTCTTTTCCATCCAGATCCAGAAACACGCTCCGGGCCGTCTCTCCAAAGCCTCCCTCCAGAATCTCTTTTGCCAGAAGCCTTTTATCGTAATCTTCCCTTGTCATGCCCCTTCGGATATCGTTCTGGGCCAGCATATGCAGGCTCAAATTTGTCAGGCTTTCCCGCAGCTCCGGAAAGTCTGTGGGATCCGGGGGGAACATGCCCTGAAAAATGTCATAAAAGCGGTAGTAGGTATTTACCCCTATGCTCACGTCCCCCCTCTGCCCGTCGGTCTCCAGCCAGGTCTGGTTGAGACAGGGCAGCGACAATTCCATATAGCCGCTTCCATGCGGCGCGTGGATAAAGCGGAGTTTTTCTTCCGGGATCCGCTCCTCCTGCGCCGCCAGCAGCACTTCCCACAGATATCTCATAAGGCCCCTCCAAATCAAAGCAGCTGCAATGTCATCGGAATCTCTCTCATACCAGTACTCCGCCGCAGTCATACTCCGGATATATCCTCTGTACCTCCGACACAAGAAAACTCAAAACATCCCTCTGAAGCCATTCCAGCTTCTGTCCTCTTCTGAAATACAGAACCAGTTTTTTCTGCGCCGTCCTGTCCCGGATTTCATCCTGTACGAAAGAATTCATGGAATATGTCTCCCGCTGTCCCGGAAAGCAGTCCTCGATCCGGCAGTCCTGATAGGCGATGTACTCCTCCAATCCATACCCTCTTATGTAATGCTGCAGTTCCGTCTTGGTCCGTATATGCTGATTCCATTTCCGCTGGTATTTTTCGGCGAAACTTTCGGCGCGGCCGTTTCCCATGATCGGATAGGTATAGCGGTCAATCTTTTGCTCTTCGGAAGAGCGGATCTGATACACACTCCATTTTCTTGCCTCGCCCATCCCGCATACGATTCGCAGTTTCTCACCGCTTTGGCTGATGCTGTGTATGTTCCTGTCATCCTCCACCAGATACGCATGATTCATGCCATGTCGGCGCAGGGAAATATTGTGCTCAAAGTTTCTGTGATCTTCACAGGGAGTGGGAAAACCTACGCTTTCCAGTTCCAGTTTCCGAATGTTCCACACGGGGATCACATCCTTCTGGATAAGTTTGCTGTACTCGCCGAACTGTATCACCACCTGCTTTATTTTTTCCCTGCCGGTGAGCCCCTCCGGAAGTCCTGTCACCATCATATCCGCCATTTTATACAGATAGGAAGCGTTTACGGTCTCCCAGGGAATTCCGTTTCGGGTAAACAGAAGGTACAGATACCCGATCTTCTCCAAATACATCCGGTTTTGCCGCAGGCGGACTTCCACCTTCCATTTCCCCTCCGGTTCCTCCGTCTCGATCACACCCTCAAACACGGGCTGGGATCCCAGAATCCTCTGCATCTCCAGAAAATCACAGCGTAGCATGACTTTCATCAGCGGAAAAGCCCCCTCCTCCGCCACGGCCCGCAGCATTTCTTTCATGTCATAAAGGTTTCCCGCCAGATCCTTTTCCTCCATGGGAAACAGCAGATGATGGGACGCGTCGAAAAATTCTCTTTCGATGATGCCTGTCTTAATCCGATAACGGTTCTTATCGTAGTCCAGTTCTTCCCTGACGCGGCGCTCCAATTCCTCATACATATTCAGATTGGTCTCATACAGAGATAGAAATACCCCTTCCATCAATTCCTTGAAAACTACCCGCTCCTCCAGGCCGGCAATCGACTGTATTTCCTTATGGATCATCTCCTTCATGGCTTCCATGCCGCTTTCCTGCTGCCACCGCCCCATGACGCGTCACCTACTTTCTTCCGTCAAAGAAATTCAATTCCCAAGTGTCGTCTTCAAAGTCAAAGAAGGTTTCTTCCCCTTTGTACAAAATCTCCCCGTCCCGCAGAACCGGCAACACCACAAAGCCCCATCGTTCCTTGGAAACCCAGACGAAGAATTTCATCTCTCCTTCCACGATGATATCCGTTTCCTCCTGGATCACGGTTCCCGCATAGGCCTCGTCGATCTCCTTCTGGGTGGTTTTCTCGAATCTGGAGGTATCATAAGCAAAATAGTAAGTCCTGAGCCGTTTCCCCTGTTCGTCATGCAGGTACAAATCCAGCTGGTTCCCAATGTGGAAACGGGATATATACCCGATATGGTTCTCCGCGTCCAGGCTCTTAATCAAAATTTTCTCTCTGTTTTCATGGGTATATGCCATGATCTCATAGGGCAGGCTGCCCACCCGGTACAGTTCATTGACCTTCATATAACCCAGCCTGCAGTTCATGAAATAGGCCAGGGCGCCTTCCAGGCAGCACATCTTCAGTTCCGTCCCGGCCTCGTCCCGCCGGATCCCCTGAATCCGTTTTCCCGGCACATACTGTTTCAGCGCCTCCACAAACAGCCTGGACTTGCAGGACTGCCCGGTAAGTTTGATCATCTCATATTCCGCCAGCTGCCCCTTCTCAAACTTGGAATCCAGAAAGCGCTCCATCAGCCCGTAGATCTCCGGCCTTAAAAGTTCCTCAATCTCATGGAGATACAGGCGGACCGCCACCGGCCGGGACAGGGTATCAAGCAACGGGGCTGTGCCCCCATGGGCATCCCCTCCGCATAAAGACAGCTTCCATTTATCGAGAAAAATGTCGTCTTCCCGCTGGGTGGATATCTTCAACTCATAGCAGAAACCGGCCTGGAAAAATCTTTTTTTAATCTGCTCAGCCAGTTCAAACAGGTAAAAATAGTTGTTTTTTACATAAAAGTACTGTTCCCTGTTTCTTCCCTCATACTCTTTATACCGGGTGGGCAGCCATTTTTCCGTTTGCAGATAGCGCCTGTCCAACTCCTCGTAGGCCGCTTTCCCCTCCTGGGCACTCCCTATGGACAGCGGGCTTTGGGCCTGTAATCCCAGTTCCTCCGCCAGACGCAGTTTCAATAACTGCAGGATCCGATAAGTCAGATTGTTGCCCCCCAGATTGGTGTCGCCGTTTTCATACTTTGTCTCCAGATCGATCACATAAGATACTCTGTTATTCTCAATGCGGAACCTCCCGGAAGTCAGATCCGTGGTGCCCCCGCCGCAGTCTATGACAAGGGCGTGATACCATCGGCGTTCCTCGTATTTCTTAGTATGGATCAAACTGTGAATGCTGTGGAATAAAACGGCCATCCCCTCATCCAGTTCACAGTTGACAGTGTATTCCGGCAGCAGTTCCTTGAACAGCCTGCGAAACTTTTCTTTCTGCCGGATGGGTGCCAAAAGCTGGATATTGGTAAAGCTGCACTTAAACTGCTGGCGCGCCATCTCCAGAAGGCGGTCCAGATAGGCTCTGAGCATCTCTTTTCTGGAAAACTGATATTTATAGCCGCTTTTCAATATGACGCTCTCCACCCGGTCCGAATCGCTGACCCAGCGCTTGATATCATAAAAAATGGCGGTGTCCTCATCCCGGTAGCTCTGCCGGTTCATCTCCCGGGCTTCGTATCCGAACAGGAATTCCGTCTCTCCCCCTGCCTTCTCCCGCACGCCGATCACGCTGGGAATAATGTTTTTCCCCCCGGACATGGCAATCCGGACGCTTCCGTCTGGCAGGCAGATACCCATGGTGGTATTAGAACTCCCAAAGTCAATTACCAGGGGCATATCCGCCCGGGGAATCTGTTTCTCCACAATATCCAGAAGAGGGATGCGTATGGCTTCCGCATAGCCGGGCACGGAAACATGGTTCCCGTAATAGCAGTCATACAAAAACTCGGAGACTGCTCCGCCCGGAAAATACAGGATGGAATACTGATGCTTTTCCAGCGGAGACACGGGCATTTCTTTCCCCTTAAAGAGGTATGCCGCCTCTCCGGCCTGCTCTATGTAGAAGCAGGTATAGATTCGGAAGGCTTCATCCACCAGCAGCAGATTTCCGCAGCACAGCGCTTCTTCCGACTTTACCTGATAACCGTCCAGTTCGTTCATCTCCGTATCCCGGAAAATGGTGATGGTTCCCGGAATGTCTATCTCCGGTTTCTCTAAAAACCGGAGCTTCTGATGGTCCAGAAATGCCTGCAAACGTTCCTGTCCGCCTTCGCAGAATTCCCTGATATGCCGATATTCTTTCTGCCCCCTGAATCGCATAATCAGGCGGATCAATCCATCCTTATCTTCATTTTTGGCAGAAGAAACCACCAGGCGCTCTTTCCTGCAGATCTCCCGCAGGTGAAAAGTCGTCATTTTTTCCAGTTCGCTCTGCCTGTAGGTATGTTTTACCTCCTCTTCCCCGCCGGGATTAAGGGTATAAGTATATTGGCTCATGCCTCCTGCTCCCATCTGTGTACGCTGCGGCCCATCCCCCTGCCGCTCTCCGGGGCTTCCTGTTCTGTCTGCCGCTGCCCGATTTACGTTCTGTCTGCTGCACCGCCTACTGCTGCGCTGCGCCCTGTTCCGCCTGCCGCGCCGCTTCCTGTTCCGCCGCCCGGATATCCCTTGCCACAATTCCTGCCTGGGCTGCCGCTATTTTGGGAAGGATCCCCTCCGCCAGTTCTGACAATTCCAGTCGATTGTAGATAACCTGGGCCGCCTGGTAAAATGTGATGGCGCTTTCATAGCTGCCCTCCGCCAGCAATTCATTGCCCTGGTTTTCCAGTTCAATGGCACTGTGCTGATCATTGGTCCGCTGCTCATTGTCCAGGGCCCTGTCCGCCGCTTCCGCTTCGATCTGTTCACGGAGACGCTGCTCCGCCTCCTGCTGCTCTTTCTCCAGTATTTCCTCCGCCGCCATCTGCAGTTCCAGAGCTTCTTTCTTCCCCTCCATAAAGTAGAGCGCCGCGGCCTTCTCCTTTGCTTCCTTATATAAGGCAATGGCTCCCTTCAGGTTGCCGTATTCTTCTTTTCTTTCACCCTGGGCAATCAGATCGAACACCCGGATGTATCCTTCCGTGCGGCCAAGCTGCCCATCAATATAGGAAAGACCCACATTTCCGGCCTCCACGGACATTCGCCGCGCCGCCAGATACAGTTCCTGGGCTTTCTGATACTCCTCCCCCGCCAGCGTCTCGTCCGCCAGGATCACCTGCTCGGCCAGCTTCATATATTGGTCCGCCTCCTCATATGCCTGTTCCCGGCGAAGGCTGTCAGCCAGCTGTCTGGCCTCTCCATATTCCTCTTTGGCTTTCTGATAATTATTATGAGCCAGGTACTCCTCCCCGCTTTCCATGTAGTGAAGCAGAGACTCCGTCTTGTTCCGAATGCTGCGGTGTCTCAGGAACAGGGCCACACTGACGGTTATAGTCACCAACAGCACCGGCAGTACCAGCAGCAGGATCTTTTTCACCGATACCGGCTTTTTAGGGCATTGATACACCTTGTCCACAGAGGTCACCGCCATGGAATAATTGTCTATGTCCCTGCTGTTCTGCTCCTTCAGGATCAGATCTTCCGTCTGGTCTAAAATATCCCTTGTCTCTTTGGCGTCATTGACAATTTGGAGAAATTGCGATTCTTCGCACTGCTCCCATACCCCCCTGGTAAGCTGGATGAAAAGATCCCCTGCCTCCAGCTTCTTTCTGCGGGAAATCTGTATATCCGGCTTTCCCCGTTCTCCCAGAAAAGAATAGAGATTGTTGCGTTCTTCATGACGGGCCGCCTGGTCCAAAATCACCCGGTCCCGCTCTACCAGGTTCTGGGTCAGCGACTGGTCTGTGGTCCGCTCCAGAATCCGGGCATTTCTGATCAGGTACAGGCGGCAGTTACCCACATGGCAGTAACGAAGTTTCCGATAATCGGTCACGGCCACCACCACAGCCACCTTCAGGTGCATCCCGCCTCTTTGACGCAGTAGTTCCCCATGGGCTCTTCGCAGATAACGCCGAAGCCTCCCCCGGCCCATAGCAGGCGCTTCCGTAAAGTCACGGATAATGCTGTCAACCACCAGCCGGGCGCTGTTTATGGACGGCTCGTCATCCAGACTGTCCGCCAGCACATAGCAGGCAAAGTCATCCATCTCCACATATCCGAAATAATCCCTGTTGGATAACTTCTGCCCTTCCTCTGACATATGGAATGTCCGGAATTCCGAATTGATTTTCCTCATTTAAGCCTCCAGCCTTTGCTTTTGAATCAGTATGACGCTCCCATTGTCCGACTGGGGATGGTTTTTCTGATCCGCTGCGCCAACCATCCGCTCCGCCAACTCCTGAGACGAAGCGTTGTCTATCAAAAGATCTTCTATCTCGCTCCAGGAAAGTTCCTCAAAAATACCCTTGCTGGCAAGCAGTACCTTATCTCCCTGTTTTAACAGTACCGGCTGCTCACAGACTTCTATCTCGTGAAATCCGTCCTGTCCCAGATAATTCCAGACCCTTTTCTCTTCCATACTCCAGAGGGCATCCTGCCTGGAAATCTTTCCGTCTGCATAAGCCTGGGCCGCCAATACGTCTATTGTCTGTCCCTGACTCAGAGGGATAATCTCCTGGCCCCGCAGAATCGCAATCCGCACATCCCCCGCCACCGCATAGTACAGATGGCTGCGACTCAGAAACACAGATCCCACGCTTGCTCCGCCTCTGCGTTCTCCCACCGTCCTCTGAATCCGGCGGCTTGCCTCCAGAAATGCCGATTTATAAAAATACACCGGATCATTTAACACATGATAAGGTTCAAACCGGTCAAGAATGGCGTCCGCCGCGATCCTTGCACAGACTGCACCGGTATTGGCGCTGCCGATCCCGTCCGCTAATACCGCCATTGTTCCGGCCCGGTTCTGCCAGACCTGAACAACATCTGCCTGCATCTGGCGGCTGCCGGTGGTCTGGGCCATGCCGATCCCCGCCCCCTGCTCCATGGCGGCAGGCTTGCCTCTCCTTCCCAGCAGGCAACGGCAGAAAAACAGTAAGATGAATGCGGCACCCAGTCCCGACAGCACCGGCATACCGCCTGTCATTTCAAGTCTCCCCAGGAGAAATTCTTTCCGCACAGAGGTACGAACAGAAACCGGCTCTGTCCCAGGCTGATGACATCATAGGGGTTCAATTCCATGGGCACATACACCGGCTTATCATTCAGATAGGCAATCCCTGCCGAATCCCCCGGAAGTATCATGGTATTCAGGTTCTTGGGGTCGTATACGATAATGGTATGGTTTTTACGGTTGATTTCGTTGTCCCCCAAAATCTGGACGTCCATATCATCTCCTCTGCCCACAAAGTTCTTTCCCTCATGAAGTTTGTAATCCATGCCCACTTTTGCCCCTTCGATGCAGATAATCCAGCCGCATACGGGACGTACCGTCTCTTCCAATATCTCCACGGGAGGCTCAAAGCCCAGCGGCTTTTCCGCAAAAGCCTCATCCTGGGTCTTCATATTGCAGTACGGACATATCTTCCCATAACGTCTGGGATTATAAATGTGCCCATTCGGGCATTTTGCCAAACCCATTTTTCCTCCTGATTCCCGTGCCCAGGCCCATATGAAACCTGTGTTTCCCCATATGGATCCGCAGCACGCACACAAATCCTGACTAAAAAATTACCTGTGTATCAACATCCGTACATCACGTCAAAAGCAGTTTTGTATTTGCGATGTATAGAATATCTCCCGCCGCAACCTTGCAGGGACGATGGATTACTTTGTAACATTCCCCGTCCTCCACTTTCCTTACTTTTACACCGTTCTGAGAACCCAGATCCTCCACATACCATTGATCCAGGCTGAAATTCAGAGCAGCATGCTGAAAATCTATAAAGCTGCTGTACTCGCAGTCTGATAAATCAATGTCAAGCTCCTGGTCCCGTCCCGCTTTTCCGATAATCTGTGACACTTTTCCCTGCAGGTCCCAGGACTTAATGGGCTTTCCCTCCTGGTCCAGCAGGATCAGCCTCTGTATCCCATGGGCAGGGAATACCTCCGGCTCCCTTTGGTAAATCTCCGCCTCTTTTCCGCCTTTCCGGCGAAAGAGATCATACAGCGTCCATATCATACAGACCGCCACAGCCAGCAAAAGCGCCGGCGTCATGGGCCATGTCCTCATTTCTTTCCAAATACAGTAAATAACCCCTGTTCCACATATAAGGATCAGAAGATCCAAAATCTTTTCAGCGCTTCTTCCCTTTACTTCCTGCCCCATTTTTCTTTTCCGCCTCCCCCATGTGCCCCGACCCAAAAAAGGCTGCGAACATTTCTTCCGGTTTAATAGGTCCTTCCGGCTTTTTGGCATTTCTGTCCCGGTATGTTTCCATTCCTCTGCCCGGCCGGAACCCAAAAAACCGCTCAAACTGCCCCATATCCGGCTTTCTCTCCCCGGAGGCTTCCCCACTGCTTTCCGTCCGCTTTCCGGACTCCTTCAGGCACTCCGCGTCGTATTTTTTACGGCGCTCTTCCTTTTCCAGACATGCGTATGCTTCCTGGATCTCATACATACGGCTCTCTTTGGCCTTGTCACCCTTTACCACATCGGGATGATACTGCTTTGCCAGCTTACGGTATGCTTTTTTTATCTCTTCCGGCTGCGCCTGTCTGTCCACACCTAATATTTTGTAATAGTCTTTCATGTACTGCCGCCCGTCCGTAAATTTGCCAACAGGGACCGCCCGCAAGCAGGCAGCCCCCTTTTATCTTTAGCTGATGCTGTAGCCGCCCTCAACGGACACCTGCGCCATCTTATCCTTCTTCTGCTTCAGGATCAGCGTGAAAGTGCCGATGCCTTCCACATCCCCGTAGGTCTCCTTATAGTCCACAACAAACGCGTTGGGATAGGTATACTTACGGACCACCTGGGAAGCGGCGATCACTTCCACAGTGACTTTGCGGTAGCAGTCAGAATTTTCCGCCGGAACCAGCGCCCATAAGCCAAGCTGCTTTGTTCCGTCAAAAGGATCCCCGTCTACGGCCGTCAGAATCTTGCCCGTGACAGTCACGGTGCTTCCCAGATCTGTGGACCTGGCATTGCTGTCCTGCGGAATGTCCGTGCTGACTTTTACGCCGGTAATGCTTGTTGTTCCCAGTTCAATCGTGGTGTTTCCTTCTACTTTCAATGTAAATCCCATTGTTATTCTCCTTTCATCTGCTGCAGCCCATTGGTTTCAGGCTGCCGATTACTCTCCGCTGAATCCGCCTTCAAACTTCAGGCCGGCCATCTTGTCTTTCTTCTGCTTGATCAGAAGACGGAAGGTGCCTGCATCGGTCTCATCGGTAAAGTCCTCCTCATATCCCACCACGAAAGCGTTGGGAATGGTAATCTGACGCACGATCTGAGACGCGCTCACCACATCAATTCTCACTTTCCGGTAGCAGTCAGACTTTTCCGCCGGGATCAGGGACCATTTCGCAATCTTGCTGGTGTCATCCGCCGCCTCTCCGTTTACGGCAGCCAGGATCTTCCCTTCAATCAAAACCGTGGATCCCAGATCCGTTGATCTGGCATTGGAGTCATGGGGAATATCAGCCCCAAACTTAATGCCTGTGATGCTCGTCTCCATCAATTTGACAGACTCGCTTCCTTCAATGCTCAATCGTACTCCCATTTTTTGTTTCCTCCTTTATTTTTGTTCCGCATCCTCCCTTCCGACGCGCAGATCCCATAATATGCATGGAGCCGCCCCGCCGGGAATCGGCGCGCCCTCCGGGAAAATGACGGATTTTAACTGCTTCAAAGCGCGGCTTTACTCCGTTCCGGCTTTTCTTGTAAGCTGCACTTTCAGGTTTTTGGTTGTGTTGGCGAATGTCACCAGCACATCACAGACCCCGTTTTTATCGTCAATGCTGTAGTCCAGTTCGTCCCCGTCCTGAAGGATGGAATTGACAAACTGCCTGTCCGCGTCCCATCTGCTCTTCTGGCTGCTGGGATTGTTGCTGAAAAACGTCAGAATCTTATCCTGCTTGAAATCCCCGCTGTAAAAACGCAGCATACGCTCGATATAAGTAACCACAAGAGTTTTGTATATGGGCTCGAACTCGCTCCCGTTGCTCAGCAGATTGCGGGCCTTGTACACGGTAATGTTTTTGATATTCTGACCCTTGTACTGGGCGTTATCCGACGAGAACACAAAGCCGAAGCCGGTACGGTTGATGGAATTCTTAATGGCGTTGGTAAATCCGGAGATTTCCTTGGTCATGCTGGTGGTGGCCAAAAGCGCGTTGTCATTGGCCTCCACATCAAACCGCACACCGGGGTATTCCATGCTGGTGTTCCTGAAGCGCTGCTTTAAGTATTCCGGACACTGCCATGACGCCACGATCCCCGCCGCCTCATAAGCCGCTCCCACATAGATGCCCTCCAGCCACATTTTCATGACATCGTCTTTTTCCGCGGAGAGAGCCACATTCCCCTCCTCGTCCATGACCATCCGCTTATCCAGCACCAGGCCGGACTTATCTTTGGGGATAATGGTGGCGTTGGGAATGCAGGGCACCACAAATTCGCTGTAGGCTTTCTTCATCAGCGGCGTGCATTTTTCCTTGTAAATATTGATTCCCTCGGTGGCCACATAATTAAAAGTGGACTCCTCGCCGGAGCAAAAACTGAAGAAAGTAGTAATCCGATAGGGTTCTATGGCGTTCATCAATGTCGCCACATTCTCCATGGTATTGTTTCCCCGCTTTTCTTCCTGCCGGTTTCCCTCAAAACGGATCCTCTGGAGCCTGCCCCCTTCTGTCTGGTTCAATTCCACATCGGGTACAATACCGAACCATATTGTGTTGTCAAATTCGTTCTTGTCATTTGTGGTGTTCAGATAGGTGATCAGCCGGGGCAGATTGCTGGCCTTTACCGTCATCTCCAGGGGCAGATTCGTGATCAGAAGCCTGGGCTGCATTCCCTTTTCCTTGACCTGGTACTGGTCAAAAAAGGTCTTAACACCCAGCATCTTTTCCATCAGAGGCTTTACCACCTTTACAAAATCGTCCTTGCTCTTCTTATAGAACTCCAGGTAGCTGTTATAATTGCGCACCTCCAGTTCCCGGTCCACACTGCTCTCCATGGTGGAACCCAGAGGGCAGAAGGTCCGCACCACCAAATCCCTCACATAATCGGACTGGTTCTCATTCAGCGCGTTGTAATCCTCCCGAAAGGTTTCCATCAGGCTTGTGTTGACCTGATCGTCCACCACCGCAAGCTGGGTACTCTCTTCCTGTTTCATCTCCAGAATCTTCAGTTCTCCGTCATCCCCCATGCTCAGCAGGCCCGCCTTGAACTCTGCCTGTCCCTGTCCGGCCTCATGATCCCCCAGGAGCAGCCGGGTCTTAATGTCCTCGATGGCCAGGGGAAGCATGGCGAGAACATTGTTATAATTCTGGCTCGCCTGCTCAAACTGGTAGTTCAGCTTGTCTCCCATATCCAGCCGTTTCGGGTCTCCTTCTTCCAGTTCCACATATTTTCCGTATGTATACTGGATCTCCCTGCGGACCTGGCGGATATCGTCCATGATTTTCTTGGGAGAGATCATCTCCAGAATGTTGCTGAACTGGAAATCCGCATTTGCCACACCTTGTGCGTCTCTGGCACCCATGAGCGTAATCAGCATGTTTAACAAATCATTGGATTCGTTCAGGGGGATTTCCGTCACACAGTTCTGCGGAATATTCTCCGGCTTTACCAGGCTGTACTGAATACTTCCCGTGGCGGCATCACACCAGGAATACACCACCGGAGTAAACTTTTCCAGAAACTCCTCAAAACTCGAGACCAGCAGTTCTTCGTTGATCTCTTTCATCTTGTCATCATCCAGACTGCTCTTTCCCCGCACATCCCCGATCAGGGTCAGCAGGTTGAGACGCTCCGGATTGACCTCGGCAAACAGAATGGTTCTGTTTGTCTGTGTGATTGTCTCCATGGCTATCACTTCCTCCTTTTTTCTTGTATATTGAGTTCTTGTATATTGATTTATTGGAACAGGGCAACATAGTGTATCTCCAGGTCATAATCTCCTGTCGGCGATGTGATGTATATAATGTCGCCGAAGCTGACGCTGTACTGTATCTGCATACAGGCAATGGCACTTCCCACCATGACGCCGGCTTTGGACCTGTGAAACAAAACCATGCGGTGATTTTCGTCTGCAATCAGAAAGATGTCATCCAACCCCAGGGCGGCCGCCTGTTTCGGGTAGGCTCCAAAGAGATCGCCCAGGGATACCCTGCTGTCCTTCACCTTATTCATCCGGAAAGAGAGCGGCGGTATCTCCTCCTCTTCTTCCGGCTGGAGTATAAAATAGGCGTCCAGCTTTCCGCTGAAATGATTCTGCTTTTTTTCTTCCGTCAGGCGCTCCAGTTCCGGCTTTGGCCTGTGAAAAATCTTCCACAGCAGCAGCGCCGCCAGTATCAAAACCGGAATCGGAACCCACCAATATATTTTCCACAGCGGTATGATCTCCATTCGGTACACATACTGTACCGCCGTTTCACCGTCGCTGACCTGAATCCCCACGCAGTGCGTCCCCACGCTCCGGGGCAAAATGCTCAGAAGGTTCCCTTCCAGCCGGACATCCGCCCCTTGGGGCCTGTCTGTGATGGAATAGGTCAGTATATCTCCGTCCGAATCCGTAAAATAATGGTCCAGACAGAGGGTCCATTCGCCCTCCCGAAGGGTACGGCTGTCTTCGGGAATATTACCCGTGGGCATGGCATTTACTACTTCTATCCGTGCAGGCAGGGAAAAACTTCCGAACTCATCCCCCAGTGTGCCGGATAACAGATAGGTACCGGAATGAGAAAAACTGACTTTGCCCTTCAGTATGCCCTCGGATACTCCGGCATCTTCCTGGGAAAAATCCTTGTCCTCACAGACAAGTTCCCAGGAAAATGACTGGTAAAACGCCGGATCGCTGATCACATGACCGCTTCGATCCTTAAAAAAGACCTGATACTCCAATTCCTGATTTCTGCCCGCGTCTGTCTCCATCCGCAGCACCGGTATCAACTTCCGGTAACTGACAATATATATCTGCAAATCCTGTTTCTCGGTGGTCTCCCAGCGAATCACCAACTCTTTCCCTGCGGTTTCCGCTTCCATATTCTCTATCTTACCTACTGCGTAATGGGACAGGCCCGTCAGCAGAATTTCTTCTTCCCCATATCGGACTGTGGTTTCGCCCACAGGTTCTGATGACAAAAGTAATATGTTGATTTCATCCAGATACGGGGCGTCCAATACGCATTTTATTTCCTGTTTGCCCCCCGCGTACATGCCGCTGGAAAACTGCTGTATCTTATAAATCAGATTATCCTGAAAGATTCCGTACAGCACATTTATAAGATTCTCCGGACCCTGGGCCGAGTAATTTTCCGCCTCTGTTTTGGCCGCAATTTCTTCTAAAACCGCCCTGCTGCCTTCATACTGGCCAAAAGCCACCGTATAGATCTGTATATCCTCTTCTTTGCACCGTTCAACACACTGCTCCAGTTCCCTGTTGGACTGTTCCTCCGTGCGCTCACTGTCCTTCGGCAGATCCGTCTCCCCGTCCGAGATCAGTACCATAATCCGCCGACTGTTATTCTCTGTGGAAAACAGTCCATATGCATGGGAGATTCCCAGTCCGATATCCGTATCCCCCGCATATGGGATGGCGCCGATTTCCGCTTTTAACGACTCCCTTTTTTCATCCATTGCAACAGGTTCCGGCGCCGAAAAGGACAGTATGCCGTCATTATAAGCCACATAGCCTATGCGGATATCTTCAGCCTGGATGGTGTCTATAAACGCCTGCACCATGTCCAGTCCCATTTTGGACGGATCATTTTTTTTCATGGAACCGCTGGAGTCAATGACAAAAACAATATCCAATGGCTCTTTTTCTGAAGTAATTTCCTCCGAATGAACTGCCAGCGGAAAGAAAAGACTTAGGACAATGCAGCAAAGAAATACTCCTATTCCTTTCATTCACTGCCCTCCTTCCCCTTTCGCCGGATTCTTCTATAACCTCGAGTTCCCTGTTTTCCGCTCAAACCCCATCCCTCACATCCTACAGCGCACCGAATAATGACAAACGGATGAGGGCCTCTTTACCCTTAATGCGATCTTCCTCATTTATTTTGATATACCATATCATAAATTGACATTCCTCGACAAAAGATGTAATAAATGGCATTGTTTTATGTAATATCTTACATGTTCTTTGAGGTTTTTACCGAAGATTTGAGCATAAAAAGATTGGGTTGAATCTACCAGGAGCGATCCAACCCAATCTTTTTAACTTTTCTATCTCAATGACTTTTATTTGCATTTTCCAAAAAGTCATACAGCACTATGGCCACATCAAAAATCCCGTCTTTATCCTCTATTACCATTTCCCCGTCATATTTTTTCACAATCTGTTGTACAATACGCAGGCCCATGCCATGCTCTTTCCTATCACGCTTACTGGTCAGATATCCCGCGCCTTCTTTTTTCCTTTCCCCTGCATATCTGTTTTTTACTTGCATCATTATATTTCTGTGATCTGCGCTAAGTTGTACATATATGGACCTTTTGTCTTGCAGCTCCGCAACTGCCTCCAGGGCATTGTCCAACAGATTTCCCAGACAGATGCAAAAGTCTTCCGCCGCATGCAGTTCAGCATCTCCGGGTATATGTATCTGCGCTGCAAAGTCTATATTTTCTCTTTCCGCTATATGAGCCTTGTAATTTAGCATGCTGTCAACATAAATATTCCCTGTATCAGACACATTCCTATTGCTGCAGAGAAACTCCAGATTTTTATCGCAGTACTTTTCCAACGCGGCATAATCTCTCTTCTCCAAAAATGCTTTTTCGATAATATAACGTTGCTTCATGTCATGTCGGAAGCGTTTCATCTGGTCCCACCACTCCTTATTTTCCCAGTCCTGCCGTATGTAATAAGCATACTGCTGTCTTAATATTTCTGCTCTTATATGTTTCTTCCTATTCTCTTTCGCTTTATCGTATAGGTAATATGAATAAATATTGATCACAATAATGCTTGCTGCGGAGAGAAAGCAAACCAGGGGTCTTCCGGTGTAGCCCCAAGGAGCAATGCCAGTAAAATCCAGATGCTTCCTGCAGGCACAACGAATACCTCCAGCCAATCCTCAACACATAGTTCCGTTTTTCTGCGTATTTTTACAATTTGTAAGCTTGCCTTTATCAACAGAAACCAGATTATTTTTGATCCGGCGACCCACAATATGTCCGTCCCGTCTTCCTGCTTCCGGGGTAAAAGTTCCTTTCCGTAAAATATCAGCAATTCAGCGCACATTCCGCTTAAATACATAAAAACTGTCACAAGGATAAGTGTGCGGGCAGAATCCTTATATAGGTATCTTATCGTGCAAAAGAATAAGATTATAAATAGCGGCGCATTTAGCCAGGCAATTTCAAGATACGCCGCGTTGACATAAGTGATAATGTAAAAAACAGCAAAGTAGCCGCCCCATCCAAGCAGATCCCGCCGCCGACTGCGGTCTTTCGGGTCTAAAATATTCTCGCAAAAGATGCGCTGCAAAACAGTTGAAAAAATCCCTGTCATAAAGTGCGTCAGAATCAACCCCATATTTTCCCCTTCAGGCTTAGCAAATAGTATTTCTTGACATCTTCTTTATATTGTCTGCTTATTTCCAGAATCAGTCCGTTATCCAATGTGACTCTGTTTGCCGAATACTCTAAGATAAACAGCGGATTAACCAGGAAGGATTTTCCAAGCCTCAAAAACTTGATATCCGCTCTATTTACCACCTCCTGCACTTCTTCCATCTTTCCATAGAATACATGCTCATTTGTCATCAGGTTTTCCGAGGCTGTACTAATGTGAATCACTCTCTTGTCACTTTGAAAATAACGAATTTTTAGAAGCGGAATCCGATAATGCTTTTTACAATAGGAAAATGAATAGCAATCGTAAGAATTAAACCGCGTGTTTATGATGCAGGCCATCAACTCTTGAAGCACTGTCTGTTGCAATGGCTTTTTTATAACCGTATAGGATTGGACTTCCAGCATTTTCTGAAAATACTGATCGTAGCAGGTAACAAACACAATTACTGCTCTTGTATCTTTCTTCCTTATTAATCTGGCTGTTTCAATGCCGTTTATCCCCATCATCTCTACATCCAGAAAAATAATATCCATATTTCCCGTGATGTCTATTTCACATAACAAATCTTCGCCGCTTAAAAAGCAAAAGATTTTCGCGTTTTTTGAAAGGCTTGCCATGACCTCATGCATCATTTGCTTCTGCCGCTCTAATTCTTCCGGTATATCCTCACAAATTCCTATCCGTAGCACTATTCGTCCCCCATTTTATATTACATCGTGCCGTATCTCTTCTTTATATCTGATTTTGTGATGTTTCTTACCATAATGGCATTATAAAATGTATATTTATAAAATTCAAGGGGGAATTTTTCAATCTGTTTTCGATATTAGTATTACAATAAATCCCGAATGTTTTTTGTGGTTTTTTTATTTTTCATGAATACATTCTCGGCGGTTCCATTAGCCGAACTGTGTTTACCAAATCGTTATACAAAGCACAAAAAAGGGGAGCTGTAGCAATCGCTACAACTCCCCAATCAATTATAAATTCACTGCCCCAATTGCTCCGCCAACCATTCCGCCGTTACTGGATAAATCCTGTCCCGTTGAGGATGTAACAAAAATATTGTCACACTCACAATGGCAGGTGCATTCGCAATAGCAGGTTGCTCTTGCCTGCATACCAGTTACTGATGTTGCGGGTTGGTTTGTTAAGATCGCAAAACGCTTTAAGTACCATGTTCTTCTCTTTCATGTTTCACCCTTTATCTATAACCAAATTACCATTTTTTAAATGAAAAAGCACATCGGCCTGATCCGCAAATTCATTTGAATGTGTCACCGCTATAACACAGCGTTTATTTACATGTGCACTATTTTTTAACAATTCTGTAATATATCCCGCCGATTCGAAATCCAAACTTCCTGTTGGTTCATCCGCTAATAATATACTTGCGTTTGAAGCTAATGCCCTTGCAATTGCCACCCTTTGCTGTTGTCCACCGGAAAGTTTCTGAACATTTCGTTTTGCCTCTTCTCTGGTTATCCCTACTTGTTCCAGGATGGGAAAAGGAGATTCCGTAGTGACAAGGCTTATATTTTCAGCTGGTGTCATATAATCAATTAGATTATATGACTGAAAAACAAAGGCAATATTTTCTTTTCGATGTTTTTCCAAGCCTTTTTTTACTATACTTGATCCATTAACAATAATTTCCCCTTTTGTTGGAATATCCAGTCCCCCTATTAAAGAAAGTAATGTGGTTTTTCCGCAGCCGGACATCCCCTGAATCACATATAAAGTTCCTGCTTCAAAAGTATAGTTGATTCCTCGTATAACTGCTTTTTTATTCCCGTTATAACAGAAACCTAGATTTCGCAATTCTAAAACTTTCTCCACTTTTTATTCTCCTTCAATCCTTTTTTGCCAAAAGTTCCTTTGGCTTCATATTTATTATTTTTGCTGATGCAAGCAATGTAGAAATAACTATTAGCAATAAGCCTACCGTAAATGAAAGCACATAATGCTGTGGCATAATTTGAACTTGAAAATCAAATTCTTTTTGGCTGTAGCTGCCCGTCAATTGATCATATAGTTGGCTGGCGTCAAGTTGGCCGGCGCCGCTCGGCAAAATTTCCTCTGTCTGCTGATCCATATTTTCCATTTGTACATTTTGTATCTGCCTCAAAAAACTACTTGCCAGATTTTCAATAAAAGGGCTTAAAACATATGAGGCAGTAAAAGAAACGCTCGATATAATTAACACCTCTGCTACAAATTGCGCAATTACATTTCTTTTTGCTATGCCAAGTGAAATCAGTATCCCTACTTCTTTATTCCTTTCCTTTGTCCATGCAGCCAACAGCAAGGTCAAAACAACTGCAAACAGGAGCAAAATGACAACCATAAAGATATTAATCATGCCGCGCATAGAGTTTAATGGAGTTGACATTACATCATAATCCTCGCTGTCAATATCTAATTTCAACGTTTTATTTCTTAGTTCTGGTAGCGAAGACACTTGGTTGTATATATTTTGAATTTCCGCAAAATCATTAACAAAAATGTCTATTGATTCATAGCCAAATCCATCCGCAAGTTTTCCAAACACACGTTCTAATATTTTATAAGGAAGGAATCCCTGATTTCCTGCTCTGCCAGATATAGAAATGGCATTTTCCCCCTTTCCCTCAGTTCCTGTAAATATGCCAACAATCTCCAGCTTTACCAAAGCGTCATATCCCATAATGTCAGCATCAAGGCAATACAGTGTTATGGCGTCTCCCACATGCAAATTGTTATACTCTGCTAATTCACTTGAAATCATGATTGCATTGTCATCTTCCGCAGTGAGGTGCCTTCCTTCCTTTAACTGCAGATATCCATTTAAGAAACTGTCTGCTTTCTCTGAATCAATGGTCAGGTAATATGGCGACAATGCTCCATACTCGGTAGTGCTACTATTATATTGCGCCGGTAGGTACTCAAAATCTACCGCTGCGCCAAAAAATCCACCAGATATTGTACTCCCTATTTCCGAAACTCCCGGTATTGTCAGTATTTTATCAATAATTTCCTGGGTAATATAATCACCCTGATATACGGAGGCACTTCCCCATTCCTGTTCCGTTACTTGGCCATACCCGGCTTTATCCGTATCTATTTGAAGAACCAGTTTTTCACTGGCAGCCATCCTGATTTCCCAAAAGGCATTTTCGCTGGCTTGCTTCATTGCAGCACCCGCAAGCAACAGTAAAGAGACAAGGCATATGATAGCCACCAGAATAAGACTCTTTATTTTATGTCTAACCAAATATAATGACCCTCTTTTTATAAACTGCATTTCTCTCACTCCAATTTTGTTAAAATTTGTTGCGGTCGAAACCGCAAAATTGATAACTTAAATCCAAGACTTGATGCCATCATTAACAGCAATTCAACTACCAGTATGCGTAACAATGTAATAACATATATCTTCCAAACCGGCACGCCTATGCATGATATACCTTCAAAAACTTTTTTTTCCAATTCTTGTATTATTTCTTGTGACATTATTGCAGCCGCACCAGCCGCTACCAAGTATGCCATAAGAAATACAATCATCAATTCAAGAAACAACTGTAAGGATAATTCCGCTTTTGATTTTCCCAGAGACATTAGAATACCAAATTCCTTTATTCTACCTTTGTAGCTAAACTTCATAAATAATAGCAATACTATAATCCCAACCACTACAATTCCGCTTAACAGGGCATTTACGATTTTTCTTACAAATAAAATATTATCTTCCACTCTTTCATACCCAGTGGTATTTTTTTGTATAATACATTCGTTCTTTCCAAATCCGCTTTGCTTTCTCACATATTTAATAATGTCATCTGTCATGGCAGGATCTTTTACAAAAATTGTGGCAGCTGAATATTCCTCCGGCAGAGCCATATTTAACTGTTCCAGCAATGTATGAGTGGTGAACAACAGGTTTTCCCACCTACCAACAGTCGGCTGTAATTCTCCCCCCCCCCCCCTGTTTTTCTAATATTGTATATATCCCAACTATTGTAGCAATTACCTGCTCTTCCGTATCCTGTAGTAAATTGACATATTCACTATCTATCATAGCCAGTTCCGCCGGTGCTATTGATACTGTATCCCCCACAGAATAACCATTATATTTTGCAAGTTCATCACTGATTATGATTGCAAATTTATCTTCAGGACTTATATGCCGTCCTTCTTCTAATTTAAATATTTCCCTTGTAAAATAATCATTTAACTCAGAATGGGTATCCCCATATGCAAAGCCCGCATTATTATTTTCTGAAGCGTTTTGTCCATGAATAAACTCTATATCTTTGCTAGACACTTCCCCTTTTTTTTGTAAATTAACAGAACCAATTTGTTTATTTTCACTGATTTCCTGGATCATCTGACTAGACAAAACCAACTTACTTTCGCCCATATCCTCCATATCCACTGTATTTGGATATATATATATGATACCTCCTATAATAATCTTTATTTTTCTCTTGTTAACTCGCTTTTTCTCACTTTTTCATTTTT
>BLLU01000155.1 GCA_011959105.1 Lachnospiraceae bacterium | reverse complement strand
ATGGAATCGTGGACGATCAGGCACGGCTTATATTTACCGATAAGCTGCCTGCGCCGCTTGGCTCTGCGGAGGCATTTGTTCAAACCATAAAAGGTCAGTACGAAAGGTACGAAACGGAGGTTGATGGCATTGCTTTAAGCCTGCCGGGAATCGTGGATAGTGAAACGGGATTCCATCATGGATCGGGGGCGTACAGTCAGATTTTAAAAGAGAAAAATGTAATTGAACTGGTGAGTCAGGCGTGCGGGGCGAAGACAGCGGTGGAAAACGACGGAAAATGCGGTGCCCTTTCAGAGGCTTGGACCGGCGCCCTCTCGGATGTGACAGACGGGGCAGTGCTGATTCTTGGAACAGGGGTTGGCGGCGGTGTGATTATCGATAAAAAAATACATAGAGGTCTTAACTTTTCGGCGGGAGAGTTTTCTTTTACATTGACGAAGTTCAATGGATATACCATCACGGATGAAGCGTGGGTAAACATGGGTATCGTTGGTATGACTTATAAATTATGCAAGTGGAAGAATCTCGATTTATCTGTACAGGATGCAGGAGATACCCTTATAAAATACGATAAACTGCTGAAGGCAGATTATCCCGTGCATGAACAGTCTCCCCAAAAAATCAAGATAAATGGGAAACAGATTTTTAAGTGGATAGAGGAAGGGGATCCGGATGCCCAGAGGGTATACGAGGAGTTTTTAAAGTCTGCAGTAATGCTGATTCACAATATACAGACCTGTTTTGCACCGGCGAAGATCATCATTGGCGGGGGGTTAAGCCGGGTAGAACGATTGATTCCGGATATTAATATGGAATTGAAACAGTTTTATGCAAAATGTTGTATTCCTGATACACTGCATGCAAATCTGCAAAAAAGCAGGTATCTGGAGGAGTGTAATCTTTTAGGCGCTATGTATAGTTTTATGGATCGGTATGGGAGGTAACGCTATGTTTCCAGAATCATTTTTGTGGGGAGGCGCTGTCGCTGCAAATCAGTGCGAGGGTGCGTATGCAGAGGATGGCAAGGGTCTTTCCATTGCAGATGTGATGCCAAGAGGAGTTATGGGGGAACCTACAAAAGAACCTGTCAAAGATAATTTGAAACTTGAAGGGATCGATTTTTATCATCGCTATGCGGAAGATATCAAACTGTTTGCGGAAATGGGATTTAAGACCTTACGCACCTCCATCGCCTGGTCGCGTATCTTTCCGAAAGGGGATGAGGACACGCCGAATGAAGCAGGTCTTGCATTTTATGATAGGGTTTTGGATGCCTGCCTTGCTTATGGCATGGAACCTATTGTCACCTTATCCCACTATGAAATGCCCCTTCATCTAGCCAAGACTTATGACGGGTTCAGGGATAGGCGCATGATTGACTTTTATCTGCGTTATTGTAGGACGGTGTTCCAAAGGTATAAGGGAAAGGTTCGTTACTGGCTCACCTTTAATGAGATTAATTCCGTGC
>BLLU01000154.1 GCA_011959105.1 Lachnospiraceae bacterium | reverse complement strand
CTCAAACAAGCATTTCAAATTTGGAAAACGGATTGTTGAACCAAAAAGTTGTTGCAACCGATGCCACAGTGGTAACAGTAAATGGGAAACAGAATTATATCCGGAATTTCAGCATAAAAAACAGCGTGGTATACCATGCCATGGACGGCAAATCCATAGAAGCACTGAAGGGACTGTATTTTTTGAAACACTATACAGGGATTCTTCTCCATGACCATGAAACCGCATTGTACCACTTTGGCACGGATCACGCAGAATGCAATGTCCACATCATCCGTTATCTCCGAAAAAATACGGAGGAAACAGGGAATGCATGGTCTGGGGAGATGAGTGGGCTCCTGTGTGAAATGAATCGGGAACGGAAAGAATTACTAGGGCAGGGGTTCCCATCATTTCCGCCTGCAATCCTAAGGGAATATGAAGAAAAATATTTTTCCCTGATACGAAAAGGAGAGGCAGAAAATAAAACGACCAGACATAAATATGCGAAAAAAGAGGAAAAGACATTACTTAACCGTATGGATAAATACAGTCATAACCATCTTTTATTCTTGCATGATTTTTCCGTGCCCTTTGATGACAATATTTCGGAACGAGATTTACGGAAAGCAAAAAATCGCCAGAAAATGGCTGGAGGTTTTCGCAAGGAAAGCGGCAGTGAAATGTACTGTTCCATTATGACAGTCATAGAAACCCTTAAGAAAAGGAAAATGGGGATTATAGAAAATATAAAAATGTTATTTATGGGCACACCGGCTATATTTTAGCCGGTGTAATACCCGTTAGGTCAATCGCATGGCTGAACTGTTACAAGAAATATAAATTTTTTATGTACTTCTTTTCTTATACCGGGACACGCCCCATACGCATGCCAAAAGAAACAGGCTGATCCACTGCGACGTCGAAAAAAGCAAGAACTTTCCGCGAATACTGTCCGCTCTTACATATTCCAGAAAAAACCGCAGCACGGCATACGAGACCAGATAAATTTTCACCGAATCCGTTTCGGTTCTCCGGATCGAGCGTGCGAACAATACTGCCGTCAGCAACAGTAAACACGCCGCTTCCACAAGCTGTATGGGAAACAGCGGCGTTCCAAAAGGCGCGGCGCAGCCTGCCGGAAACGTAACGGCAAACATTCCGCGCCAAGGGATTCCATAACAGCAGCCCGCCAAAAAAACAGCCGATTCTTCCAAATCCATGAATCCAGGGAATTAAGAAAATAAACCGCTTTACATAAAGCATGGTATCGATCCGATGTATCCTTCCCGCTGCAAATGCAGACGCAAGTCCCAAAATAAGCCCACCGTAAAAAACGAA
>BLLU01000153.1 GCA_011959105.1 Lachnospiraceae bacterium | reverse complement strand
AGATGTCGGACGCCGGGGAAGCGTTTATCCGAAAGTACTTCACGGTGGAGGAAGCGTCAAAAGTTATTTTATCAGATATATAGGAAAGTGAATCTATGTGTGAAAAAAAGGTCAGGACAGGCGGGAATAAATGGCTGCGAACAACATGCATTGCTGCGTTTGGAATATTTTGTTTTACTTTGGGTTTTGCGTGCAGCGCCCTTTTCCGCAAAGCGCAGGAAGATGTAACAGTTCATTCCTTTGGCGTTTTCTCTTCTGTTACTTTTAACGGAGTTAGAGAAGCCAAGAATATTCCGTGGAATTATACAGCGGGGATATTTGATATGGAGCAAGGCCAATGTATTTTGCTCACCCCCAACACTTCTGTGGATTTGGAAGGAAACGGCGCAATCTCTTCATGGTGTTTTCAGTACAGGATACATCCCTGGGTCGCAGAGGGCTCCGATGGGGCCGGACTGCTGATATGGATACTGGATGAGGATGAAAACATTCTGTACTCCAATGAATTGTCGGTAAAGCCGGAGGACCAATGGCAGAGCTGTTATATAGATATGAGCCTCTATGAAACTGCCTCCAAAATTAGAATTTTCTGCAACAATGGTGCTGCCGGCAACGATGACTGCGACTGGATAATTTTGAGGGAGCAACGCAGCGAAGCTTCGGCGTTTGACGGCAATTATGCCAGATCCGCAACTTACTTCGCAGATGAATGGCCCATAAATTTCTGGAACTGTGAGATGGACCGTCTGGAAGAAGATTTGGCACAGATAAAGGCGGATGGATTTGACAGCATTATCATTGTTATACCCTGGCGTGAATTCCAGCCTGACATATCTCCTGTTTCCTATAACGCGTATGCTTTTGACAAACTGGATGAACTGATGCGCACGGCTGACCAAGTGGACTTAAAGGTCTATGCCCGGCTGGGATATACATGGGACTTTTATAAGGATGAGAACGCCAATATCATAGAACGGTATTTCAGTTTGTTGGGAGACTCTGACGCTCTTGCCGCCTGGGACGCCTATATACAGAAAATGTATCAGTCCCTGTCCGCATATGATTGCTTTGCCGAAGCTTTCCTGACCTGGGAAGATTTCTGGGGCGCTATGGGCGTATGCGATATAGAGGATCCCGATGAACGGACCGCCAAAGCGGATTATATAAAGTTCGGCGAGTGGGTCAGTGCAAATTATTCTTTAGAAGACTATAACCGAAATTATCAGACCGATTACACGGCTTACGGACAAATTCCCATTCCTCATCGTTCCGAACCGGCCTTGTGGGCTATGTATGAGTTTTATGATGATTTTCTAATAGACATTTTGAAAAGGTCCCAGCAGTACTTTCCCAATTTGTCTATGGAAGTAAGAATGGATTGGGATCTGGTGACAGACAAACAGGGCGCCCCCGTGTATTACCAACATACCAAAACCTATGACTGCGCCGATTCGAATTTCTCCACCACCATGTACGGAATTCCCATGGGATTTGAAAACTCCGGTGAACGCGTAAGCTATGATGAGGCGCTGGCAAAGACAAAATATATCTTGGAAAAATTTAAAGAGGAAACCGGCGGCAAAGCCGTATATATTGATCAGTTCATATTTGCGGACAACACGCCGGCCTTTTCCAACAATGCACAGATAAAAGAAGAAGAATTAGATGACTATCTGCTGAATGTCGCGGAGATATTGCACAGCTGTTCAGATGGCTATGGCATTTGGACCTACCGGAATTATCGGGCCAATATGCTCTATAATCCGCAGTTCGCTCTGGAAGAGAACGGATGGAGTGGAAAAAATATCGTTTTTCAAGAGACAGAAGGTTCTATGGTCTGCCACATTATGCCGGGAGGCAGTTTAAGCCAGACAATTCCCAATATTCGCAATCATTTCAGCGCGGATAAATATTATTTGGAATTTGACGTTGTTGAACTTACCCGTCCAGGCACGTTGAAGATTCAAATCGGTAATACCGTTTTAAATACCAACGTAACTGACACGGGAAAACTGCAATTGACTTTTGACAGCCCTGCTAATTTCGATTTGCATATATCATCTGCAGACACCGAATTGTCTATAGACAATTTAAGGCTGTATTGCCAAATTCAGCAGGGCTATTTATATGACGAGGATCTGAACGAACTGGAATGCATTGACGCGGTCCGATCGCTGAACAACTCTCTGGGTGCGCAATGACCATATTGAGGATATCATATGCTAAACAAAAAACAGACTCTTTATTATGCCATATTGTTCATCTTTCCCATATTATTCTTTGTTCCTTTGCTGATGTCTGATTCTATTATGACCTGCGGGGATGGCATCGGGTACGAGGCACAATTTGAAATGATCAGAATCGCTTTGGGAAAAGGACAATTCCCCCAGTGGAACCCGTTTGTAGCAAACGGAACTCCTTTTGCTGCTGATATCCAGAACAAAGTGTTTTACCCTTTGGTATATCTTTGCCTGCTGTTTCCCAGGCATTTAGATTACAAGGTGTTTTATATTCTGCATATTATTTTAAATGCTGTCTTTTCCTTTAATCTGTTTAAAAAGCTGGTTAAGTATGAACAGATTGCTTTTTACGGCGCTATAATAACGAGTTTCAGCAACCTGATTATCCTTCGGCAGGATCACATCAATATTCTTTGTACAATTGTGTGGATTCCTTTACTGGCGCAGTTGATAATCCAGTTATGTGAGACCAAAGCCAGAAAATATGCCGCCTGTCTTGGCATAGCCATGGCGCTGCAATTTTTGGCGGGTTTTCCTCAGATTGCGTTTTACACGGATATAATCCTGGTTCTGCTATATATCTATCTAAGTATAAACAAGCGTGTAAAACCCGGCGTGTTCCTGCTGAACGGTTTGATAATCACCATATTCTATATCGGGATTGCCGCTATACAGATGCTCCCGCTGGTAGAACTGATGATTTATTCCGGCAGATCAAATATATCGTATGAATATTTCGCGAACGGAGCTTCGGACTTTCGGTATCTGCTGAACTTATTGAATCCGGTTTTCTGGGGGGAATGGGGAACCCTCCTGTACGAAGGACTTGAATTTCCAACGGATTTATATATTGGAATCATTCCGCTTACACTGGCAGTCTATTCCCTTATTTATTGCAGGGGTACGCGGGAAATTAGAGTCTTATCCTGGATCGCCGCCGCCGCGTTCACCCTGGCCTGTGCATGCAATAACATCCCGATCCTCGGAAAAATATTATATAAAATTCCTTTATTGGGTTCTTTCCGTACTTTAACCAGATTTCTTATATTTTTCTCGGGTCCGCTATTATGGATGGGCGTTATTGGATTAAAACATATAGTTGAAAACAATGCATACCGCAAAATCAGAAAGATCAGCATGGGTATTTTGGGTATTTATATTATTCTTTGCGGCACCTGTTTTATTCTGTCACGATACGGCCTTTTTTCGGATCCTGCGTGGAACGAATATTTCTCCGCTCCCAAATGGTTCTGCAAAAGCTTAGTCGTTTTGATTGTTGCTATTCTCCTTTGGACGGTATTTTGCCAAAAGAGCAAGGGCGTATTAAATGCCGGCGGGCCGCTTGTGTTGGTTCTTTCCATTCTGGTGATCTCCCTCTGGGATACTTATTTTTATAATACAGATCCTGCGGGCGATATTTTCCGCCAAAATGAAATGCTTCGTTATGGAAATCACGAAAGTATCTTTGATACGGAAGAAACCGCCTATTTGACGGAGTTGCCGGAAACAGAACAATACAAATATTTTGTTTCATATGAGTCCTGGGAGGATCTTGCAGAGACAAGCTGGAGCATTCGAGTGAACGGGAATGTATTTCATCGGCTCAGCAGCATACAGTCCTATATAACATTCAATCATCCGCTGCTTTTGCAACTCTGCGGCGCTGATTATGGAATGATGATGAGCGCGGACTCTGTCATGGCGCTGACCAACCCAACCTTTTTACAGATGTTGTCCACAAAATATATCATTGTCAACAACCAATCCGGTTATGCCTGGAATGGTACCGCTACAGTGTATGAGCAATACCCATTGGAACGGGACGGCAATACGGCGGACGGCATCCCCGTACCTGCAGATCTTGATTATAGCCGCACTAACACGGTGCATGTCCATATACATGTGGAAAGCGGGGAAGGGCTCCTGTCTATTATGCTGGGGAACGAAGTTCTGTATAGCCAGAAAGTTGTAAGCGGAGACAACTTTGTCCGGTATACCATTCCGGCAGACAGCAAACAGACAGAAACGCTGAAATTACAGTTGAGCGGGCCGGACATGGACGCAGCGCAAATATCCGGGATACGTATAGAAGAAAACTGTGATATTGGCAGCAGCATGCTCTATCGGGAAGTTTTCAGAAATGACAGGCACACAATCATTGAATCCCTAAATGCCAAACCATTGATATACTCGCCTCAAAAAGTCGTCTGTATGGACAACTGTGAAAATTTTATTGTTGAGAATAAAACTGCCATTGACTTTGCGGAGATCAGTTATATCGAAGAGGGGACGGACCTGGAACTGACAGATACGGACACAAAGATTGAAATCACGGATATCCGTCCAAACTCTGTCTCCGCCAATGTGCATGCTGCTGCACCTACATGGATTAATCTCAGCCAGTCGCCTTATCGGGGGTGGAGTGTTTATGTGGACGGCGTAAAACAGGAGTCCATAAAAGTAAACGGCATTATACAGGGGACTCCCCTTGAAGCAGGCAGCCATACGGTAACATTCCGTTTTTCATCTCCAACGGTATTTTGGGGGGCTGTTATTTCCGCAGTCGCATGGATTGCCGCTCTGTTGTATCTTATTCACGCCAATAAGTCTCGGTTTTGTTTTAGGAGGTGCCAATAATGTCAAAACACATCGGAGCACAAATGTTAGAGTTTACCCAAAGTGGTGATGAGCGGGGACACTTGGTAATTGTGGAGGGAATGTATGATATTCCTTTTGATATATCCCGCATATTTTATATCTATGGTTCCGGCAGCGACGTGGTACGAGGACAGCATGCCAACCGCAAGTCTCAGTTTGTCCTGATCAATGTAGCCGGCTCCTGTAAGGTAAAGGTCCGGGACGGAAAGGGAAATGAAGCCGTTTTTGTGCTGAACAGACCCCATACCGGTATCTATTTGCCTGCCATGCTGTGGAAGGATATGTATGATTTCAGCCGGGACTCCGTGCTGCTGTGTCTGGCCAGCGAACACTACGACAACACAGAGTATATCCGGGATTATGACGAATACATGAGGATTGTGAACGGTGAATAATTCAGGGAAAGGAGAACTCACAGATGAAGGTATCCATTATCATTCCGGTCTATTTTAATGAAGACAATTTATGGCCCTTATATGAAGATATCCGGCAAAAATTTATTGACAGGATAGACTTTGCTTATGAATTGGTATTTGTAAATGACGGTTCGCTGGATGGCAGCAGCAGCGTCTTGAGGGAAATCTCTTTAAAGGATAAAAACGTTAAAACAATCAGCCTATCCCGGAATTTTGGTTCGCACGCCGCCATGCTCTGCGGTCTGGAAAAATGCACCGGTGACTGCGCCATCATAAAGGCTGCCGATCTGCAGGAGCCTACGGAACTGCTGTTGGAAATGATAGAGAAATGGAAAACGGGCGACAATGTGGTATTGGCAGTTCGGAAAGATCGGAATGAAGGCAGACGGCAAGTACTGTTTGCTAATCTGTACTACTGGATGGTCAGAAAATTCGCGCTGGATACCATGCCCAAAACGGGATTTGACGTCTATCTGCTGGACAGGAAGGTGATAAATGTGCTGCTTTCCCTGGATGAGCGCAACAGCGCGCTGACGGGGCAGGTTCTGTGGTGCGGCTTTCAAACGGGGCATGTCTACTACACCCGGCTTGCCAGGGAGGTGGGAAAAAGCCGGTGGACTCTGAAGAAAAAAATACGCCTGGTGAGCGATACTCTCTTCAGCTTTTCCACCGTGCCGATTAAGGCTGTGACCACTGTGGGCGTCCTGTCCATGGCAGGCGCATTTATATGGGCCCTGGCAGTCTTATGCATGAAACTGGCCGGGATGATTGATGTAAACGGATGGACAACCCTGTTCATATTCAACCTTTTAAGTTTCGGCATCATCATGTTCTCCCTTGGCATTCTGGGCGAATATCTGTGGAGGACCTTTGACGCAAGCCGTAATCGGCCGCCGTACATTGTGGAGGATGAAAACACCCCCGGCAGGGAAGAAAAGGAGGGCGAATAACATGCTGGTATGCATAGCAGGCAAGAACAACATCGGCGTGGAAGTACTGGAGTATCTATATGAGCATTGCCACGACAGATATGATCTGTGTGTCGTGTGCAACAAGACCGAGACCGGGGAAAACGGCTGGCAGAGGTCCCTGCGTCTGCGTGCCGGACAGCTTGGCATAAGGGAATGCGCTCTTGCAGATCTGTATGAAGTTGAAGATCTGATGTTTTTATCTACGGAATTTGACCGACTCATCAAGACCGGACTTTTTCGAACTCAAAGGCTTTACAACATACACTTCTCTCTCCTGCCTGCATATAAGGGAATGTATACATCCGCTGAGCCCATCTTAAACAGCGAAAAATCCGCCGGGGTTACATTGCACAGGATAGATGACGGAATAGATACGGGCGATATCATTGCGCAGAAGGCCTTTGATCTCCCGGATTCTTATAACTGCAGAGATCTGTACCTGGCATATATACAATACGGAACGGAACTGATACTTGACAACATTGAAAACCTGCTCCTGCATCAGGAAAAATGTATTCCGCAGGATAGCGCCTATGCCACATACTACTCAAAAAAAGCAATAGACTACTCCAATCTGTGCGTGGATCTTCGACAGACAGCCTGGAGCATCCGCCAACAGATCAAGGCATTTTCCTTCCGGGAATACCAATTACCCACCGTGGCGGAACATCCGATTATTGATGCCACAATCACAGATACCAAATCCACTCTAAAACCCGGAAGCATCATCACAGAGACGCTCCACAGTGCAGTAATGGCCACCATAGACTATGACATAATCCTGCATTACGACAGGTTTAATGAATTGCTGGAGGCATGCAGGAGCGGTGACGCAGACTCTGTTCGGGAAATCTGCGCAGTTAGCCGTCATGTGAACGAAGTATCACCCGAAGGCTGGACACCGCTGATTGTGGCCACATACCACGGAAACACTGATTGCGTGGACACCCTGCTGGAAAAAGGAGCCAATCCTTTTGCCCGGGGGCGGAATGGCACCAATTTACTTATGTACGCCAAAGACGCATACTGGAAAACAGGAGACTTAAGCCTTATTGACAGGTTTTTGCAGGCAGGCCTGAGGCCCCTGGATAAAGACTACAGCGGTAAAGACCTGTTCCACTATATTGGGGAAAACAAAGCGGATGCCGGCAGGAAGAACGCCCTGCTGGAGCATTTAAAGACAACGGGGATTCTGCGGCAATCATAAGCAGGAGGCGGTAAGGAGGAAAAAAGGTCATGAAAATCATGCCAAACAGATTGGACAGGGGATTTTACCTCTATCAAAGGGAATTTGAGCAGAAAGCCCTGGAGGTGCTTCGCTCCGGCTGGTATATTCTGGGGCGGGAGGTATCTTCTTTTGAGGAAGAATTTGCTGCCTACACTGGCAGCCGTTATTGTGTGGGATTGGCCAGCGGCCTGGATGCCCTGTGGATTGCGTTCCGCATTCTGGGAATCGGCCAGGGGGATGAGGTAATCGTCCAGGGCAACACCTACATTGCCAGCGTCATGGGGATCACTATCAACGGAGCCACACCTGTGTTTGTGGAACCAGACGAATATTATAACATTAATGCTGACAAGATCGAGGAAAAAATTACAGAGCGTACAAAAGCGATCCTGGTAGTCCATTTGTATGGACAGGCCTCTAACATGGCTCCCATTATGGACACAGCCAAGAGACATGGCCTCCGTGTGGTGGAGGATTGTGCCCAGTCTCACGGGGCCTGCTTTCAGGGGCAGATGACCGGGACCTTTGGAGATATCGGCTGCTTTTCCTTCTATCCCTCCAAAAATCTGGGAGCTTTCGGAGACGGCGGCGCCATTGTCACCAATGATCCCAAGATTGCCGGAGACGTGCGGGTATTCCGCAATTATGGAAGTGAGAAACGGTATTATAATCAAGTGGTGGGAACCAATTCCCGGCTGGATGAACTGCAGGCCGGACTGCTGCGTGTCAGGCTGTCCCATATGAAGGAACTGGAAGAGGAAAAACGCGGGTTCTGCGAGCGATACCTGAAAGAATTGAAGCATCCCGATCTCTTGCTGCCCGGCATCCGCGAGGGAGCCACCCATATCTGGCATCAGTTTGTAATCCGCACGGAGCGGCGGCAGGAACTGATAAATTATCTGGACAGAAATGAGATAGGGACTATCATCCACTACCCGATCCCACCCCATCTGTCGGAAGCCTATCAATATCTTAATATCAGAGAAGGGAGCCTGCCGATTACAGAAAAATATGCGGAAACCGTGCTTTCGATCCCTTTATACAATGGAATGACTGCAGATGAACAGCAATACGTTATAGAAACGCTTAACAGCTTTCAATAATATTTGGGTCAAACCGCAGGTTGAAAAAGGAAAGCGTATGAAAAGAAAGTTTACAACAATCATTAGATGTCTGGCCTTTTTATGTCTGACATTGTTCTTATTGGTTCGATATACCGGAATAATGATGAGCAAACAGGAAATGTTTTGTTCCGTGACATTGAAGCAATATGAAAGAAATACCATAGATGTTTTGTTTCTGGGCAGCAGCCAGATGATATACGCCGCCCAGCCCATGATTTTATGGGAGCAGTATGGAATAACATCCTACAATATGGCCACATCTGCCACCACAATCCCCGGCAACTATTGGATGGCCGAGATTTCTTTCGAGACGCAGTTGCCCAAAGTAGTTATGTTAGACTGCACTTTCGCCTACATGGAAACAAAGACTTTTAACGAACTTCCGCGAATCCACTCCGCCATTGACGGATTTTGGCCAAGTCCCGCAGCATATGGAGCCATCCATGATCTGGTAGAGGATCCGGATAAGAGATTTGAATTTTATTGGACTCCCTATATCTACCATACAAGATGGAAGGAATTGACGGAAGAGGATTTTACAGAAGTGTCCGACCACGGCGCGGGAGGAGCTTATCTGCGGAACTCTGTTGTGAACCTTGATGGAACAATGAGACAATATGCCAAAGAGGAAATGTTGGAAGTACCCCAAATCAATCTGGAGTATATTGATAAGCTGATGCTGCTGTGCAGAGAAAACGGTTCGGAACTTGTTTTGACAGTATTACCGATTCCTATGTGCGTGGACTATCAGCCTGTATACAACACCCTTCAGAAATGGGCAGAGGAACGGGGGATCCCTTTTATCAACGGCTATGACGACCCTGCATTTTGGCAATTGGATTATGGTACTGATTTTGTGGATATGGCACATTTGAATATTCATGGCGCCAAAAAAAGCAGCGCCTACATCGGAAACTATCTGGCCACGCATTATGAACTGGGATTACACACTGACGGGCAGACCCGTTTATTTTGGGATAAACGGCTGGAGGAATACACCTCCTATCGGAATTCAATATGGACATGCCCCACACTCAGTTACGGCACTGCTGTTACCTTTTCCGCAGAAGGAAATCATACGCAATATTATGGTGACAGTGTGGGCTCCAGCAGGGTCCCTGATCCCAGCGGCATATTCACCTGGACCACGGGGCCGCGTTCCGATTTCTATTTCTATATAGAAGAAACGGCTGACGCATTGTTACAGATCAATGTACAGGCCCTGCAGCCCCTTAAGGATAAAACTTCCAGGACGGTAGAGATATACATCAATGAACGATATGTATCGAGTCTGGAGGTTGACGCTGCGGAATGCCCTGCCGCATTATCAGTAGATATCGATGAAGAATTATGGGTAAGTTCGGGAGAACAAAAACTAACTCTCAAATATCCCGACCGAAGCGGAGCCGCATTTGGCGCCATGTCGCTTGACTATACTTTAGGCATACAGGAAATCTATCTGGAAAGGAAATAACAATGGAACATATTCTGGAATATCCCTTTGACGCGGAACAGATCATTAAGAAAAAGAAGTCCATCAGAAAATATCTTCTGGAGCGGGAAGGCTGCTCTTATATTGATAAAAATATAGCCGTTCTGGGCGGAAGCACCACAAATGTACTGGTGAATATTCTGGAGCTGTTTCTGTTGCGTTACGGTATTAAGCCTCATTTTTATGAGTCGGAATACAACATGTATTATGAGGACGGTATGTTCCCGAATCCCCGGCTGGAAGCGTTCCGTCCGGATCTTATATACATTCATACCTCTTATCGGAATATTGTGGAATATCCGGTAATATCCGACCGGGAAGAAGATGTTGACCGAAAATGCCGGCTGACATATGAAAAATTTGAGGGATTGTGGGAACATATCGCAGACACCTACCACTGCCCCATCATCCAAAACAACTTCGAACTACCCTTCTACCGTGTTATGGGCAGCCGTGAGGCATCTGACTTCCGCGGAAGTATTCATTTTGTCAACGAACTAAACCGGCTGTTTTATAAGTATGTCAGCAGCCACGAAAATATCTTTATACATGATATTGCATTTGAGCAGGCCGATTATGGGATTCGAAAATGGTCAGACCCCTATTACTGGCATATGTACAAATATGCCTGCTGCGTACCCGCCATTCCCGACAGCGCATTCAATGTGGCAAACATCGTTAAATCCATTTTTGGACGAAACAAGAAAGTCCTGAATCTGGACCTGGATAACACCTTATGGGGCGGGATTATAGGAGATGACGGAGCAGATAACATAGAAATCGGCCAGGAAACATCCCTTGGGCAGACCTTTGCCGAATTCCAGACATATGTGCGGCAGCTAAAAGACATTGGTGTTCTCCTGACTGTAAACAGTAAAAACGAAGAAGCCAATGCGCTTCTGGGATTTCAGCGTCCGGACTCCATTTTAAGAAGAGAGGATTTCATTACGTTTAAAGCAAACTGGAATCCCAAGAGCCAAAATCTCGCTGAGACGGCACAGGAATTGAATTTGGGCACCGACAGTTTTGTTTTTGCGGATGACAACCCTGCAGAACGGGAAATTATCCGGCAAAATTTTCAGGGCCTTGAGATCGTCAATCTGGATACGCCGGAACACTATATTATTTCCATTGACAGGGCCGGATATTTTGAAATGACCTCTTTTTCTGCGGATGATATGCGCCGCAGCGAGATGTACCGATCCAATATTGCCCGAAATCAGGCACTGACAAATTTCAAAGACTACGGAGAATATCTCAGATCTTTGGAGATGAAAGGAGAAATCAAACCTTTCAGTGCGACTTACATGTCCCGTATTTCACAGCTGACAAACAAGAGCAATCAGTTCAATCTGACAACCAGACGATACACCCAGGCGCAGATAGAAGAAGCGGCCGCCGATCCCATGAAGATTACCCTATATGGGAAACTGGCAGACAAATTTGGTGACAACGGCGTGGTCAGCGTGGTCATAGGTTCGCGTAAAGAGAATGCGCTTCATATTGACTTATGGCTAATGAGCTGCCGGGTACTTAAAAGGGACATGGAATATGCCATGATGGATGAACTGGTCAGCAAATGCATGGCGGCCGGAATCAGGCGCATCGTAGGATATTATTATCCGACCAGGAAAAACGGCATGGTATGTGATTTCTACGAAAACCAGGGTTTCAGCCAAATATCAGCGGATGATATGGGAAATACCGTGTGGGAATATCTTATCACGGATCAATATAAAAACAGAAATGAGGTGATTAATGTCAATGAAAGAAGCGCGACTTAGAAACGATGTTTTTCTGCCTGTCATCGGCGCGGGGCTGTGGAAGATCACAGATCGGCAGCTGATGGTGGAAGTGGTTAAAAACGCCTGGCAATGCGGTTATCGTCTGTTTGATACCGCCTCGGCTTACAGCAATGAGTTAGCCTTGGGAAAAGCTGTTTCCGAACTGGGGCTGCCCCGGGAGCAGATCATAATACAGGACAAATTATGGACTACCTGTTATGGATATGAAAATGCTCAGGCTGCCTGCAGACATTCGCTGAAAAAGCTGAAAACCGATTACCTGGATGTATATCTGATGCACTGGCCCGCACCATCCAAACTGTATGACAACTGGGAGGAGATCAACGCGGAGACATGGAGGGGCATGGAGCAGCTATACAAAGAGGGGTATGTCCGGGCAATCGGGGTATGTAATTTTAAAATTTCCCATTTAGAAGCTCTGGGCAAAACAGCTGCGGTGCACCCGCTGATCAATCAGATTGAGTGCCACCCCGGTATGCCGAACAAGGAGATCACGGAGTATTGCCGGAAAAAGGAAATCCGTATTCAGGCCAGCAGTCCTTTGGGCAACGGGCAGATTTTAAATAACGCAGAACTTCTCAGGATTGCTGCGGAAAGCGGGGTTACCGCCGCCCAGCTATGTCTGAAATGGAGCCTGGAACACGGATATATTATCCTCCCTAAAACCACCAGCCCGGAACGCATGAGGGAAAACTTCTGTTCATGGCAGCTGAATCTGGACAAAGATATAATGCATTTGCTGGATAATTTGCCATTCTGTGGAGGATTAGCCATTGATTCTGACGAGGTGAACAAATTTGATGAGTTATGATGAAAATGTATGTAAAAATCTGAGAAAAAAAATTTATCTGACTGCGGAACGCGGAGGGCTGGGACATCTGGCATCCTGTTACTCCTGCCTGGAAATTCTGTATGTGCTGTACAAAAAAAATATTTTAAACTGCACCCGGGAAAATATGGGCAGTAAAAAAAGAAACCGCCTTATCCTCAGTAAAGGACATGCGGGGCTTGCACTGTACTGGGTAATGAACGAAGCCGGATTGCTGTCGGGTGAAGAAATAGGCACTTTCCTGCAGCCTGGCTCACATGTGGGCGGTGAACCCTGTATGAGAGATTTGCCCGGAATTGAGGCTACCACAGGGTCTCTGGGACATGGCCTGCCCATGGGAGTCGGAATGGCCATGGCTCAGAAAATGGACGGACTGGACGCCAGGACCTATGTGATTATAGGGGACGGAGAATGTGAGGAGGGAAGCATTTGGGAGGCCGCCATGTCTGCTCCCGCATTTGATCTGGACAATCTTACAGCAATACTGGACTGCAATGAAATTCAGAAAATGACCACTGTGGAGGGTACAATCAGACATACAAACTGGAGAGAAAAATGGGAATCCTTTGGATGGCTGGTCAAGGAAGTGGACGGACATGACATAGCGGCTTTGGAGGAAATATTGCTGGCAAAGAATGAGACGGGAAAACCCCTTTTGTTGATCGCCCATACGGTAAAGGGAAAGGGTGTATCAATTATGGAAAACAATCCTCTGTGGCATTTTAAGCTGCCGAACAGAAAAGAAAGAAAAGTCTTTTGCGCGGAACTGGATATTGGAGAGGAGGAGCTGCAAAATGCAGAGAGCATATTTAAGTAAACTGCTGGAACTGGCCGAAAATAATGCCGATGTCCTTCATCTTGTCGCAGACAGCGGCACAGGCTTCGATGAAATGTTTAAACACAGTTTTCCCGGGCAAATGATCAATTTCGGTATTGCCGAAGAACATATGGTAGCCGCCTCCGCAGGGCTTGCCACTGCCGGTAAGATTCCCTTTGTTTATACTGCCGGAGCCTTTCTGGCATACCGTTCTCTGGAATTTATACGAAACGATATCTGTTTTCAGAACCTGAATGTAAAAATAGTGGGTATGGGAAGCGGACTCGCATGGTGCTCTCTGGGGCCCACCCATCACACAACGGAAGATATTGCCGTATTGAGAGCGATTCCAAACCTGATGATCCTGTCGCCCGCAACTCCCGTTCAGGTTTCCCAATGCGTGGAACTGGCATACAGGCACACTGGACCTGTGTATATACGGATTGGAATGAACAACGAAAAAGAGTTTTTTGCCGGAAGCCATGATCTGCCTGCATCAGGCCAGAATGTATTGCGTGGTGGAGGCAACATCGTTATCCTTTCAACCGGAAATATTCTGGAAAATGTACTGTCAGCGGCAGATGAGCTGGAAAAAGACAACCTCCTCGCCTCTGTTATCAATATTGTCCGAATCAAACCCTTTGACGAAACGGCTCTGTTTCAGGAAATAATGAGTGCCGATTATGTCGTAACGGTGGAGGAACATAATATATGCGGCGGCTTGGGAAGTATTGCCGCCGAGGCCCTGGCCTCCAGCGGCATGGGAAAAAAGCTGATTCGTATTGGTCTGAACGATATCTTTGCGGAAGGTTACGGAAACAGCCAGGAAATTGTGAGAGCCCAAAACGGCTTGGATGCTGCCGCAATAGCAGAAACGATAAGGAGGCGCCTGCGTGAATGAATATAATTTTTCTGATCTTATTATAGGTCATACGGAGCATTTTGGAGTAATTGTCACAAAAGAAATGGAAGACAGTTTCCGCAATATCACCGGAGACATAAATCCATTACATCAGGATGATGTGTTTGCATGCCGGTCAGGGAAGGGAAAATTTAAGGGGCATGTATGTTTTGGAATGTTGACGGCATCTTTCTATTCTACTCTGGCCGGCGTCTATCTTCCCGGAAAGCACAGCTTAATCCACAGTTTGGATATAAAGTTCCAGAAACCGGTATATGTTGGAGATCAGTTGACAGTCTCTGGTAAAATAACCGATAAGCAAAATGAATTACAATTGATTCTGATCAAGGCGGAAATCAGGAACCAAAAGTCACAAAGTGTTTCAAAAGCAACTATAAAAGTCTTATGTTTAGAGTAAAGGAGGAAAATACAATGACAAGAGAAGAGGCATATGAAAGGTTGAACAGAGTTTTCCGGGAGGTTTTTGACGACGAGGAGATTATATTGCAGGATACGACCACGGCAGACGATATTGAGGATTGGGATTCCTTTGAACATATCAACCTGGTCGTAGCCGTGGAAAGCGAATTTTCATTTAAGATTCCCATGGGCAAAGTAATCACTATGAAAAATGTGGGCGAAATGGTAGATATCATTTTGGAAATGGGAAAGTAAAGAGGTTTTGCTGTGATAGGGATAACTTCAGGATATTTCTTTTTATTATTATTGTGGGGGGGCATAATATATTATGCCCTTCCTAAAAAGCAGTGGATAATCAGCCTGGTTTTAAGCCTGTTATACTATTTTTTTGCCTCCACCCCATGGACATTTTTATGTCTATTAGGGGCAAGCACCATCGCTTTTTTTTCAACAAAATATATTGCGCGCAGCTATAATGAGACCCATTCAAAAAAGGACAAAGGAATTCTGTTTCTGGCTTTGTTTCTTGTAATCGGTCTATGGCTGGGTTTTGCCGGGAGAGATTTCTGGATAACGCCTGCCAATGCTATTTGTACTATGTTTGGCCGGGAGATGCCTTTTCAGGGTTCACTATGGGCAGTTCCCATGGGCATGGGCTATTATACCGCCCAGGTGATGGGCTATATCCTGGACTGCTATATGGGCGTGGCAAAGCCGCATAATAACTTTTTCAAACTGCTTTTATTTGTCTGCTTTTTTCCGCAGCTTACTACGGGACCAATCAGCAGAAGCCACCAGCTGGAAAGTTTATATCAGCCTCATCAACTGTCTTATGATAATATAACCCATGGAATCCAAAGGCTTATGTGGGGGCTGGGGAAGAAAATGATTCTTGCGGACAGAGCAGGCATCATAGTAAATACCATCTGGGGAAACTTATCCGCATACAATGGGTATTACCACTGGGTAGCACTGCTATTGTACCCGGTACAAATGTATTGTGATTTTTCCGGATGTATGGATATTGTGATTGGAGCCGCCCGTATATTTGGCATAAAGCTGCCGGAAAATTTCAAAAATCCCTTTTTTTCCAGAAATATTCAGGAATTTTGGCAAAGATGGCATATTACTCTGGGTAATTGGGCCAAGGATTATGTGATGTACCCACTCTTAAAAACACCGCTGATGATTCGTCTCAGCAGCAGATGCAAACATAAATTCGGAAAGCGCATGGGCCGATTTATACCCACAGCCCTGGGCTCGCTCATGGTATGGCTGTCAATGGGAATATGGCATGGCGGCATAAAGCATATCGTCGGTGTCAGCATCTATTACTGGTTCTTTCTGACCCTTGGTGATTTACTTAAGCCTGCTTTTTCAAAACTAACCGATTTTTTAAAGATCGATACCAAGGTGTTTAGCTGGCATTTATTTCAGTCATTGAGAACATATTTGATATATGGATTTGGCGCCGTATTTTTCAGGGCAGGTTCTATAAAAGAAGCAGTTGGTTTCATAGGCAGCTTATTTACCATGTTTTTCAATGGTGAATACAATCCCTGGATCTGGGTAGACGGATCATTAAACCATTTAGGGCTTGACTATAAAGATATGACAGTAATGATCTGCGCAGTACTGATTGTCCTAATAGCGGAATCCATGAATGAACGCATGAACAAGCCTGTGATAACTTGGGTTGCGCAGCAAAATCTTGTGTTCAGATGGGGCCTGTATATCCTTGGTTTCTTTGCCCTGATTACCTTTGGGCTATATGGACCCGATTATAATGCCGCGGCTTTCATCTATGGTGGATTTTAGGAAATTTACATTTCAGCACGATGAGCACATCACAGAGCAAAGTCTTAATCCGGGTCTCCCTTCGGTGCCGCCCCGCGTTCCCCAGCACCTGTCTCAGACTTCCGGACTTCAGAGCCTCATAGCGGCCCTGCATGGATGCTGTTTTTCTTCCCAGAGCCGCTTTCCCGTTCCCGGTCCGCAGCACATCCTCCCTGTGAAATACCTGAAGAATCTCCAGATAGTCCAGGATTTCCCTCAGCTTCCGCTCTCTCTGCAGCAATCGGCCCAGACGGTGTTCCTCCCCTCCCGCGTTGCCGTCATGTCTGCGATGGCAGGCCAGAACCTCATCCATCTGATAGAACTCCCCCTCCTCCGCAGCCCTGGCACAGATCAGGAAGTCATGGGGAACAGCACTGCCTCCCCGGGGCTGCCATCCCTGGTACCAGTTCCGGCGATATGCCGTCACCATGCCTGGCCACTCACATTTGTAAAACACCTCTTCAATGCCTACCCGCCGCAGTTCTCCCTTTTGCTTCCCGTTTGTCTCCCGGGTGGGAGCCATGACAGAATGGATCCGGGCCCCCTCCGCGTCAATCAGGCACAGCTTGCAGCACACCACTGCCGCGCCGGGCTGATCCTCAAAAACACGGCACATATGGGCAATCTTTTCCCGATACCAGATATCGTCCTGATCGGCCAGAAATACCACGTCCCCGCAGCACAGACTCATGGCATGGTAGAAATTCCCGGGATATCCCTTTCTTTCCTTATTCAAATAGAGCTTCCAGGCGTCCTGCAAGCCATTTTCCTGTATAAAATCCCGGATGACAGTCACAGTCCCGTCCTCCGATCCGTCATCGCAAAGCACCACCTGATCCGGCTTTCTGCTCTGACTCAAAATTGATTCCAACTGCTGCCCGATATATTCTGCGCCGTTATAAGTTGCCATGCACACGGATACTTTCATTCCCTCTCCCCTCTGCCTGTCCGGGCAGATGCCCTATCCCCGCTGAAGCAGACGGTTATAGACCTTCAGATACTCCTCCGTCATCTTTTCCGTGGAGTTATCCCGGCGTATAAGAGCTGCCAATTCCTCCCCCCGCAGAAGCCCGCTGTCCGGGCGAAGCGCCCGCCGGAGGCCTTCTTCGAAAGCGCTCTGATCCCCTGTGGGTACTGCGATCCCTTTTCCTCCGGTCAGCTGCTCCGGAATACCGTCTGCATCAAAACCCACCACCGGCGTTCCGCAGGCCATGGATTCCAGCGTTACAGTGGCATAGTTCTCAGCCAGGGAAGGGAGGGCAAACACATCCGCCATGCTGTAATATTCCGCCAGCATATCCGTGTCGGCAGTACCCGGCAGAGTGACAATATTATCCGTTCCCTCCAGCATCCTGTTGTTGACCGCCTCCCAGCCGATAAGAATCACCTTTGCCTCTCGCCCTAAGTTTCTGGCCGCCTGTATGATATATCTGGCCCCTTTCCTGGGATCGCCGTAACCCACGGCAATACCCAGCACCAGCTTATCCTCCCTGCCGTAACCGTATTTTTTCCGGCAGGCCGCCTTGTCCCTGGGGTAAAAAGTATGCCTTGCATCAATGCCGTTGCGGATGGTGATACAGGGGTATTTGCCAAAGTACGACTTTTCCGCCTGTCCGGTTAACCAATCCGAGGGAGTCACCACAATCTTGGGCGCCTCCCCTGTAAACAGTTCCTTTTTCCGCTTCCACATATAAGCAGTAAAATCGAAAAACTGGCTGGTCGGATATCCTTTGCGCCTGGGACAGTGCCCGCAGCCGTCCTTCCACCTTTTACATTCAAAATAGTAACCGCAGTTGCCCACAAAGGCATGACAATCGTGAAAGGTCCATACACAGGGAAGACTGCGGGTATTGATATAGTCAAAAAGCAGGGAAAAGTTCAGATAATATCCGTGCAGCGCATGCAGGTGCAGCAGATCCGGCTGCACCTGTTCAATATAGCGTATCAGCCGACGTGTGGCCGAACGGTTATACCAGCCGTTGAGCCCGCTGAGCCTGCTGGCCAGGGCAGAATAATAGATTTCCGGCACCGTATCAAAACGATATACCGCCGTATCCTCCACCTTGGTCCCCCGGCCATAGGCCACATAGGACTCCTGCCCTTCCCTTCTCAGCTGGCTGTGGATACAGGCCACGATCCGGGCGGCCCCACCCTGGTTATAATGACTGTTAATCTGTAAAATGCGCATAGGCCGCCCCTTTCTGGCATAAATTTCCTCTATACCCTACATCATATCCGGAGACCATTCCACATCCGAGTCGCCGCCTGTGATGGGCGGATCCGTTGGTGCCGGTGTGGGAGCAGGTTCCGGCGTGGGCTGGGGCGCCGGATCCGGGTTGCTGGGCTGAGGCGGATTCGGGTTGCCGGGCTGAGACGGATTTAGATTGCCGGGAGGCGCCGGGTCGGGATTGGCGGGGGCTGTAGGCGCCTGGGTGGGCACAGGAGCCACGGGCGTTGTGGGAGCCACGGGCGTTGTGGGAGCCACAGGCGCTACCGGGGTCACAGGCGCAGTAGGCTTGTTAGCCGGCTTACTGGTGGGCTTCGGCGTATCCTTAGGGGCCACCTGCCCGCCTCCCCGATTCGCATAGACTGCAGCAATCGCGGAACTGACCGTCTCCCCTTCGGACCCACTGTCCCCGGATCCGGCCGCCATAGGGTCTGCCTCAATATAACTCTGAGCCGCCCCCATGTCAATCCAGCCTATGCCGTCATACACTTGAATATTTCCGTTAAAAACCCTGACCTGAAGCTGGGCCAGATCTATTGTGCCCGAAGCAGGAATGTCGTTCTGATCTCTCTTCGGTACATAAGCCACATACTCCTCCAGGGCCGGCATTCCCATAGCTTCCGCCCGGAAAATATAACGCTCCGCATCCTCTGTCCCCTCTCCACTCAGGAAGAGATAATTTTGCTTTCCGCTGTCGTAGGCATAGACAATCCCGCTTTCGGCAGTACCATGAGTGCTGTTCTGTTCCCCTTCGCCGGGCTGGGCCACGGTGGATATGCCGTCCTCTCCGAAATTGCCGTTGTAGGTGGTCATCTCCATGTCCTCCCGCATATTCCACAGAGGCAGCAGTTCATCGGCGCTCTTTCCCCAGCGGATTTGGGCAGTATAATCGCCCACCAGAACGCCGCCCCGCAGGTTGCCGTTCTCCCGGATCACATCGCCGCTGCCGGGAAGTACGGTCCAACTCTCAAACACACCGTTATAGCTGCCCTCCTCCACGCCTGTCTCCAGAAGCTGTACACTCTCTCCGGTCTGGAGCAGTACGGTGATCCGATCCTGCTGCCTGCGCTGCACCTGGGTATAAGGCGCACCGCCCTGGTCATAGCCTGTCCTAACATAGAGGGAACTCCCTTCTTTCTCCAGATAATATCCTCTGGTTCCCCGGTTCAGCCGGGGCATCATAATGTCAAACCATTCCTCCCCATGAAGCATACTCACTGCCTCATCGATGTAGTCCGCGATGGACAGATTCTGCTCCAGCAGGGCCATCTGTTCCTGTATGCCGGATTCCTCCTCCTCCGCATTCACGGTAAGTCTCCGCAGCTGCTCCCCCGCGCTTTCATCCTGAAACAGGGCTAAACAGATTTCCAGGGTATCCCGTTGTTTTCTGACCTGATTGTTCTGTCCGTAGAGTTCCGCCAGAGTCAGATACTCTTCTCTGGTAAAATCCGGGGTGCCGCAGCGCCGCTCCAACTCCCGGATCTGCTGTTCCAGCCGGCTGTCTGTCTGCCCTTGTCCATTGTTCTGCCCCGTCTGCGCATTTTCGTCTTCAATGGGAATACCCACCACATCGGTTACGCCTGTTTCCCCCCGGTTGGCGGCTTCCCGTTCCTCCGGGGTCATGCCGTCGCCGCACCCGGCTATTCCCAGGGCTAAAGTAGATAGAATTAGCCATATTCCTATTTTATTTTTCATACACTCCTCTTTCCTGTTTTCCGTATACCGAGAGTCGGAACTGTCCCGAACTCCGGTCAAACCTGTGTGACTGTTCCATACCTGTGTGGAATATCAGTTGACGCCCGTTCCCAGTGCATCCGCATCGCTCACTAACTGCTGTAGGAAGTTGGCCGCCTCGGATCCCTCCGGATACAGGCCCATGTCCAGAAGCTGTCTGGACAAATTGTATATACTCCTGGCTACAATAGGCCCATACAGGGTGATATCCTGCCCGTCCTTGGTCAGCGTCATATAACCCCGGAAAGCGAATTCCGTCTTGTACTGTTCCACCGGCAGACCCACCAGTACCGCGGTATAACGGTAACGGTTATCCACCTTCTCGTAGATCGTATCTACATGCTGTCCGTTGCTGTCCGTTCCGTAAGAGACGCCCTTGGAAACTTTCTGCCCCCCCAATACCATGGGATACGTGCCCCGATTGGCATCGTTCATAATCAGCGTCCCATATTCCTTCAAAGTGTACCCCTGAATGCCGGCCCCCAGCAGTTTCTGCCGGTTTTCCACCGAAACGCCGGTCTTGTAGCGGATACCCGACCGACCGGTGATCCGCACGGAGAAACCGTGATAGGTCAGCAGATCCTTCAGTTCGGGAAGTTCCGCGGCGCTATATCCGGTCTTGTTGTACTCCAGCCGCCACACATTCATACCTGTGGGAACACCGGATTCATTATATTGGTACATGACCGCCGTCCGGGCGCTGCCGTCCGGGGCGGTAATCACATAATTGCCGTTCTTAAGGCTGGCGTCGTAAGCCACACCGTCCAGATAAATATGGGCATCGGTATACCCCTCGGGCGGCGTCAGCACCACATCATAGGACTGAGTGGGCTTGGCGCAGGCCCCTGCCGGCATATTGTTATACACCGGAATCCGAAAGGTAAAAGAATTATTCATAGCCCCCGCTCCCTCATAGAGTTTGCGGATGTTGGAGCCCTCGCTGCTGGGAGCGCAGATATTCTGCATGTACTGGTGCCAATACAGCCCGTCGCAGGTGGCGTCCACGTCAAACTTCTGCAGGTACAAGGTGTCCTGCCCTCTTAGAATATACTTTTGGGAAATAAAATCGGCTCCGCCCTGGATGGAAGCCCTCACACTGTTCCACCCGTTGTCTTTGGCCGTCTGAAGCCCGCTGGTATACACCAGTTCGTCGGTGTTGCCGCTGGCGCCGATATTAAAATAGTTATAATAACCTTCAAACCCAGGATACGTGCCGGAGATCAGAGGCGAGGTTCCGTCTCTGCCCTGTTCCTGGTATACCCGGCAGGCCAGATGGATGGGACTCACCCCCAGAGCGCTGCCCACCTCCTGAAATGTCTTGGCATAGGTGACTTCGGTGCCGGGTACATTGCCCTGCATGAAGGAGCCGTTTAAAAAATTCTGTACCCCTGCCTCCGTCTGGTAAGACGCGTTATAAGTCAATTGTTCAAACTGGAAGATCCCCGCCTCTGTAAGCCAGTTCCGAGGGTCAAGATAATATTTCAGAGTATCCTCCGAGGCATAGGCCCATCCTTTGCTGTACAGGCCGTTCTGCATATACTCCGGAAAAGAGGCCGGGATCAGACTGCGTCCCCCCACCATCTCGTTTTTCACCACTTCCGTCCACTCCAGGCCGGTGTTTTGCTTGACAAAAATCCAGTTAGGATGTGCATCCTTCAGAGCCCGCAATGCCGCTCGGTAACTCTCAGGGAACTGTTCCACATCGCTGTAATCCACAGTCCCGTCCGCCGCCGACATCAACATGCCGTTGGGATTCATGCCATAGAGAGCCTCCCATTCCAGAAACCTCTCATCCGAGCAGGCCAGAAAGCGCCGCTCCGCATAGCCCGTATATTCCACGTCCTGGCTGAAAAAACGGATCTGCACCCATGGCTCATAGGTCTCCGTCAACAACACATCCTGAATCAGCACCTGCTGCCCGCTGGGAACGGTTATGACCTCCGCTCCCGCCCCGTCAGGAGTGGCGCGCACTGTATATTGTTCGGCCAAATAGACCAGCGCCATCACCGGCTGTTCCCCCAGCAGCGCCTGCAGCGCTTCCCGGGCCTGTCCCATATGAGCCTGTTCTTCTTCCGTAAAAGCATAGGAGCGGCCGGCCGGCAGAAATGTGCCCAGCAAGAAGCTGGCCGCAAAGACTATACATAAAAAACGGATTATTTTTTTCATGCGTATTCTCCTATCTGCTAAATCCTGCGTCAATGTTGCTTTGTTTCCTGTAGCCATGGTTATCTTAACGTAATATTTTATTTTTGACAATAGCTTTCAAACAATAGGTAAGAATTACCGTTGTCCCGGTTACATAATTTTTCTTATCCCAGTAACATCTTCGCTGCCTCTATGGCAATACACTCCACTATGTATAATCTGCTGTAACCATTAATCCGATAGCAGTATCGGTAACGATCCATAATCCGCTTTGCAGCGGCCTTCAGACTTTTACGGTTGCTGGCGCCGCCCATGGCGAAATTGGCCAGCACCTTGTCCACTGTGACTATGGTACGCCCCTGCCGCCTCATCTGCAGAAAAAAACCATAATCGTCATGAATGCCCAGGCACCGAAAAGGATATTGCTTACAGAGCTGCGCCCGCACAAAGGTGGTGGGATGATTCCAGTCCCGGGAAGTCTGGTAGCGGCGCTGTCTGGCCTTTTTTACAAAGAAGCTGCCGTCCGACTTATGCAGATTGATATTAGCGTACATAAGATCGCAGCCCGTCCGGGCAAAAGTCGCAGCCGCCGTGGCAGCGGCCGTGGGTTCATACCAGTCTCCGCTGTTCAGAATACCGATGATATCCCCGGAGGCTCCTCGTATCCCCTTATTCATGGCGTCATAGATGCCCGCGTCCGGCTCACTGCTGATCCGATATTCAATGCCTGCGGTCTCCATGGCGGAAGCATACTGTTCCGCTGTTAAAACGGTGTCATCGCTGCTGGCACCGTCAATAATCAGATATTCAATGGCAAAAGGCTCTTCTCCCCGTTCCTGAGCCAGCACTGACTCAATGGTACGGCCGATGACCTCTGCGCTGTTGTATGCAATCGTGACTATGGTAAGTTTCATGTCACCCCTCCGTGCGGCGGATGCTCTCCTCCAGACTATACAAACAATAGGCTTCCATGTCCCCGCTCATCTCCCGGTCATAGGTGAGACTGCCAAAAGCTTTGTTGGCCAGGACTCCGACCCTGCCGGGCATCCGGGAAGCCAGCGCCACCAGAGGATTTAACACCTTCAGCAGAAGCAGCTTTTTCCCATGGGCTGCCGCGATCTCCCGCACCATCTGCGAGGTACTCGTATACGCCGGATTCTGGGGAAAATACAGCCCTCCCCGGCCCTCCTCGATGCACTGGCGCAGGAACTCACACAGGTTCTCTATGTAAATCATACTGCGCTGATTACGCACATTCGGAAAAAAGGGCAGCCTGTCTGCCAGCTTTGCCAGCAACGGATAATTCCCTCTGCTGCCCCTGCCGTAGACCATGGGCAGACGCAGAATGGCCACCTGCATCCCCGCCGGGGCCTCCGACTCCAGCCTGCGAAGCTCCTCCTCCGCCCGGATCTTACTGTGGCCGTAGAAGTGAGAATTGCCCACCGGGGTCTGCCGGGTGATCATACGGCTCTTCCCATAGGGGGCGCTGTCTCCGTAGACAATGATACTGCTGGGGTAAATAAACAGCCCCACCCCCGCCGCCCGGGCCTTTCTGGCAGTGGCTGCCGCCAGATCACAATTCACCCGGTAATACAGGGCCTGCTGCTCCTGCTTCACCGCGCCCGTGTCCACATGGGCAATACCGCTGGCCTGGAACACCGCGTCATATCCGCGAAAATCATAATCCTCCCACTGGGAGTCCCGCTGGGATATGGTATCCACTCTGTACCTCTCCCTGCCCTGAGAGGCGTTATACTCCAAAAGGTAACGCTCCAGGCTGGTACCGATATAACTGTTTGCGCCCGCGATTAAAATACGTTTCATACTTTATTCCAATCCCTCTGCTGATTCCATGTCTCTCCGGCTACCTTCTTTTCCCGGCGTTCTCCGCCTCATGAATGGCTCCTGTGCCCCCCTCCACCACGCCGTCTCCTCGGAGCACACTGATAAAGGTGCCGAAAAAGCATCGCAAATCCATCTTCAGACCCATTTTATTCACATATTCCCCGTCAAACCGGGCTTTTACCGGGATCTCCAGTTCATCCCGTCCATTGATCTGGGCCCAGCCGGTGAGGCCGGGGCGAAGGTCGTTGGCCCCGTACTTATCCCTCTCTTCAATCAAATCATATTGATTCCACAGTGCGGGCCGGGGCCCCACTACAGCCATATCCCCCTTCAGGATATTAAGGATCTGGGGCAGCTCGTCCAGGCTGGTCCTGCGCAGGAACTTCCCCACCTTCGTGATATACTGTTCCGGGTTCTCCAACAGATGGGTAGGCACGTCCTTGGGCGTATCAATCCGCATGGTCCTGAATTTCAATATCTCAAAATATGTTTTGTGAATCCCCACCCTTTTCTGCCGAAACAGAATGGGCCCCGGCGAATCAATCTTTATTGCAATAACCAGCCCCAAAAACACCGGCGACAACAACAACAGCCCCAGCAGTGACAACACAAAGTCCATTCCCCTTTTCACATACAAATACATCTCTATACTCCTTCGCATCGGACAACTATCCCTCACTCACCACTCCTGGATTCCGGCAAGGGTATCGCTCCCGACTCGCAGCGTTCAGCTTCCGGCGGTTAATTATCCCTTGCAGGACCGTCTGGACACGTTGGTCACTCCTCATACTGATAGCCGGGCACAATCTCCCGCACCAGAGCCCGGATGTCCTGGGATTCGTTCCGGGATGCCTCCTGCAGACGTTCCAACTGCTGCTCAAACAACGCATCGTCATACTCGATGGGCCTGCCGATATAGATCATCCTGTTGGCAGTCTCCTTCAGGCCCTCCTCCCGCATCAGCAGTTCCTCATACATCTTCTCTCCCGGGCGCAGGCCCGTGAACTCGATCTTAATATCCTCATCCACCCGATAGCCGGACAACTTGATCATATTCTTGGCCAGATCCAGGATCTTCATGGGCTCCCCCATGTCCAGCACGAAAATCTCCCCGCCCCGGGCATAGGCTCCCGCCTGCAGCACCAGGGACACCGCCTCCGGAATAGTCATAAAATACCGGATAATATCGGGATGGGTTACCGTCACCGGCCCTCCCTTCTCAATCTGCCTCTTAAACAGAGGAACCACACTGCCGTTGCTGCCCAGCACATTGCCGAAACGCACGGCCACATACTCCGTCCGGGATTTGCGGTTCATATTCTGGATCACCATCTCGCAGATTCTCTTGGAAGCACCCATGATATTGGTGGGATTCACCGCCTTGTCCGTGGAAATCATCACGAATTTGCCCGTGCCGTAACGGTCTGCCGCCGTTGCCACCTTGAGAGTGCCGAACACATTGTTCTTGATGGCCTCATTGGGGCTGTCTTCCATCAGGGGCACATGCTTATGAGCTGCCGCATGGTATACGATATCGGGCCGGTAATCCCGGAAAATCTCGTCTACCCTCCTGGTATTGCGCACGGACCCGATCAGTACCGTCAGATCCAGCCCCGGATAATCCCTTTTCAGTTCCTGCTGGATCTCGTAGGCATTGTTCTCATAGATATCCAGGATGATCAGACGCTTTGGATTGTGCCGGGCCACCTGCCTGCACAGTTCACTGCCGATGGAGCCGCCGCCGCCGGTGACCAGCACGGTTTTGTTCTGCACATAGCCGATGATCTCATCCACATTGACCTCTATGGGATCCCTGCCCAACAGATCCTCAATCTGTACCTCCCGCAGATTGGACACGTTCACATCTCCCTTGATGATCTGATACATGCCCGGCAGGATCTGGATCCTGCGGCCGGTCTCCTTACAGATCTCAATCAAGGGCCTTAGCTGGGAACGGCTGGCCGAGGGAATGGCGATGATAATCTCGTCAATATCAAATTTATCCACGCTCTCCGCGATCTTCTCCCGGCCTCCCACAATGGGCACCCCCCGCAGGTATTTCCCCTGGCAGCCCGGATTGTCGTCGATAAAGCAGGCCACATGCATACTCAGATATTTGCTGGACTGCACCTCCTGGAGAATGGCATTGCCGGAAGCTCCCGCTCCCACAATCATATAATTCTGCCTCTCCGGCGCATTGTAATGGTTCAGCCGCTTATTCTGTACCATCCGCAGGAAACGATAGCTGAACCTCACCCCGCCGGCGAACAGCGCCAGGAAAAAACCGTAGAAAAACGGGAAACTCTTAGGCACATAGGTGTCCAGCAGCCAGAAGATCACCGGCTGCATCACCGCGCAGATGGTCACGGCGATCACCACATTCACCATCTCCGTGTCCGAGGCATACCGCCACACGCTGTTGTACAGGCGGAAAATATAGAAAACCACCAGCGTCACAAACACATTGAGCAGATACGCGTCCTGAATGGCCTTCCAGAACTGCGGATCTATACTCATAAAACTGAACTCATACCGCACATACAGACTCAGGGCAGAGGAAGCCATTACCGCGAACAGATCCGTCACCACCAACAGAATAATCCTGGTAATGGGTATTTTCAATATTCCCACTCGTATATCATTTAATTTCTTCACAGTATCCTCTTCCCCCTTCAGTTAAAAATCCAGTTCAGATAAGGCAGCAGCCGGATGTTCACGTCATAAGCCGAGCGCAGGAACAAGGCGAAATATGCCGCAAATGCCAGAGCCGTCCCCGCTGTCAGCAGCCTCCGAAGACTCTTGTTCCCCACGCCGCGGAGCAGGCTGGGGATCAGGAAAATCTGCGGCACTACCAGATAGTATGCCACCCTTGACACTTCCGGAATAAAGGCTCCGCAGGTATATAGTGCCAGCCCGCCCAAATTCAGGAAAAAGTAAAAACGGTTGCGGCGGCAGTCCTGTACGGAAGTCCTGTAGCAAATCAGGGACAGCACCAGGGTTCCCAGACATTTGAGGATATTGGTCAGGGAATATTCCACCGTGTCAAACATGGAATTCTCATAAAAAGGATAGATCTTAAATATCAGGAACCGGTATATGTCCCTGCCGAACACCAGGCTCAGTACCAGCAGCAGCCCCAGCGCGTAATGCCACCGCCTAAGACGAATCCCCGCCAGCCAGTTGGCGCCCAGATACAGGGGGATCACCACCAGCACCGACTTGTGGAAAGCTGCCGCTGCCAGGATCCACAGGAGGAATTTCAGATATTCACCCCTGAGCACATACTTGATGCTGTACAGCGCAATGGCCAGCACCAGGTAATAGCGCACGGAATTAAAACTGGAAAAATAGTACCCGTTCATCAGGAAGAGGAACAAAGACCCCAAAAACCAGTCCCCCTGTTCATAGATGGCACGCAGAAAGAAATATACCGTCAGCAGGGAAAAGAGACCGAAAATAGGCAGATAACTGTACCCTTCCGTGCCGAAAAAATACTGCATAAGCCGCACCAGGGCGTTAAAGCCGAACTCCGATGACACATGCCTGTTCTGGGCAATCAGGTTAAACATATTGGTGTAGACCCAGTAGTCGTTGCCGCTGGCGATCCGGCAGGCGGACAGCGCCGCCAATACTACATAAATACCGCCGCAGACCCACAGGTTCAGCGCCTGCTGCCGGGTGACGCCGCCCTGCCCCGGTCCAAAGCCCCGGCCGGGCAATGCCCGTCCGCCCCTGTCCGGCTGTATAAAATCCGGCCCCTCCCCGGTGCGGCACAGGCATGCCATCAGCAGCACCAGGACGGTTACGCCCACAAACAATCCCATTTCCTTAATCCTTTCACGCAGTTTTCCTGTATAACAGCTTCTTACATTTATTGTACAGCCCCGACCAGGCCGGGCTCTCCGCCATCCTTGTGCGCAGGGGGGCAAGCGTGGCCAGCAGGATCAGCCTGTATCGCAGCCGCTGTCCCTTCCCCATATACAGAGCCGTAATCTCCCGGTGCTCCCTGGCCGAACGCTTCCGGTTCTCCGGGGTCTCCGAGAAACCGCCGCCCTCATAGGAGGCCAGCGTCACCGGGATGTACCGGGGCCGGGCGTCTGCCCGGAAGTAACACCACAGGAAATGTTCGTAATCCGCCCGTACCCGGTAGCCTGGCTCATAGCCCCGCTGCGTGAACAGGCTGTGATGATAGATACAGGCCTGGTGACAGGGAACATTGCGATAGCAGGCAAAGGCATCCATATGGGGGTTGGAAGCCACCACCTGGCCCCGGAGAGCATCGTATATATCCCCGTAGAAGATCCGGGAGCAAGACCCCCGGCCCGGGCAGGCATGGCTCTCCACGGCTTCGGATTCCGTGTTCCCGCGAATCTCCTCCGCCGCCCGGGCCAGGGCCTGCTCCGACGCAAAGGCATCGCCGCAGTTCAGGAAATACAGATACTCCCCCCGGGCTGCCCGGGTGGCCTGGTTCATGCCATCGTAGATACTTTTGTCCGGCTGTCTGAGAACCCGCACCCGTTCCCGGCATCCCCGGCCCTCCCCCTCCAGGTAGGTCTGCAGCGCTTCCAGAGAGCCATCCCCGGAGCCGCCGTCCTTCACCACCACTTCATAGTCCGTATAACTCTGCGCCGCCACGCTCTTCATGGTCTCCACCAGCTTGCCGCCGGGATTCAGAGACACCATGAGGATGCTGAACATGGGAGTCCTCATCCCTCCACCTCCTCAATCCTCCGCCCGGGCGATGCCCCGGCACATTATTCCATATGCCTTCCGCCAGGGTATTTCCCGGCACATCTCCTCCCTGTGGGCGAAAAGGAACCGCAAGGCCATGGGACGGGCCGCAGGCCCATACAGATAATGGTACAACACCCCTCTGTCATAAAAAAACTTATCGTTGTAACCCGTAAACCAGGTGGATTCCCGCTCCCGCTCATGGCCGATGGACACAGGGACTTTATAAGCCTTCAATCCGGCTTTCAGACAATCCCTTATAAACAGGCTGTCCTCCCCGGCGCTGTACCGGGCTCCGCCGCCGAACAGCAGGGAGAATGTGATATTCTTCTGATGGATCCGCCGGGTCCGCACCGCCAGGCTGTAGGTGGGATAGCGTCCGCTGTTGTACCAGCGTACCCGCCCGAATTCCCGATTGCAGTAAGTCTCCCGGCCCGGCATGGCCTGTACATTGAAAAACAGCAGATCCGCCCCGGGATGTTCCTCAAAAGCCTCCAGAACTTTCCGCACATAGTCCGGCTCGTAGACGATATCCTCGTCCGCAAACAGGCTGATCTCCGCTTCGGCCCGGAGCAGACTGTGATTCCGGCTCAGCCCCACGCCCCGTTCCGCCATGGAATAATACCGTATACGATGTTCCTTCCACTTCAGTTCCTCATAGGCATACTGCCCTCCCTGGCTGACGATAATGGCATCGCTGTCAATTCCCATCTCCTCCGCCAGCCCACGGGGCTCCCTGTTCATAGCCGCTACCAGTAATTGCAGTGTCATGTTCTCTTTCCCCACAGATAATGCCGGATCAGTCTGTCATCGGCCCCTGTCAGGACCATGGCGTCCACTTCCACTCCCAGCTGCGTCAGTTGGCGCAGCATTTCCTCCACGGCCTTGCCCCTGTCCCGGCCCGCCTGAACCAGCAGTACCACAGCTTCCAGACCGCGCAGCCGCTCTCCGGCCTCCGGGGCCTGGCTCAGGCCGGGCACCGGCGTATAGGTCCGCCCCTCTCCTGTACCCTCCAGCTTCCCAAACAGCCCGGCCATGCCCTCCGGGTCCGATTCTCCGCCCACAGCGGTGACTCCCACCTTCTTTTTGTCACCCAGCAGATAACCGAGTTGAATACCCAACTCTTTGGAGGGCTTTCCCTCCCGGGCCACATAACCCGCCACCGGCAGGCCCCAGCGGCGGGCCAGGGTCCCGGGCACATACACTTTCTCGTCCAGCATCATCTGAAGCCCCAGTCCGAACAGAGAAAAAAACCCGCCCAGCACCGTGCCCAGTACGCAGGCCCGGAAAGTACGCAGATCCGGGGCCGCCAGCCGGGGTTCCCCTCTGTCCAGCAGGCTTACTTCCAATAGTTCCTTCTGGCGCTCCCCCAGGGCACTCATGGCCAGTCCCACCACCCTGTCGATCTCCCGGACCTTCTCCGCGTCCCGGTGGGTGGTGTGAATATAGCAGATCCGCAGATCCGACATCAGTTCCGGTTCAAAACCGGCTTTCAGTTCCTCCACCGTCATGGGGACCGACAACTCCCCCAGCATTTCCTCCACCATGGCCTCGCTCTTTAACAGATCGTTCCAGGTATAAGACGCAAAATAGGAGTAAGGCTGCTGATCACCCGGATCAACGGCATACTCCAGATAATATTTGCTGTCCATGGTATAGGGGATCACCCCGCCAAAGGTCACATTTTTCATATAGTAGATACCGCCTGCCAGTGCCGCCCCGGCCAGGATCCCAGCCAGGACCATCCACAGCCGCCTCCGGCACAGCAGCACGAAAAGCCTCATGTCAAAAGGTTCTTTCCCATATTCACAACGCCACATATGCCGCCTCCCTACTTTTCCTCATTCCTCATGGATTCCTTCAGCGCCGTGATCTGCTCGCTCTCCACTCCCTCCGTGCTGTCCGGCCAGAACAGCACCTTCAGAGTCAGCAGCATAAGCTGGAGATCCAGCCAGGTGGAATAATTCTCGATATAGGTCAGATCCAGCTTCAGCTTGTCATAGGGTGTGGTATTGTATTTGCCGTATACCTGGGCATATCCGGCCAGACCCGCCTTCACCTTCATGCGGTAGGCAAACTCCGGCATCATCTCCATATACTGGGCGATGATCTCCGGCCGCTCCGGCCTGGGGCCGATAAAAGACATGTCCCCCCGGATAATATTGATCAGCTGAGGCAGTTCGTCGATCCGCACCTTTCGGATAAATTTGCCGATGGGGGTGATACGGTCATCGTGTTTCCGGGCCAGACGGGCCACCCCGTCCTTCTCCGCATCCACCCTCATGCTGCGGAATTTCAAAATTTTAAATTGCCGCCGATCCTGGGTGCAGCGCACCTGTTTATACAGTACCGGCCCTCCATCGTACAGCTTCACCGCTATGGCTGTGATCAACATGATGGGAGAGGTAAGCAGAAACAGCAGGAGGGCAAACACCAGATCAATCAGACGCTTGGCAAAGCGCTGTTCCACTGTCAGGCTGTATTCCCGGGTGAGCAGAATCGGTGTGTCAAACAGATGCAGTTCCTCTGTCCCCCGTATAATCACATCCGTAATCTTAGGCATCATGTACACCCGGATGGACCAGGCATAGCAGTACTTCATCAGGGCGTTCCGCTCCTGGGAGGGAATGTCCCAGATCACCACGGCATTGAACTCTTTGCGTCCGTACCCTTCGGTGATGGTCCGGCACACCTCCTCCAGGCCGTCGGAGACATGGACAAACTGCACGATTTCATACTTATCCTTCCGGCTTTGGAACTTGGCTACGATGCTCTCGATGGGCCTGTCCCCATGAACCAGCAGCATCTTGCGGGGCGGGAACACGGATTTATAAATCCAATAGGCGATGTTGTTCCAGACCAGGATGATTACCAGCTGCCCCGCCAGCATATAGACGAAACACTGCGGTACAAAGAACTCTTTCGCCATGATGGACAACTGCGCGTACAACAACACGTCTGCCGCCAGACTGGCAAAAGCCTGGGAGAAAATCACTTCCCCGTTCTTCAGATAGCCGATGCGCATACCGCCGTACATATGGGAAAAAAAGAACAGCATGGCCACATAAAAAGCGATCTGCAGGGCATCCGCTCTCCAATAATACGGCACGCCGGTACTGGCGGTGATGCTGGGGCTGAAATTGGTTTTCCAATAGTACACAAACACCAGCGCTTCCAGCGCCAGACACACCCCGGACAGGGCCAGCAATATGATTCTCTTAGAAGTTTCCAGTTTTCGCATCTTTGTATCCTTATGTCTTTCCCAGTAGTGTTCTCATATTCTTTAACAATTCAGTATAACACATTATCGTCAGCCCGTCCATAATTCCGGGCCTCAAATTCGTGCATCCCGTGTCGGTACGCTAGATCCTCCTTCGCACGGCCCGCCAGGCCCAGAAGCAGAAGTTGTACATACTGTAGGGGACGGACAGCTTCTCCTCTTTCCGATACAGGTTCCAGATTCTCCGAACGGCTTCCAGTTTGTTGGAGGAAAGGGACTGCCTTGGCCGCCGGTATAGCACCAGGTTCCTGTCCAGTCCCCAGGCCGTGCAGCCCTCCCGCAGCACCTTCCACCACAGCGCCGTGTCTTCACTCTTTACCGCCGGCATCTCCAGCTTATCTCTGGGAATCCGCTGGGTATCAAACAGTACCGTGGAAGTGAAAATGGTGGTGTTTTTGAGAGCGTCTCTGTATTCCATCCGGGGAGGCACATGCACCACCTTACCCGTACCCACCCCCTGCTCGTCCGCAAACTCGTAGCCTGTGAACACAAAGGCTGCCTGTTTTTCCTTCATAAATGCCAGCTGCGCTTCCAGCTTTTCCGGCCGCCACAGGTCGTCCGCATCCAGGTAGGCGATATAGCGGCCGACGGCTTCCCCCAGTCCCTTGTTCCTGGCCCGGGCCGCCCCTATGTTCTCCTGACTGACCAGCAGCCGCAGGCGCTCATCCCCCCTGGCCTCCTGATACTCCCGGATCACCTGGGCGGAAGCATCCCCGCAGCCGTCCACCACCAGCAGCAGTTCCCAGTCCCTGTAAGTCTGGGCCGTCACATGCTCCATGGTCTCCACTATATATTTCTCCGCATTGTACACCGGCACAATGATGCTGACCGTTTCATTCACTGTCTTCATCTCCCCCACAGATCCACACCGTATATCCCTCCGTACTCCCCAGCAGTCCGGGCCGGAGTCCGCAGATCTCCTGCAGCCGCCCACAGGCCAGGGTGACGCGCTCTGTGGCCCCGGCCGGGAACACCCAGAGCCGGGCCCCCTGCTCCGCCGCCAGGCGCAGCATATAGGCATCCCCCAGAATCCGGCTATCCCCGGGCCGCTCCGGGTCCCAGCCGTCCACAACTTCCTCCAGGAAAACCTTCAGCCCCAGGGGCATCTCATAGGCCTCCCCTTTCTCGATGGCCTCCATCCAGTCAAACAGGCGCTGCTGTTCCATGGGATAGCCGTCATAAGCGTAGGCTGCGGCGGCAGGCTCCCACATATTCCGCCCATACAGCAGCCGAATCCCGCCGGTCTGCTGCCGCACGGCCTCCAGCACGGGGCGGGGCGCCCACAGCAATTCTACTCCCGCCTCCGGGGTTTCTTCCAGATAAACCGCCGCCTGCCGGGCCTGGGACAACCGGTTTTTCTCCTCTCCGCCCAGGGAGCGCACATTCCCCAGATTGCCCGTAAGCATTAGCAGCGCCAGCAGCGCCGCCATACCCCCGGCCAGCCGCCAGGCTTCCCTGCCGTCCCGGCGCTGCTGCCCGGTAAGTTCCCAAAGAAGCCGCGTACCGCCCCAGGCAATGCATGGCGTCAGAGGCACCAGGCTCCAGATCCAGTGATAACCGTAGAACCGGGTCTGGTACAGCATCAGGGCGGCAGCGCTCACCGGGAACAGCACCAGCAAAAGGCATACCGCCGTCAGACTCGACAGCCCTTTCTCCCGGGCAGCAAGTTTTTTCCCCGCCAAAAAGAAATACAGCAGAATCCCCATCGCCAGCACCACCATATGATTGCTCTGAAAATAGCTGCCGGGACCGTAAACGGCGTTCAGCAGAAGTTCCCTCATGGCCGTCCCCCCTCTCCCTCCAGGATCCGGGCGCGCAGACGCAAAAAGGGCCCCCAGCCCGCCGCCTTATAAACCGCTCCCATGACCGCCAGCAGGAGCAGACACGTCCCCAGGCCGTTGAAAGTCCAGCAGACGCAGGCTTCCGCCAGCACACACAGCACCATCCCCGGCCAGGTACGGCGCAGATCCCTCTCCAGGCCCAGAGACAGGGCATAGGGCAGCAATACCAGATTTCGGATGGAGGTTCCCAGCCAGGCGCCGTGCAGGGCCGCATATCCGTCCAGCCAGACCGCGCCTTCACCGCACCAGAAAATCATGCCCACAAGGATCAGGAACAGGTACTTTTTCCGCAGATCACTGCCGAACAGCAGCCTGGCAATGCGATAATATGCCATATAGGACCCGGCCAGCACCACCACCGGCATCAGATTCTGCACCAGCACCGCACCGTCCACGGGAAAGGAGGCGGCCAGCAGGGTATACAGAGTGGGCAGGCCCAAAATCTTGTACCGCAGGGACATCCCCTGAACGTAGGCCTGTCCCGTCAGCGGGTTCACCAGGTAAATCCCGTCCGTGGCCAGAAAGCTATGCAGGGTCTCCACCGTGATATCCCCCGGGGCTGTCACGGCAGGCATACAATATACATAGACGGCCTGGAACAGCACCGTCAGCAGGAATATGCCGGGCAGCAGAAAACTGCCGCCCTTCTGGGGCAGTATCCGAAAGCGCTCCCTGTGCCTGTGCCGGGTAACTGCCACCACCGCCAGAGCCAATATACCCAGTACAGCCAGGCTTACGCGCCACAGCATCAGCAGACGACTCAAAGACAAATGCCCAAAGGCTCCCAGCAGATGCAGTACCTGCGCCAGACCGATGCAGCACAGGCTGCCGGTAATCCAGGCATCTGTCATATGCACCAGGTTGGAAGCCTTTCTGCCCAATACGGCCCAGACCCCCGCCCCGATCAGCCAGGGCCCCACGGCCAGCAAAAACCATAAAAGGATAACCATGCAGCGGTCAGCCCCTTTCTCTCATATTTTTAGATAGTATACCACATATTTCCTGTTTTGAACAACTAAAAAAGAGACTTGGTACAGTCTCTTTTTCCCCATAAGGGGCAGTACGGATTCTCAGTAGCAGCGGCGTGTTTCAGTTCCCTACCTCGCTTTCATATCCAGCCGCATTTTGTCCGCGATTCTGGCTATGTATTCACTGTTGGTCGGTCGGCTTTTGCCCTGCTGCGCGGAATATCCAAAAAGTTTTTCAAATGTCTCGACGTTTCCCCTCGTCCAAGACACTTCGATTGCGTTGCGAATAGCTCGCTCGACCTTTTGATCCGTAGTCTTAAAGTGTTTTGCTATGGTGGGATACAGCAGTTTGGTCACACTGCTCACCACCTCCATATCCCTGCCCGAGAGCAGAATGGCATCACGCAGATAATGATATCCTTTCAGGTGTGCGGGAACGCCTATGTCCAGCATGATCTCCGTGATGTAGCACTCCAGTTCGTAATCTTTTACAGCAGAAATGTCCATAATGAATTCCCCTTTCATATGTCGAGTACTGCCCCTTACTGTAATTGATTGCACTAATCATATCATATCTGTCGAAAAATGTATAGATGTTTTTGTCGCAGAAACCACCATATATCTGAGAAAAGCATCAAGAACCCACAATATCTGCTATAATTCCTCCTTTACAATATAAATCGGACGCCTTTTAACCTCCAGATATGTCTTGGCCAGATACTGCCCGATGATGCCCATACAGAACAACTGTACGCCGCTGACCAGGGAGATAATGCACACCAGGGAAGGCCAGCCCGACACCGGGTCTCCGAAGATGCTGGTGCGCACTATGATAAAGAGGATCAGTGCGAAAGCCAGCACGCAGAACAACACCCCCATGACGGAGGCGATGCTCAGAGGCACGGTGGAAAAAGCCGTGATGCCCTCCAGGGAATAGATCAGCAGCTTCCAGAAATTCCACTTGGTCTCTCCCTTGGCCCGCTCCACATTCTCATACTCAATCCATCTGGTCTTAAAACCCACCCAGCCGTAGATGCCCTTGGTGAAGCGGTTATACTCCTGCATCTGCAGAATGGCGTCCACCATCTGCCGGGTCATCAGCCGATAGTCCCTGGCTCCGTCCATGATCTCCGTCCGGGAGATACGCTTCATCAGCCGATAAAACATCCTGGCAAACAAGGACCGGATCGGAGGCTCTCCCTTGCGGTTTACCCGCCTGGTGGCCACAGAGTCATAACCCTGCTCCACATAGGAGTACATCTCCGGCAGCAGGGAGGGGGGATCCTGCAGGTCCACATCCATCAGAACTGCATAGTCTCCCCGGGATTTTTCCAGACCCGCGTATATGCCCGCCTCCTTCCCGAAATTCCGGGAAAAAGAAATCAGGCGCACCCTGGGGTCCGCCTCCCGCAGCTTTTTCACCTCCGCCGCTGTATTGTCCCGGGAACCATCGTCGATGAAGAGTACTTCCACCTCCAGTTCCTTCTCCTTGAAAAAAGCATCGTTCTTCATCAGTTCCTGATAGAAATCCGCCACGGATTCCTCCTCGTTATAACAGGGTACAATCACACTTAACATCCGCATCTTTATTTTTCTCCCACTCCTTTTTCAGTTCCTTCTGCTGTTACGCCGCCGCGAAAAGGATATTCTGTTCGGCTTAATCAAGCATCCGATTATATTTGGGTAATCTGATTTATTGCATACAGCGGCAGATTTGTAAGCCAATCTTCCTTTTTGAAATCTGCCATCGAAGCGCGAACAGATACCTTGGGTGAAAACTTTTCCTGATAGATCTTCAGGCTCTTTGCTTTGAGATTCACCTCTGCCTTTACTTCTATCGGAACGATCCGTTCGCGTGTATCAATTACAAAATCAACCTCGCATGAACCTATAAGAACTGCAGCAGGATCATGACCACACAAATCAGGATTCCCAGAACCAGAGGAATGCTCATCAGCCTGGCCCCTTTCTCCTTACGGCTGCGCCAAAGTTCCCGAAGGGCCTCCTTACGCCCTTCACGCCCGGCTATCCAGGCCAGGACGCATCCCGCCAGGGGGGTGCAGGCGGTGGCAATCACTGTATACAGGCAGATTATCAACAAAAGCGACTCTGCCCCCAGACCGCTCTCCGCCGCTTCCATTATATCCGGTATATCCGCGGCCACCACATCCTCCATGGCATACATCAGCACCGTGGACAGGCCGTTTACGCAAAAGTGGGCGATAAAGGCCGGAATCATGCTGTCTGTGGCCTCCACCAGCAGGGCCAGAGCAATACCGATCACAAAAGCATAGCAGGCCTGGTTTAAGTTCATATGCATCAAGCCGAACAATAGACTTGTGAGCAGCAAAGCCTTCCATCGGTTTCCCTGCTGCCGGTAGCTCTGGTAGAGCACGCCCCTGAAGGCCAGTTCCTCCGCAAAAGGGGCATATACCGCAATGCCCAGAAGCATCCCCCACAGGGGTAACTGCAGGATCTGCGGACTAAGGCCCGCCACCGTATTTTCCACAAACAACATGGAGACGGCATTGACCACCGTGATCAGGGGTTCCAACAGCAATGTGAACAGCACCGTCATCAGCATCGTGGAAACCCGGACTTTTTTCAGACGGCAGTAAGCCGCAGGGCGGATTTTGCCCGCCAGCAGAAACACCACTGCCGGAAGCCAGATCGTGATCTCCGACACTATGATATTCAACGCCACATTCTGCACCACCGCATCCATCAGCGATGTGCAGGCCGCCAGCAGATTCAGCCCCGCATGGGATATCACCAGCGCCAGAAACATCCAGTTGGCTTTTTTTATGTTCATATTCTCCGTATTACCTTTTCCGTAATCTGTATTTTCCCTGCCTTAAGCAGATTGCCCACCGCCCGCTTAAACTCGTTTTTGCTCATTCCCGTCTCCCGCAGGATAATGGCCGGGGATACTTTGTCATTGAAGGGAAGCACCCCCTCGTAGCTGTCCAGAATCTCCAGCAGCCGTTCCGCGTCCTCCTGGATCTGCAGATAGCCTTTCTCCCGGATGCTCAGTACCAGCCTGCCGTCAGGCTGTACTTTGGAAACCCTGGCCCGCAGATCCTCTCCCAGCGTCACCTGCCCATAAAGTTCCTTTTTGGGGATCAGGGCGGAATATTGATTGTCCACGGCCACAAACACGCCATACTCGTCACTGGAGGCATAGGCCCGGCCCACCACCTGATCATCCGTGTGATAAGGGCTGTCGGAGCGCAGATTGTGGTAAACATTCATGGTGGCGCACAGGCGCTGGCTCTTGTCGATATAGAGGGATACCAGTACTTTCTCCCCTTCCTTTACCCGCTTCACCTGTTGGCGGAAAGGCAGCAGCAGATCCTTCTCCAGGCCCCAGTCCAGAAAAGCCCCGATCTTGCCGGTCTGGGCCACCGTGAGTTCGGCCACCTGCCCCATTACCAGCCTGGGGGAATTGGTGGTGGCAATCATCCGGTCCTTGGAATCCTTATACAAAAAGACTTCCAGTTGATCTCCAATGCCCGTATCCGGCGGCACCTGTTTGGCCGGCAGCAGCACTCTTTCCTCCGTATCGTTGTGGTGTTCGGCCAGATACACCCCGAATTCCACCCTTTTTACCACATATAAAATTTGTTTTTCTCCTAATTTCATCTTTTCCTCTCTCCGAATGCCTCCGGCTTTTCAACCTGGCATCTCATTTGACATAAATTCCACCACCGCATAGGGTTTTCCCTCCGGACTGCGCAACGATACCACGCACAGTCCGGGAGTCCTGACCACATAGGGAATCAGTTCGTCCCCCAGATGGGCCTGCATCCTGTATTCTGCCCGCATCTGCCGGATGGCGAAGTCCTCCGGCAGGCTGTTCATGGCCATATCCACAAACTGTCCGTTGTTTACATGATGATTGGTGTCCAGATGATGCTTTTTCACCACAATCGGTTCCTCATACATGCCGTCCTCCGGCACGGCAATCTTCCTGGAGGCGTATTCCATGGGCAGTTTGTCCTGAATTTCGTAGACTTCCTTCATCCGCTCTGTGGGATGGGCCATGGTCTGCTGTTCCAGATTCAGCAGGGTCCACAGGGAGTTGGCCTGGGCCAGTGTTTCCCCCTCCGCAGTCCGCATAAAGAAATTACGATATCCGAAACAGCCCTTGAAGCCATAGGGAAAAGTCCCCGTCTCCACCTCCTCGCACAGGCCCGGATAGCGGTTTACCACGATCTGCCAGGAGGACAGCACCCACACCAGATTGTTTTCCTTCAGATATTTGCCTCCCACCCCCAGGACCTCCGACTGAAAAGTGGAACAATCTTGAAAGTAGTTCAGCAGCCCGGCCAGACTCAGCCTGGCCTGACTGTCGCACTCGCTATACCGTATTTGGCTCTTAAATAGATACATTTTTCCTGCATCCTCCTGATTCTGTGAGTTTCCCAATCTGCTCCTCATGCCCCGGGTCCGGGGCTGTCCAGGGCTCAGCAAAGGTACCGTCCTACCCAGGGAATCCGCCGCAGCAGCGCTGAAATCCCATAGCAAAGCGCAAAAACCAGCAGGGCCAGCAGGGGAACTCCCACCGCCACCGGCATCATGGCGCTGTGGATGCCCCTGGCTTCCAGCAGTTCCATTACCCCGATATGAAGCAGATAGATACCCAGCGTCCCCTTAGACAGCTCTGCTATCACGGCGGCGCTGCCCTTGCCCCATTTGTGGTTCTTGATTCCCTCCGTGAAAAACAGGAATACGGCAATCACAAGCAGGAATGTGAAAAGACAGAAACCGTCATAGATCCCGCCGTTGGGAACGCCGTCCCGGGCGGTCTGAAGGGTGCTGATCAGAATGTTCAGCGCTGCGCAGGGAAGCGCCGCCAGATAAAATATTTTATGAGTTTTACGGGGAATCCCTATATGCACCAAATAATAGCCCAGTACAAAATACCCCAGATAACCGCAAACCATGGGAATTTCCCCCAGGCTCAGCAGATGCCGAAGCTGATCATTTTTTACAAAGGCCAAAGCCGTAACACGAAGCACCTGCAGTACTGCGAACAGAGCCAGAAAATACTGCAGATTCTGCTTCCGGGCCTGCAGCACCCAGCTCCGCAGCACCGGCAGCAGCGCATAAATCCCCACCAGCATAGGCAGATACCACAGATGATAACGCCCTGACGCCATCTCTTTCAGGATATCCTTCCAGGTCAGATTGGCAAAGCCATAATGATAGCAGTCCATCAGACCATATGCCGCTCCCCAGAGCAGATAGATCACGGCAAGGCGCAGCATATTATGCCTGTAGAGACGCTTCACATCCAATTCCCGCTTCGGATCCAGAAAAATGGCTCCGCTGATCATTACAAATATGGGCACGCCGAATCGGAAACAGGCGTCATAGGCGTTGACCGTCTTCCACGCCGGGCCGTCGATGGGCAGATCATACCAGTGCTGGGCCGCGCTGTGGAGCATCACCACGCTGAACGCCGCCAGTATCCTCAGCAGGTCATATTGTATATTCCTGTTTTGTGTCCCATATTCCATGCCCTGCCTCCTGTTACAAGCGTTGTATATCTCCTGCCGACACATAGTCTGCAGAATCCATTTCCCGGCGGCCGGACATCCGAGCAGAGAGCCCAGGGTTAAATATCCTCCGGGAATTCAGTATTTTGAGTTTATATAAAAATGATTATCGCACAACCGGGCGGGCTTGTCAATCAAGGGAACTGTCCGCCTCTGTGAAATACGCATCCACCCCGTCCGCAATACCCTGCACAATCCGGCTTTGGTAATCGGCGGTCTGCATCCGTTCGTCCTCCTCCGCATTGCTCATGTATCCCATCTCTATAATGGTCACCGGGATGGTGCACCAGTTTATGCCGCTCATGGTATCCGTCTCCCAGATCCCCCGGTCTTTGGAACCCATCAGGGCCACCATATGGGACAGCACCTCCTGGGACAGGCGATAACTTTCGTCATGGATCCCCGGGTTAAAGGGACTGGAAGCGGTATTGCAGATGGTCAGCGTGCCCTGGACGCTGCTTTTTTCGGAGCCGTTGGCATGAATGCGCAGAAACACTTCGGCCCCGGAAGCGTTGGCCGTCTCCGCCCGTTCCTTGTTGCTGATATCCACGTCATGGCTGTCCCGGATCATCACGACCGTATAGCCCCGGGCCTCCAACTCTGCCTGCAGCGCCTGGGCAATGGTCAGGTTCAATTCATACTCATAGACACCCGTTGACACGCCCCGGGTGCCGGAAGACACCTTGGCTTTCATCTCCTCGCTGCCGGGACCCAGGGGTTCCTTCTCTTTGTTGCCCCTGGCCTGATGCCCGGCGTCAATGGCAATGATGTGGCCGCCGGTCAGGGGCGGCTGTACCTGCAGGGGCGGCAGGACAGGCAATTCGGGCGTGGAGGGCTCTGACGAGGATAGTTCCCCCTGGGACGGCTCCGATGAGGACGGCTCAGGCTGAACCGGCTCCGACGAGGACGGTTCAGACTGAACTGGCTCCGACGAGGACGGTTCAGACTGAACTGACTCCGACGAGGACGGTTCAGACTGGAACGACTCCGACGAGACAGATTCAGCCTGGAACGACTCCGACGAGGCAGATTCAGCCTGGAACGACTCCAACAAGGACGATTCAGCCTGGGACACATCCGATGAGGCAGATTCAGCCTGGAACGACTCCGACGAAGAAGACTCCGCTTGAACCGACTCCGCTGAAGAAGGTTCAGACACTCCCTCCCTGCCTTCTTCCCCGGGCAGCGTCTGCTCCGCAACAGGTTTTCCCTCCCCGGAAGCTGCGTCCTCCTTCCTCCCTGTACCGCATCCCGCCAGCAAAGCCAGGCAACAGCCCGCCGCAATCCATTTCATCCATCTGCCTGCAAACATACCCTTTCTCCATTTCTCCCGCGCAGACTCCCGCTCGGAACTTTTTCCCGGAATACATCTGCCGCCGATTTACTTTCCTTTATTCTTTATTGTAACCACTTTTCCCCCTGCCTGCAACGCAAAAAACAGAGAGATTTCCCGGATCTCTCTGTTTCACGCACATTTCCCGCGGTAAAAACCCTTTCTCTATTCATCGTACCCATTACACAGTCTGTCTACCTCTTCCTCGGTCATATAGTCCACACTCTCAATCCGGCCGTCAGCGCCCCGGGTGATTTTGATATTTACCGTGCCGGCCGGATTCATATTCAGAAAATAGGATTGGCTGCCCGCCTGATGATCCAAAAGAATATTGACAGGCTGGCCAAGATACTCATATACATGGCCGGATCCCACAATGCCAACAGCTTCATACTCCGCAAGGCGCTGCAGCTTCAGTTCTGCCTCCAGGGCCTCCGCCTCCCAGTCCCTGTCCAGAGCCTCCAGAAGTACCATCTGAAAATCAGTCCTCTTATCCATCGTCGCCTGATCCAGCCAGTTTTCAAGGGTTTGCTGGCTCAGCCCCTCGTCTGCCAGCACAGAGAAAAAAGCGATTTCCTTTGCCTGATAAATTTCCTCCGCCAGAGCCAAAGCCGTAGGGCAGTCCTCCCACAAATCCCACAGGCACACAGAGAAAAAGGCAATTTCCCTATCTTCGAACGACCTTTCCAGCCAGGCTTCCTGCGTTTTCCTGTTAAGCTGGAAAAATACTTTGGAAAACTGTCCTACATCCCCCTGCGCATAACTGCTTTCCGCCAAAGCCGCTGGCCCGCTGGCGCCCGGCGCACTGGTCTGCTCGGATTTCTCCTTGGGGTACACAAAATTATCATAACAGCGAACATCTCCCTTTTCCTGGGCCAGAATGGGGCTATGGGACCATTCCGGAGTCTTTTCTTCCAGGCCTGGGATCTCATAATCCCGCAGATTGATATTGTAAAGATGCGCGTCCTCCGCAACCCCAAACAGGCAGGCTGTCAGCCCGGAGATTTCAAAACCATTGCCATTATAACTGCCCGTAAAAGGATGGTCCTGTGTCCCTATGGGAATCCATTCCTCCTCCGAGAGTTGGATATGGCCCTGCTGCAGATAGTCCAAATCCATGCCATAAGTCCCCGTGCCGATCGCACGCAGCTGTTCCTCATTGAAAATCAGATAGTATGTGGTGTCTTTGAAGGTAATGGTCTCTATCTCCACCTCTTCCTCATTGTTCTCCCCGGAAACCGGCGGCACATTCTCCGATAATGTCTCTGCATGTTTTTCGTTTACGCCCTTGCCGGAGCCGTTTTCCCCTGCTGCGTATGCACCCGTGGCTGTGAAGCCCAATCCCAGCGCTGCCGTGAGCAGCAGCATGGCGCAGCGACTGCTCCGGGACATTTTTCTGAATTTCATAATTGCATCCAACCTTTCTTTTAATAGTACGGCGCTTTCCCCCAGCATCACCGAGGCGGCACATTCTTTGCCGTCTTTCTTCGGAGCCACAGCCCGGAGAAGCGTATCTCCATAGGCCCGGCGTCCTTTTTCATCCAATGACCATACCACAGCCTCGTCGCAGGAAAGTTCGCAGGCCCGGCTGATTTCCTGCCCCATCATATGGACCAGAGGATTGAACCAGTGCAGGCACACCGTAATCTGCACCAGCCATTTGTAGAACAGATCCTTCCTCCTGTAATGACACAGTTCATGCCTCACGGTGCAGAGAAAGTCTTCCTTGGGCAATCCCGGATCCGGGAGTATAATGCAGGGGCGGAAACAGCCTAAGAGCATGGGGGAAGAAGCCTGGCTGTTGCCATACAACTCTATCGGACGTCTCACTCCCGCCCGCTCCCCCTCCAAGGCCAGCAGATCCAGCAGGGCGGGCTCCTCCACCGCCTCGCAACCTGTCTTCATATACTTTACAAAACTCTGGTAAGCCGTGATTTTCCGTACCAACAGCACCAGAACTCCGGCCAGCCAGAGCATCCATAGAAACCGTAATACTGCCCCTGGGAGAAGGCCGGCACCAGGGACCTTGCCACTCTGCAAAAGTTCGGCATTCCCAGGATTATTGTCTTCCTGCGGAAATGTGGCACTGCCGGAGACATTGCTCTCCCGGGGAAGCCCTGCACTGCCAAAAGCATTACCCTCCTGCGGAAGCCCCACGCTGACGGAGATATTACCATCCTGCATAAGTTCATCTCCTCCGGGTTTGCTGTTCCTGAGCATATGGGGTATTGGACACTGTTCCGCCCCGGCGTAGGAAGGGGACGGCGTCACCGCCTGCCCCGCCCACTGGAACAGGTTTCCGGCCAGACTTATGCCCGGCGTCACCGGCAGCAGCAGACGCGCAATGACCACCAGCCAGGCATAGTACTGCCACTGCCTGCTGATCCTGTTTTGCAGCCAGGGCTTTAAAAGCAGCAGCCCCAGAAACAGCAGAGAACCCGAGAACGACATGGAAAGAAAGATATAAAAAACGCGGCTCATCTACCTGTCCTCCCCACTGTTCCAGAATCTTTTCAGTTCCTCATAGTCCTGGGAGGTTATCATTTCCCGCTGTATCAGGGTTGTCACCAGACCTTTTACATCCCCGTCATACAGTTTACCAATCAGATTTTGGGTCTGCGCCGCCTGATAGTCGGACTCGGATACAATGGCGGTGTATTCATTGCGCCGCCCGATCTTGCGGGTTCTTAACAATCCCTTATCTACCAGCCGGGACAGCAATGTAATAACCGTGTTTTTCTGCCATGAGCGGTCGGTCTTTGCCAGTTCCTCCATGATATGCGCGTAAAGCACCGTTCCCCCGTTGGCCCATACGATTTTCATCAAATCCAGTTCCGCATCTGAAACCTGCTGTATCATAATATTCTCCCCTCTTTGACTACATCTTGTAGTCTAATTAAAGGATAACACTTTGCAGTCCATATGTCAAGACGGATATGATTCTTTTCACTGTTTATTGATATAAAAATATTCCCAGTTAAAAATAGCCAGAAGCTCATGCCTGTTAAGTCAGAAATATTATGTTTTCAACTAAGTATGGAAAAATCATAGATATTTCAGGAAGAGGGATATTTATATTTCGGGAAAAAGATATTTTTCAGAAGTACATATATTCAAAAAAAACAGAGAAATTTTCCAAATCTCTCTGTTTCAGGTCTCTCGGTTTCACGCACGTTTCCTATTGTAATAACTCGTCAAAGATGGTAGCCTTGACGAGGAAATGCAGTGCATAAAAGTATTCTATTCATTTTCTCTTTCAAAATGAAAACGCCATAGTCTTTCTATCTCACTGTAATTTGCACTTTCGTTTTTGGGCGTATTTGTATCTCCTAAACGAGTATATATTTGATTTTGGTTAATTCCCTTATACCTTTTAGTTAAATAGAATGGAACATATTTTGAACTTTTACATTTAATAACGACAATCCTCATGTATTTGTAAAACAGGTCTTTCACTTCAATTTCTGGCATATGATCGCCAGCAAATTGCTGTGTTCTCATAAAATCGAAAATGTTATTTGACTTCCATTCCTTATCAACTCCTACAACCGAGTAATCATCTGCTACACCAAGAATTAAATAAGCGTCCCTGTTTTCTATGTTATTAGCCAAGCATAATATATCGTGAAGCATGTCCTCATTATTTCCGTGAGGTATCCGCTTAAAGTCATAAAAATAATCTTCTTTTCGACTTCTTATTATGTTCACAATTACAGGATTTAAAGGATCAATCACCAGTTCTTTAGCTTTTAATGAATCAACAATAAATTTCAATGCTGTTTTTTCTTCTTCGTCTGCTTTCCCGTTTACAACTGTGCTTTTCACATTATTAGAGTCGTATATAGAAACGATAGATCCACTATTGCTAAATTTAAGCTGCCAATTCTTTCCGTTGTTTTCTTTTTCGACACAATCGGAAATCTCATACCCTATGTGTCGGAGATTATCTTTTATGTATTCTATATCTACGCTTATTTTTGACATAATGATTACCTCCCGCTTTATAAAATGAGAATAAATATTTTTAATGCAATTAAAGCACGCAATCTCCGATGCGCACCATGCGAAGCGCCCGCTGATAGCCTGCAGCCGCCTGATGGAGGCCCAGATTATAGCCGTACCGATAGCGGACGCACTTTTCTGCCTGTTCGAAAAAGCCTTCAAAGATTTCTCTCTAAAGGCTTTCCAGCAGCGCTACAAGGATTCGAACCTTGAAATGACGGAGTCAGAGTCCGTTGCCTTACCGTTTGGCGATAGCGCTATTTCTTTACTACTTGATGAATTATACACGAAGTATTTCCATTTTGCAAGAGGAAAATGCAAAAATTTTCTCTTTTTTCTTACTTTTTCCTGTTTCGGGCCAATTACCTTGCTATAGCGGCATCTTCCCCTTCCAAAGAATGAACTTCAGAAGGGGAAAATTCCCAGAAATCCGCTTTTATACTTCGAAAATCAATTCTCCGTAGGAAGGCACGGGCCAGACTTTCTTGTCTACCAACATTTCCAGCGCGTCTATGGGAGCACGCAGGGCTTCCATGGCCTCTTTCACCCTATCCTTGTAAAAAAACGCCTGGGACTTGATGTCCTGCATGGCCCCGGCCTGGGCAGTGGCACCCTCCAGTTCTTTCAGTGCCTTTCTGGCCGCCGTAAGGTGGACACTCACCTCGCCAAGCAGTTCCGACTGAACGGAAGCGTCCGCACCGGCCTCCCGCACGGCAATTACCGTGTCAGCCAGGGTCTTGGTGTACCCCACTGCCGCAGGAATATACTTTTTGTTTGCCATATTAATCATGGTCAGCGCTTCGATATTGATGGTCTTGGCATAGGTCTCGTACAAAATCTCTTCCCGGGATTCCAGTTCCACCCTGGTGAATATGCCAAACTTCTCAAACAGCCTGATGGCCTTATCCGTGGTCAGCGTACCCGCCGCCTCCACCATGGACTTGATATTGGGAAGCCCGCGCCGGGCCGCCTCTTTTACCCATTCTTCGGAATAGCCGTCTCCGTTGAAGATGATCCTCTGGTGTCTGCTCATATATTCTTTGATCAGGTCATGCACCGCCAGTTCGAATTCCTTTCCCCCAGCCATCTCCCGCTCCAGAGTATCCGCCGCCTCGCAGAAAGCCTCTGCCACAATGGCATTGAGAGTGGTGTTGGGGCTGGCGATGGAATCTGCGGAGCCCACGGTGCGGAACTCAAACTTATTGCCCGTAAAGGCAAAAGGCGAAGTCCTGTTGCGGTCTGTGGCGTCTTTCTCAAAGTCGGGCAGAGTAGATACACCGGTTTCCAGCTTACCCCCTTCGATCAGATGAGCCGCCTCCCCGGTCTCCACCAGCTGTTTCACCACATCGTCCAGCTGTTCTCCCAAAAACATGGAGATAATGGCGGGGGGAGCCTCATTGGCCCCCAGCCTGTGGTCATTGCCCACATCGGACGCGCTCTGGCGCAGCAGGTCCGCATGGGTGTCCACCGCCTTCATGATACAGGCCAGCACCAGCAGAAACTGAATATTGGCATTGGGCGTAACGCCCGGATCCAGGAGATTTACCCCATTGTCCGTGCACAGAGACCAGTTGTCATGTTTGCCGGAGCCGTTTACCCCCGCAAAGGGCTTCTCGTGCAGCAGGCAGGTCAGGCCGTGGCGTCCGGCCACTTTCTTCATGGTCTCCATGACAAGCTGGTTATGATCTACGGCGATATTGGCGGTCTCATAAATGGGCGCCAGTTCATGCTGGGCCGGAGCCGCCTCATTGTGCTGGGTCTTGGCCGTCACTCCCAGCTTCCAGAGTTCTATGTTAAGATCCTTCATATACGCGCCGATGCGCTCCCGGATCGTGCCGAAATAGTGATCCTCCAGTTCCTGGCCCTTGGGAGCGGGGGCTCCGAACAGGGTACGTCCCGCAAAGATCAGGTCGTCCCGCTGCAGATATTTCTCCCGGTCCACCAGAAAATACTCCTGCTCCGCACCCACGCTGGGCACCACTCTGGCAGCCTCCGTGTTGCCAAAGAGCCGCACAATACGCAGGGCCTGCTGGCTGATGGCTTCCATGGAACGCAGCAGCGGTGTTTTTTTATCCAGCGCCTCCCCGGTATAAGAGCAGAACGCAGTAGGGATGCATAGAATCACGCCGGTGGCGTCCTCCTTTAAAAATGCGGGGGACGTCATGTCCCAGGCGGTATAACCCCTGGCCTCAAAAGTAGCCCGCAGGCCCCCGGAAGGGAAGGAGGAAGCGTCCGGCTCCCCTTTGATCAACTCCTTGCCGGAAAACTCCAGCAGCATTCTGCCTTCGCTGTCGGGATGGGACACGAACGCGTCATGCTTTTCCGCGGTGATGCCGGTCAAAGGCTGAAACCAGTGGGTGTAATGAGTGGCGCCGTTCTCCACGGCCCAATCCTTCATGGCTTTGGCCACCACATCGGCGGTGGCCAAAGGCAGTTCCCCGCCCTGTTCCATCACCCGCTTCACCTCGGCGAATGTCTGCCTGGTAAGCCTCTCCTTCATCTTGCCCAGGGTAAATACCCTACTGGCAAAAAGTTCCTCCACACCTATCGTCTCGCTCATACAGACTACTCCTTTATATCACTATGTATCATGCATATTTTTCTTAAAATAAAATACCTTTTTTTTTCATAAAATGCAAGAAAAAACTTTTCCGGCCACGGAAGGCAGGACCGGCGGCAGATCATGGCCGCCTTCCCTCCTCCCCGCAGTTCTGCACCCGCAGCAGGTCGTAGGGCTCCGGGGTCCGGGACAGGCGCAGCCAGATCTTCTCCCTGGCGTGGGGACAGCTTTCCACGGGCTGCAGATCTCCGTTATACATGGCCTCCACTGTAACCTCCAGATTGGCGCCGTCCGGCTTCATAATCTCGATCCGATCCCCCACGCAGAACTTATTGCGCTGCTCCACAAGGGCCAGCACTGCCCGGTGCTCCCCGGCGGCGTCCTGTAAATCTGCCTGTTGCCCTCCTGCGGCGTCCTGCAGGGCCGGATCCATATCACCCCTCTGCTCCCGGATCGGCGTCCGGGGAATTTGCCCGGTCCTTACCTGCTGTATAGATCCCAGATATGTATATTCGTTCACATATGTACTATTGTCATAAATCTGGGCATTTTCATCCGGCTTTCCGAAATAAAAGCCCGTGTTGAATTTTCGGTAAGTGCATTTAGCGATCTCCGCCCGGTACCAATCCCTGTTGCGCAGGTATTTTTCCCCGCTCTCAAAATAGTCGTCTATGGCCCTGCGGTAAGTCCTGGCCACCGCCGCCACATACAGGGCCGTTTTCATGCGCCCCTCAACTTTAAAACTGTCTATTCCCGCCTCCACCAGCTGAGGAATATGGTCAATCATGCACAGATCTCCGGAATTGAAGATAAATGTCCCCCGCTCATTCTCATATACCGGCAGATATTCTCCCGGCCGGGTCTCTTCCATCACCGCGAATTTCCAGCGGCAGGGATGGGTACAGGCTCCCTTGTTGGCGTCCCTGCGGGTAAAGTAATTGCTCAGCAGACAGCGCCCGGAATAGGACACGCACATGGCCCCATGGACAAAACTTTCGATCTCCATCTCCTCCGGGATGCGCCGCCGGATCTCCCCGATCTCCGCCAGGGACAGTTCCCGGGCGCTCACCACCCTTCTGGCTCCCAACTGCCACCAGAACAAAAAAGTCTCATAATTGGTATTGTTGGCCTGGGTGGAAATATGGATCTCCACCTCCGGCCACACCTTCCTGGCTATGGCGAACAGTCCCGGATCCGATATGATCAGGGCATCCGCCCGCTGGGGAGACATATCTCTCAATTCCGAAAAATACTGTTCCGCCCCCTCCAGGTCCCCGTTGTGGGCCAGGATATTGGCAGTCACATAGACCCTGACGCCCCGGGCATGGGCAAAGGCAATCCCCTCTGCCATCTCCTCCATGGTAAAATTCCTGGCTTTGGCCCGCAGGCTGAATGCCTCACCCCCGATATATACCGCGTCCGCGCCAAAAATCACCGCCGTCCGCAGCACCTCCAGACTGGAGGCCGGGATCAGCAATTCCGGTTTCTTACGTTTCATATATTCCTCCTAATGGAGATCTTCTGATCTCCCAGTCGCTGCGCAACGGCACTAAAGGGTGAAGTTCTACAACTTCACCTGTCCAGCTAAATATGCTTCACGCTGAGGGTCACTCCGTCCCCCACCGGAAGGATGCAGGTCTCCAGTCCGGGATGATGGGTCAGTTCAAACAAATACTCCCTCATCCGGGCATGGATGGTGCGGTTGCGGCGGGTCACGGCAAACCGGGACTCCAGCACATCTCCGTCCTGCAGCACATTGTCCGATACCAGCAGACCGCCCGGAGGCATAAGCCGCAGCACTTGGGGCAGGAAATATATGTACTGTGCCTTGGCCGCATCCATAAACACCAGGTCGTATTGATCTTCCAACCCCTTCAGGACCTCCGCGGCGTCCCCCTCCAGCAGTGTAATCTGCCGCTGCCGCCCGGCCCCGGTGAAATTTTCCCTGGCCTGGGCCGCCCATTTATCATATTTTTCGATGGTGGTGACATGACAGCCTTCCGGCCCGTATTCACACATAAAAAGCGCCGAGTAACCCACCGCGGCGCCCACCTCCAGAATCCTGCCGGGGCGGTGGGCTGTCAGCAGGAACTTTAACAGGCTCTGGGTCTCTCTGCGTATGATGGGAACCCCCGCCTCATGCGCGTCCTTTTCCAATTTATCCAAAAAAGGCGTGTTGCCTTTATCAAACGAATTAATAAAGGCAACCAATCTCTCATTAACAATCATGCAGTTATTCGGCCCCCTGGGGGGTTCCGCCTCCGTCCTGGTCACCCTCCGGCTGGTCGTCGCCGCCGGACTCCGGCCCCGGATCCAGGACGTCCTGGGGCAGATCATCCATGCCCGCAGGCTCCGGCGTGGGCACTGCCGGCTCCTTTGTCATGGCTTCCATCATCTCCTCCACCGTCATGGCGGTGCTCAGTTCAAAATCTCCCGTTTTCAAATCCTTTCGAAATTCGGACAGATAGTACTGTAACACAAACAGCCTGTCGTCCCGGATCAGCCCCTTGCTCAGGAACAGCCGCCCCATTTCGCCGGCAGACATGTCTTCCGTGACGGTCACGCTGACCGCCCGCCCCTCCCCGGCAGAAATGGCAGGTTCCTCAAAGATCCTGTAACCGTAGTCATAAGCCATGATGGCGCCGCGATAGATCATCATGATGATCAGGGCCGCCGCCGCCACCTTCAATATTGTGCCGCATACCGCAGCTATCAGAGTTTTTGCATTCATGCCTGTATCACCTGTTCCCTACTCAAAATCCAATGCTTCCGTAATATTAAAGTTAATCTGCTGGATTGTGCGGCACAGGGCCAGTTCCGCCGCCAGAAAATCCGACACCAGGGGGTTCTCCCGAAAGTCCGAGTACTCCCTCTCAAACTGTTCAATCCGTTCAAATGCCATATCGCCGGTGTTCTGCATGATATAATTCTCCCGGCGGAACCGGTCGATCTGCTGTTTCAGCTCTGGCTGCTGTTTTACCGCCGCAAGCGCGGACAGATATTTTCCATATGCATCCGATCCCTTTATCGCGCCGACCAAGGCCTCAACGGCCTGCTCCAGACATCCTTCCAGCTTCATCTCAACTCCTGTCCGCCCGCTCCGCGGGCATATACGCCGATTTTTCTACACTTCCATAATGATGGGCAGGATCATGGGACGTCTCTTGGTCTTTTTCCATACATATTCGCCCAGCACGTCTTTCGTGGTGCTCTTGAGTTTGCCCCAGTCCGTGATCCCACGGTCAATGCAGCCGGAGAGCGCGTTGTCCACCACATGGCGCGCTTCCTCCATCAACTCGTCCGACTCTCTCACATAGACAAATCCTCTGGATACGATATCCGGCCCGGCCGCCAGCTGACCGCTGTACTTGTCCAGGCTCATGACCACGATCAGGATGCCGTCCTCCGCCAGATGCTGCCTGTCCCGCAGTACCACATTGCCCACGTCGCCCACGCCCAGGCCGTCCACCAGGATGCTTCCCACGGGGACATGCCCTGTAACGCTGGCCTTTTTATCATCCAGTTCCAGCACGTCACCGGAGGAAAGGATGAAAATATTGTTCTTGTCAATGCCCAGATTCTCCGCGATTCTGGCCTGGGCCTTCAGATGCTTATACTCCCCGTGCACCGGGATAGAGTATTTGGGATGCACCAGAGTATAGATCAGTTTGATCTCCTCCTGGCAGGCATGTCCGGACACATGGGTGTCCTGGAAAATCACATCCGCTCCCTTGCGCAGCAGTTCGTTGATGATTTTGGTCACCGCTTTCTCATTGCCCGGTATGGGACTGGAAGAAAGGATAACCGTATCCCCGTGGCCGATGGTGATTTTCTTGTGCATATCTCCGGCCATACGGCTCAGGGCTGCCATGCTCTCTCCCTGACTGCCCGTGGTGATGATCACCTGCTGTTCGTCCGGATAATTCTTCAGCTTGTCAATCTCTATCAGCGTGTTTTCCGGGATATTGATGCAGCCCAGGTTAATGGCGGTCTCAATCACATTCACCATGCTGCGGCCTTCCACCACCACCTTGCGGCCAAACTTGTAGGCCGAATTGATGATCTGCTGCACCCTGTCCACATTGGACGCAAAGGTTGCCACAAAAATACGGGTGTTCTTATGCTCCTCAAACAATGTGTCGAAGGTCTTGCCCACCGTGCGTTCGGAGGGGGTGAAACCCGGCCGCTCCGCATTGGTGGATTCGCACATCAGCGCCAGCACACCTTTCTTGCCGATCTCCGCAAAGCGGGTCAGATCAATGGCATCGCCGAATACAGGCGTGTAATCCACCTTGAAATCGCCGGTGTGCACCACCGTGCCCGCAGGAGAGTAGATGGCCAGAGCCGCCGCGTCCACGATGCTGTGGTTGGTCTTGATATACTCCACACGGAACTGTCCCAGGTTGATGGACTGCCCGAACTTCACTACCTTGCGCTTGGTGCCCTTCATCAGATTATGCTCTTTCAGCTTGTTCTCGATAATGCCCATGGTCAGCCGGGTGGCGTACACGGGCACATTAATCTCTTTCAATACATAGGGCAGAGCACCGATATGATCCTCATGCCCGTGGGTGATCACGAAGCCCTTTACCTTGTCCACATTATCCTTCAGATAAGTGATATCCGGGATCACCAGGTCTATGCCCAGCATATCGTCCGCCGGGAATGCCAGTCCGCAGTCCACCACAATAATACTGTCTTCATACTCAAAGGCAGTAATGTTCATACCAATCTGCTCCAGGCCGCCCAGAGGGATGATCTTCAGTCTGGATGTGCCTTCGCTCTTATTCTCTTTTTTCCTATTCAATGATATTCCTCCAAATTTTCACTACATGCATATTACGGGTTTTCCCGAAATATAAAGCCCCCCTGTCCGGGAGCGTCGTTGAATTCTACACTAACTCCACATCTTCCAGCATGTTCTCAAATACGCCGGCCACTGCCCGCAATTCCTCGTCGTCCGACACGATGACAAACACGCTTTCCTCTTCCCCGTCCCGGGATGTATCCTTGAGGATCAGAGCCTCCCCGTCGCCATCCTCAGAATCCGTCACCAGGATATAGCTATAACCTCCGATCCTGGTCTGTTCCAACACGAAAAAATCCACCGGTGCTTCACCGTCAGGATGAAAGGTTACCTTCTCCAATTTTCCCAAATTTTTCCTCCTTAAATGCATTCCGGGACCGGCCCACGGCCTCTCACTCCCCGGAGCCGCCGTCCCTCCTGTCAGCCTCTTTTCCCATGGCCCGATAGTCCAGAAAGCCCTGCAGGATCAGGCTTGCGGCAATCATATCCACATAGTCCCTGCGATGTTCCCTGCGGATGCCGGCCTCCATCATGGCCTTGTCCGCCGCCACTGTGGTCAGTCTCTCGTCCCAGAGTGTCACAGGAAGGCCTGTCCTGCGCTCCAGCCCATCTCTGAATTCCCTGGTGAGTCCTGCCCGCTCGCCTTCCGTGGCATTCATGTTCCTGGGCAGTCCCAGTACAATCTCCTCCACCTGGTACTCCACAATCAATTCCTCTATTCTGGCATAGGTCTGCCGCAGCTTGTTCTCCTCCTTGCGCCGAATAATCTCCAGCCCCTGGGCCGTGATGCCCAACGGATCACTGACGGCCACCCCCACTGTCTTTGACCCGAAATCAAGCCCCATAATACGCATAACAATCCCCCTGCCTAGGCATGCCACTGGTTATGGCGGATATACTCGGTCAGCAATTCCTCCACAATCTCGTCCCGCTCCACTTTCATAATCAGGCTGCGGGCGCTCTTGTGACTGGTGATATAAGTGGGGTCCCCGCTCATGATATATCCCACGATCTGGTTGACCGGGTCATACCCCTTTTCCGTCAGCGCTTCATATACGGTGGAAAGGATTACTTTTACGCCTTTCTCCGGCTCTGTCTGTACTTTAAAGTATTGTGTATTCCCTAAATCCTGCATATGTCCTCCACGAATGTATCCTGCTATTTTCTAATCATACTCTATTTGTCAGAAAATTTCAAGTCAAAGCTGTAAAGGCTGTGCCAGCATTACCTCCTCCGTGAGAAAACCGCTGATCCGCACCAGTCCCAGGCTGCCCTGCAGGGGCTGCGCGCCGGGCAGCGCCACCCGGACATAGTCTCTGGTGTACCCCACCTGGCAAAGGCTCCCGCCCAGTTCCCTGGTCTCCTCAAACAGAACTTCCGCTTCCCGCCCTATGTATCTGCTGCGGAAAGCCCGGGACTGTTCCTTCTCCAGCTGCTGCAGCAGGGCGCTGCGTCGGGTTTTCACCGCATCCGTCAGTTGGTCCGGCAGTCGGTCGGCCACGGTTCCCCTGCGCCGGGAGTACTTAAAGATATGCATTTCATATAATCCTGCCTGCTCCAGGAATCTTCTGCAAACCTCAAAATCCTCCTCCGTCTCCCCGGGAAAGCCCACAATCACATCCGTGGTGATGGCGGGATATGTAAAAGTCCTGCGCAATCGTTCTACACTCTGTAAGTATTCCCCGGCGGTATAATGTCTATTCATCCGTTTCAGCGTAGCATCACAGCCGCTCTGCAAAGACAGGTGAAAATGGGGACATACTTTGTCACAGGCCGCCAGGCGCGCCGCAAAATCCTCCGTCACAATCCGGGGTTCCAGAGAACCCAGCCGAATCCGCTCAAGCCCCTCCACTTTCTGTATTTCTTCCACCAGTTCGATCAGCCGGGATCTCCCCCCGTAGTCTTCCGAAGGGGTCTGCCCCTCCCTGACCTGGTCGATGCCGTAGGAACTGATATGAATTCCCGTCAATACCACTTCCCGGTAACCTGCCGCCGCCATCCCCCGGACTTCCCGCAGCACATCCTCCCGGAAACGGCTGCGCACCCGCCCTCTGGCGTAAGGAATGACACAATAGCTGCAAAACTGGTTGCAGCCGTCCTGAATCTTCACATAGGCCCTGGTGTGCTCCGCCGATTGTTTAAGCTGCATCTCCTCATATTCCCGGGTATGGCCTATATCTATGACCGTGCTGCCGTCCAGCGTTTTGCGGCACATTGGTTCTGTCCGGAGAGACTCGCTTTCCAGATATTCTTCCAGAATCCGAACCACGTCTTTCTTCCGGTTATTCCCGATGGCCAGGTCAATACAGGCGTCCCGAAGCGCTTCCTCCTGGCCCGCCTGCACATAGCAGCCCATGGCCACTACCAGCGCCCGGGGATTCAGCGCTCTGGCCCTGTGCAGCATCTGACGGCTCTTGCGGTCCGCGATATTTGTCACCGTGCAGGTGTTGATAATATAGATATCGGCCTTTTCCTCAAAGGGGACCACATTGTACCCCTTCTCCTGTAAGATTTGCCGCACGTAATCCAGTTCGTAGGAATTCACCTTGCAGCCCAAATTGTGAAATGCAACATTTTTCATAGGATTCCCCGCTTTTTTTGTATTGTTTTCTCCTTGACTTTTACCCATGCTGCCATTAATATGGTAGCAGAAGCAAAGAAAAACAGCAAGGAGGTAGAAACATTGAAAACAATACAGATTTCTCTTAATTCCATTGACAAAGTGAAGTCCTTTGTGAATGACATCACCAAGTTTGACTATGATTTTGACCTGGTGTCAGGCAGATATGTAATCGACGCCAAGTCCATCATGGGCATCTTCAGCCTGGACCTGTCCAAGCCCATCGACCTGAACATTCATGCCGAAGAAAATGTGGAGGATGTGTTGGCGGCGCTGGCGCCTTACACATTGTAATGCCACGGATACAAATAATATGGCCCGGCTGCATTTGATACATACATGGCCGGGCCATAATTATCTCTGTATGCATACCGCCGGCCCTGCCCCGGTATGATTTCATTTCCGGACTTGTCCCTATCACTGTGAAACGATGATCAGTTCGTCCGTCTCCAGGGCCGTTTTCATCAATTCCTCCAATTTTTCCACCATATGCCTCTCATGCTTACGGATAATGTTTACATTGGGCTTGGTCACCGGATGCTTGGCCACAAATATGGTACAGCAATCCTCAAAGGGCTGTATGGAGGTCTCATAGGTATCAATCTTCTTGGCCACCTCCACGATTTCCTCCTTATCAAAGCCGATCAGAGGACGGTACACCGGCAGTTCGCACACCTCATTGGTGGCAATCAGGGAACTCATGGTCTGGGAGGCCACCTGTCCGATGCTCTCCCCGGTAATCAGCCCCAGGCACTCCGTCTCTTTGGCGATGGCTTCCGCAATCCGCATCATATATCGGCGCATGATGATGGTCAATTCCTCATGGGGCGCGTTCTCATAGATATACATCTGAATATCCGTAAAATTAATCACATGCAGATAGATGGGGCCCGTATAGCGGGACACCAGCCTGGCCAGGTCCACCACTTTCAGTTTGGCGCGTTCGCTGGTATAGGGCGGCGCGTGGAAATACACGGCGTCGATTTTAACCCCCCTCTTGGCTACCATATAGCCGGCCACCGGAGAGTCTATGCCCCCGGAGAGAAGCAGCATGGCCTTGCCGCCGGTGCCCACGGGCATACCGCCGGGACCGGGGATGGTCTCGGAGTACACATATATCTTTTCCCTCACTTCGATGTTCAGCAGGATGTCCGGGCGGTGTACATCCACCCGCATCTCCGGGAAAGCCCCCAGGATCACCTCACCCAGATCCCGGTTGATTTCCATGGAATCCTTGGGATAGTTCTTGCGGCTGCGCCGGGCATTGACCTTAAACGTTTTGTTTTTGTCAGGATACATCTCTCCCAGATAAGCCACCACTTCCCCGCAGAGTTTCTCCCAGCCCTGGTCCTCCACATAGATCACCGGGCAGATGCCCCAGATGCCGAAGACCCTGCGTAACTGCTCCACCGTCTCGTCAAAGTCAAAGGCACTCTGGGCCTCCACGAAGATGCGCCCCATGGTCTTTCGGATTTCAAACGCACCATCGCATCTCTTCAGAGCATATTTGATCTGCCGGACCAGCGCGTCCTCAAACAAATACCGATTTCTCCCTTTTATGCCGATCTCGGCATATTTAATCAAAAATGCAGTAAACATACTTTTCCTCGTTTCTCCTGCCCACACCGGAGCATGGGGCAAAGCCTTTTCCGCCTGAGACTTTCTGCCTGTTGTTTTCAAGTCTTGGGAAAAGGGATACCGGGGAACAGGCCCCCGGCTCCCGGCTCTTCATCGGCGCGTGTATTTTCTCAACATAGGAATCATATCATACATTATGTCCAATGTATAGTCAATTTCTTCTCTGGTGGTATAGACGGAAAAGCTGAACCGAATGGTGCTGTCCCACAATTCTTTGGGCAGCTTCATGGCTTTCAGGGTGGCCGATGTCTGAGGCTTGTTGGAGGCGCAGGCGCTCCCTGCCGACACATAGATCCCCTTCTCTTCCAGGGCGTGCAGCATCACTTCGCTGCGGACCCCCGCAATGGATACGCTCACCACATGGGGGGCCGTGGCGCGGCAGCCCTCCTGGGGAATGCCGTTGATCCGAATCCCTTCCAGCCGGCTGATCCGATCCACAAAATACTCTTTCAATTCATACAGCCGCTCCGTGTCCTCGTCCAGATGGGCATAAATCATTTCCGCCGCCTTGGCCATCCCTGCGATGCCGGGCACATTCTCCGTGCCGGAGCGCATATTCTTCTGCTGTCCCCCTCCGTAGACGATGGGCTGGATTTTCACCCGCTCTCCCACATAGAGAAAGCCCACGCCCTTGGGGCCGTGGATTTTATGACTGCTCACGGAGAGCAGGTCAATCTGCATACGTCTGGGCTGGATTCTGCACTTGCCGAATCCCTGGACGGCGTCCACATGAAACAGAATGGCCGGATTGCGCCGCTTGATCAGCGCCCCCGCCTCCTGGATAGGCTGCAGCGCCCCTACTTCATTGTTGGTATGCATGACGGACACCAGAATGGTCTCGGGACGGATGGCGTTTTCCAGATCCTGCAGGGATATCCGCCCCCATGCGTCCACAGGCAGGTAAGTGACCTGGAACCCCTGGCTCTCCAGATACTGCATGGGCTGCAGCACCGCCGGATGTTCCACCTGGGTGGTGATCAGATGATTGCCCTGTCTGCGGTTTGCCATGGCACAGCCGATCAGCGCCAGATTGTTGGCTTCCGTCCCCCCCGAAGTAAAAAGGATTTCCTTGGTCTGAACCTTCAGGATACCTGCCAGCGTCTCTCTGGCATAGCGCAGATATTGCTCGGCCTCCACACCTTTGCGGTGCAGGCTGGAGGGATTGCCGTACTCTTCGCACATGATTTTAGTAACCAGTTCCGCCACCTGGGGGAGCGCCCTTGTGGTTGCGGAATTATCTAAATACACTTCCATTATATTCTCCCCTCTCTGCCCCCTGAGGGGCATGAACTTTCAAAGCTGCTGGTCTCTATAAACTATCATATGCACCACGGCTTCCGGGTGCGCCCCCTATCTCCAAATGATACATCAGCCAGGACAGCACGGTCATGCCCGCCGTCTCGGTACGCAGAATCCGCCGCCCCAGCGTAATGGGGACCGCCCCTGCCTCCATGGCGGAGGCAATCTCCCTCTCTTCAAAACCCCCTTCGGGGCCGATAAACACGGCGATATCCTGGCCGGGTTCCAAGCCTTCCAGCATGGCCCTGGTCTTATCCATATCCTCCGCCAGTTCATAGGGAATCAGCTTTACCGGCACCTCTCTGACAAATCCCAGGGCCTGCTCCCAGTTCATAACCTGCTGTACCAGGGGAATCACCCCCCGCCTGCTCTGTTTGGCCGCCGCCTCGGCAATGGACTGCCAGCGGGCCGTCCTGGCCGCCGCTTTCTTCTCGTCCAGCTTTACCACGGACCGATGAGTGGCCACGGGGACCACCTGGTACACCCCCAGTTCCACAGCCTTTTGAATAATGGTCTCCATTTTGTCTGCCTTGGGCAGGCCCTGGAGCAGATAGATCCGGGAGGGCAGTTCCGTCCCCTCTTCTTTGACAAAGCGCAGTTCGCAGCGGATCTGGTCCTCCTGAAACGCCGCGATATGGCAGCGGTATTCCCGGCCGTCCACACCGTTGCTGACGGACAGTTCCTGCCCCACCCGCATGCGCAGTACATTCTTGATATGGTTCACGTCTCCGCCCCGGATCAGAATCTCTTTATCCCGGATCTGGTCCGGTTCCACAAAAAATTGATACATGGCTCTCTCCCTATGCATGAGATATTTGGCGCGGATTGTTTTAGGAACGTTCCTCCCCGGGTTTCCGGCAGGTCACGGAAACCCATTCTCCCTGATATGTCACTTCCAATATGGTAAGGCCCGCCGCCGTCACGGCGTCCCGCACTGCCTGTTCTTTGTCGTCAATGATACCGGAGGTGATGTAAATACCGCCGGGTTTTAAATGTTCCACGATCACAGGCGTCAGCGGCACCAGTACCTCCGCCAGAATATTGGCCGCCACGATGTCATAGCAGCCGTACCCCACCCGATCCCGTATCTCCCGGTCGGTAATGATGTTGCCGATCAGCAGTTCGAAATCCTCCGGGGCGATTCCGTTGTCCCGGCAGTTGGCCGCCACCGCGTCCACCGCACAGGGATCCAGGTCTGTGCCCAGGGCGTGCTTTGCCCCGAACATCAGGGACAGAATGGACAGGATGCCGCTGCCCGTGCCCACATCCAGCAGACGGGTCTGGGGGGTGATATGCTTGCGCAGCTGCCGGATGCACAGCTGTGTGGTCTCATGCATCCCGGTGCCAAAAGCGGTGCCGGGATCAATATGCAGCACCAGCCTGTCGCCGTCCCGGGGCTCCGCCTCCTCCCAGGAAGGGATCACCAGGATATCGTCGATATAGAACTGGTGAAAATACTTCTTCCAGTTGTTGATCCAGTCAATATCTTCCGTCTCGTCCACTGTGATAGTCCCCTCGCCGATATCCATAAACTGCCTGATACCGTCCAGTTCCCTCTTCACCGCGTCCAGCAGGGACGCCTGGTCCGTAATATCCCCCTGCACCTCCAGGCTGCCGTCCTCCTGCTTCTCCACAAAAAAACTGAGAAAGGCCACGCCGTCGTCCTCCGGCCCCTCCGGCAGAATATCCACAAACATCTGCTCCTTCTCCAGAGCGGTGAGGGGCACCTTGTCCTCGATCTGCGCCCCCTCCAGGCCTATGTCATACAGGGAACTGATGATTATGTCCTCCGCGTCGGTGATTGTCTTAATCCTGCATCTGAGCCACTTCATATTTTCTTCCCCTTTTAATTTATATTCCGCATGATCCCTGCATGCGTGCTTTCCGTAACATGGACCTATTGTACAATCAATTAAAAAACCTGTCAAATACTTATTCAAACAGTTGCAAATGCCGCTCTTTTGATGCATACTGGAATCAGGAAAACAGATTTTCTGACGGGAGGAGCGGACATGCGGCTTAATAATGAGGAACAGGAACAGGCCTTTCGGGAATGGATGCGGAAACAGTACAACGATGGAGGAATACGCCGCTACACGGACAATGCCATTATCGCTTACTCCCATGCACTGCGGACAGGATGCCGAATGCTGGAACCCTATGTGGCCGGCAATCTCTTTTTCTATAAAAATGGCTATGAATTCGACAGCATATATGAACAGCTTCAGGGAAAAGCGGAATTCCGCAATGCCAACGAAGCCTACGGCAACGGAACCCTGGCCGCCGCCATCCAGTTGTACCAGGCCTTTCTGCGGGGCACGGACGCCTCCCAGGCCCCCCAGGTCTCCACGCCCTTTTACTTAAAGCAGGATATCCGCAACGAGGCTTATGACGATGACCAGGGCCTGGACTTCCGCTATGAAGAAGTCCCCATGTGCCCCCTGCAGAAAATCTACTACGGGGCTCCCGGAACGGGTAAATCCTACCGGGTGAACAAGATGATTGAAAAGGAGTATCCCGTTGCCGGAGAGCGGGACGCCCATTGCAAGCGGCTGATTTTTCACCCCACCTACACCTATCAGGACTTTGTGGGCAGCATCAAACCCCTGGTCACCCAGGACCGCCCCCTGGACTATATCTTTGCGGCAGGACCCCTGACCCTCCTGTTGAAAGAAGCCTTCATGCATCCCTCGGAAAAATATTATCTGATAATCGAGGAAATCAATCGAGGCAATTCCCCTGCCATTTTCGGGGATTTGTTTCAACTGCTGGACCGCCAGGGCAGCGGCAAATCCGAATACCCGGTGGCCAACAACGATATCACGGCCTTTTTTTCCCGGGATCCGGGTCTTAAAAAGCTGTTTATGGAGGGAAAGGTATGGTTTCCCGCCAACTTCAATATTCTGGCCACCATGAATACGGCGGACGAGAATATCTTTGTGCTGGACAATGCCTTCAAGCGCCGGTTCGCACTGGAGTATGTGCGGATCAGCTTTGATGATCTGCCCCGGGAATGGAGCCATCCCTACGATACCTTCGCAGGGCGCAGACCCCTTACCGCCATCTTCCAGGGCACGCCCCTGGAAGACTTCGTGAGCCAGCTATATTATGAAGGACATCTGTCCAGGGACTGGCCCACCTTTGCCCGGCTGGTGAACAAACTCATAGATATGGTCAACAGGCAGCAGTTACAGGAGATGGCAGAGCGCTCCGATACTGCCCGCCGCCACCTGTCCCGCATCCCGGAGAACAAAAAGCTGGGCCCTTTCTTTGTGTCGGAAGCCGACCTGTGTCAGCGGGACAGCTTCCTCAATAAGGTGGTATTTTATTTAAAACAGGATGTGTTCCCGGATCATCCCCATTATCTCATTGATTCCTATGAGGAATTGTATCTGACCTATCAGGAGGACGGCGCGGATCTGTTTGAATTGCTGCGTTAAAAAGGAGGCTCCCCGGTAAAGGAGCCCCCTTATATGAAAACACCTGTCTACTTCCAGAACTTTTTCTTCTTATCCTTGCCTTCCTTACCGTCCTTGCCCTCGCCGGGTTTGTCGTCCTTCTCCAGCTTCTTGGCCGCGTTCAGGCTGTCGCCGCTCTCCGCGTCAAACTGGCGAAGCAATTCCTTGGCCTCATGAGATAATCTGTCGGGCACTTCCACCACCAGCGTCACATAGTGGTCGCCCCGCACTTCCTTGTTGCGCAGGGTGGGAACACCCTTGCCTTTCAGACGCACCTTGGTATCCGTCTGCGTCCCTGCCTTTACATCATAGATCACCTTGCCGTCCACAGTGTCAATGACGATCTCGCCCCCCAGCGCCGCCACGGCAAAGGAGATGGGTACGGTGGAGAAGATGTTGTAGTCCTGCCTCTGGAAGATGGGATGGCGTCCCACCACCACTTCCACCAGCACATCGCCTCTGGCGCCGCCGTTGGTACCGGGCTCGCCCAGGCCGGGCAGACGCTTGCACTGCCCATTGTCAATACCTGCGGGAATATCCACCGCATACCGCTTCTTCATGGGCACATAACCTGTGCCCCGGCAGTCCGCGCATTTTTCCTTAATGATCTTGCCGGTTCCCTGACAGTCGGGACAGGCCTGCACATTCCGCACCGTGCCGAAGAAGGACTGGGAGGTGAACACCACCTGGCCCTTGCCGCCGCATTTGGAGCAGGTCTCCGGGCTGGTTCCCGGTTTTGCGCCGGTACCGTTACAAGTCTTGCAGTTCTCCTTGACTGTCAGTTCAATCTGCTTCTCACAGCCAAACACGGCTTCCTCGAAGGTGATCCGCACGCTGGTGCGCAGATTGGCCCCCTTCATGGGACCGTTGCCGGCGCTCCTGCTGCGGCCGCCGAAAAAGTCCCCGAAGATGTCCCCGAAAATATCGCTGAAATCCGCGCCGCTGAAATCAAATCCGCCGGGACCGCCTGCGCCGCCCTCAAAGGCCGCATGGCCAAACTGGTCATACTGGCGTCTCTTGTCCGGATCACTCAAAACCGCATAAGCCTCGGATGCTTCCTTGAATTTTGCTTCTGCTTCCGCATTCCCCGGGTTTACGTCGGGATGATATTTCTTGGCCAGGGCACGGTATGCTTTCTTGATCTCCGTATCGTCCGCATTCTTCCCTACGCCCAGGACCTCATAATAATCTCGTTTCTGTTCTGCCATAAATATGACCTCCTGCTATTAATAGTACCGCATATCCTTTATCACAACCACATGAAGAATGGCTCAGAACGAGCCATTCTCCGGTGTAAAAATCTGGACGCCGCCAGCTTATACTTCTCTGAAGTCTCCGTCTATCACATCATCCTCGGGAGCGGAGGATGCGCCTGCCTCGGGGCCTGCACCGCTGAAGCCGCTCATGTCCGGGCCGGCCTGACCGCCCTGGGCCTGCTGCATGTTCTCATACATCTTGGTGAACAGGGACTGAGCGCTGGTCGTCAGCTTCTCTTTGGCCGCTTTCAGTTCATCCAGGTCGCTGTCGCTCATCTCCTGGTCTCTGGTTCTCTCCAGAATGGCCTTTACAGCCTCCAGGTCAGCCTGCACAGAGGATTTCTCGCTGTCGCTGATCTTGTCGCCCACTTCCTCGATGGCCTTCTCGGTCTGGAACACGAAAGCATCCGCGTCATTCCTGGCCTCTACGGCCTCCTTGCGCTTCTTGTCCTGCGCCTCGAACTCAGCCGCTTCCTTCACCGCTCTTTCAATCTCGTCATCGGACATGTTGGAACCGGCGGTGATGGTGATATGCTGTTCCTTGCCGGTACCCAGATCCTTGGCGGATACATTTACAATACCGTTGGCGTCGATGTCAAAAGTAACCTCGATCTGAGGAATGCCTCTTCTTGCAGGAGGAATTCCGTCCAGACGGAATTGTCCAAGGGACTTATTATCCCTGGCAAACTGTCTCTCACCCTGTACCACATTGATATCTACAGCGGTCTGATTGTCAGCCGCGGTAGAGAAGATCTGGCTCTTCTTAGTGGGAATGGTGGTATTTCTCTCAATCAGTCTGGTAGCTACGCCGCCCATGGTCTCGATAGACAGAGACAGGGGAGTTACATCCAGCAGCAGGATTTCGCCTGCGCCGGCATCTCCGGCCAGCTTACCGCCCTGGATGGAAGCACCGATGGCCACACACTCATCCGGGTTCAGGGACTTGCTGGGCTCCTTGCCGGTCAGCTGTCTCACTTTATCCTGCACGGCGGGAATACGGGTAGAACCGCCCACCAGCAGCACCTGTCCCAGGTCGGAATTGTTCAGACCCGCATCCTTCATGGCGTTCTGCACGGGAATGGCAGTCCGCTCTACCAGGTCATGGGTCAACTCGTCAAACTTCGCACGGGTCAGGTTCATGTCAAAATGCTTGGGGCCTTCTGCGGTGGCTGTGATAAAAGGCAGGTTGATATTGGTGGTCATGGCGCTGGAAAGTTCCTTCTTGGCCTTCTCCGCCGCCTCTTTCAGCCTCTGCATGGCCATCTTGTCCCCGGACAGATCCACGCCCTCAGCCTTCTTGAACTCCTCAATCATCCACTGGGTAACCTTATTGTCAAAGTCGTCGCCGCCCAGGAAGGTGTCGCCATTGGTAGCCAGCACCGTGATAACGCCCTCTGCGATCTCGATGATGGATACATCGAAGGTGCCGCCTCCCAGGTCGTACACCATAATGTTCTGTTCCTTCTCATTGTCCAGGCCGTAAGCCAGGGCAGCGGCGGTGGGCTCATTGATAATCCGCTTCACATCCAGGCCCGCGATCTTGCCCGCGTCCTTGGTAGCCTGGCGCTGGGCATCGTTGAAGTACGCGGGAACGGTGATCACCGCTTCCGTCACCTTCTCGCCCAGATAACTCTCTGCGTCTGCCTTCAGCTTTTGCAGAATCATAGCGGAAATCTGCTGGGGAGAGTACTTCTTGTCGTCAACGGCCCGTTTCTGATCCGTACCCATCTCTCTCTTAATGGAAGAGATGGTTTTCTCCGCGTTGGTCACTGCCTGACGCTTGGCGGGCTCACCGATCAGCCTCTCGCCGGTCTTGGTGAAAGCCACCACGGAAGGGGTGGTCCTGGCGCCCTCCGCATTGGCGATAACGGTGGGTTTACCACCTTCCATCACAGCCACACAGCTATTGGTCGTACCCAAATCAATACCGATAATCTTACTCATGTTTTTGTCCTCCTCGTTCTATAATGAACTGATAATTTGAAATGCTGTATCTATGAAACTACAGAAACCATACTGTGCCTTACGACAGAATCCCTGTAGGTATAACCCTTTTGCAGTTCCTGCGCCACCGTGCCGGACTCCAGTTCCTCGTTCTCCACCTGCATCACCGCATTGTGAAGATTGGGATCAAACTCACATCCCACAGCCTCTATGGGCTTAACGCCGATGTTCTCCAGTTCCGTCATCATCTGCTTGTAGATCTTATTCATACCCTCCACAAAGCCGTCGCCCTGCTGCCCTTCGGGCACCGTGGCCAGGCCTCGCTCGAAATTGTCGATAATCGGAAGGATTTTCTCTATAACGCTCTTGGCGCCGGTCTCAAACATGGCCTGCTTCTCTTTTTCCGTTCTGTTTCGGAAGTTTTCAAACTCAGCCAGCTGACGCTTCACCCGATCTTCAAGTTCCGCGATCTTCTCCTTTGCGGCATCCGCTTTCTTATCCTGCTTTGCCTGCTTCTTAGCTGCCCGCTTTTCGGCCCAGGTCTTGGGGTCCTCGCCCTCGGGGGCCTCCCCCGCATTGTCCTCCGCCGGTGTCTCCCCGCCGTCCTGCTCCGCTTCCGCTGTGTCCGCCGGTTCTCCCTGGGATTCTCCGATTTCCTCCGGGGCCTGTTCCTCCACAGACTTCTCTTCTCCCAACTCTTCCTCTAAAATATCCTTTTCCTGCTCTGCCATGTCATCATCCCTTTCCTTAGAACGTATCCGTCCTATATTCAAATCCCCGGTCCGCTTTCTATTTCTTATACAATTCATCCAACTGTTGCTTCAGCGTCTGCAGGGTTCCTATCACTTTATCGTAGTCCATGCGCTTGGGGCCGATGATCCCGATGGTGCCTTTCATGCCCTCTTCCAGTTCGTAGGTGGCGGTCACCACACTGCAGTCCTTCATTCCCCTGACGGGCGTCTCCTCTCCGATATATACCTGGATTCCCGTGCCTGTACTGTCCGACAGGGTCTCCTGCACCAATTCGCTGAGCAGTTCCTTCTCTTCAAATGTGGTGATCAGTTCGCTGGCTTTCTGCTGATCCGCCAACTCCGGATATCGGAAAATATTGTTGGTGCCGCTGGTATAAATCTCCAGATCTTCGTCCGCCTTGATGGCTTCGGCCACCGCGTCAATCACATCGCTGACGATGTCGCTGTGGATACCCGCCTGCTGTTTCATGGCAGAGATCATTCCCAGATTGATTTCCTCCATGCACAGCCCGTTCAGATGGGTGTTCAGCAGGATATTCAGCTTCAGCAGCGTCTCATCGTCCAGTTCCTGGGTCACATGAAGGATATTGTTTTTGATCACATTACCTTCCACCACTATCACTGCCAGGATCTGGTTGTAATCCACCCGGGACAGCTGGATGAACTTCACCTTGCTGCCGTGGGTCTGTGGAGCACTGATCATGGTGGCGTACTGGGTGTTCCTGGCCAGCACCCTGGCCACCTGCTTCAGCAGGTTCTCCATACGGTCCTGCCTCTCCAGCAGCATCTCCTTCATCTCCACCACTTCCTGTTCCTTCTGCTCCATCATGCAGTCCACATAGAAGCGGTAACCCTGGTCGGAAGGGATCCGTCCGGCGGAAGTATGGGGCTGGACGATATAGCCAAGTTCCTCCAGATCAGCCATCTCATTGCGAATGGTGGCGGAACTGAGGTTGAGATCCGTATATTTGCTGATCGTCCTGCTGCCCACCGGCTCGCCTGTCTCCAGATAGTTGCGGATGATGGCCTGCAATATTTTTGTCTTTCGCTCGTCTAACTGCATCCTCATCTCCCTGCCTTCCGCTCGTTGTTAGCACTCGACTGAATGGAGTGCTAACACTTACTAGAATTAAAATAGCACTTACCCCACTTATTGTCAACTGCTTTCCGGAAAATTATTTCTAAAATAATTCTAAACGGTCCGTAAACAAAAAAAGAGCGCAGCCGGGACATTCAACCGTCCCCTAACTGCGCTCTGTCCGTATTCCCGCTCCGTACCGCCTCCGTCTTATAAATAGAAGCTGCCGGCAAACTCCTTGTTCATCACATAGTAAGCCACATGCTCTTCGGGCTTTACATACAACTCAATGCTGGTCAGATCGGAAGCCTTCTGATTCAGGTCATACTTCCACACATCCTTTGCAATCTGCACCAGTTCCTCCTGGGTGTAGGACTTGCCGCCGAACTGCACCGTGATATCGGACTTCAGTTCTTTCTTCACGGCAGTTTTCTTCTCTGCCGGTTTCTTCTCCGCAGTTTTGGCCGAAGGCTTCCTGCCCGGTTTCTTCTTCTCGGCAGCCGCCGCAGGCTTTTTCTCAGCCTTGGGAGCCTCCGTCTTCACCTCTTCCGCCCTGGGAGCTTCCTCCCTGTCAGACGCAGCTTTCACAGTCTCCGCCACGGGGGTTTCCTCCTTGACAGGCGCCTTGCTTACAGGCTTGGTTTCTTCCTTACTGACAGTTACGTTCTTCTTTGCTGGTGCCATAATACTTATCTCCCTTCATTATATGCCATATTTGTCACAGCATTACCTGGAGCCGTATCCCACTGCCGCAGGCATCGCCCGGACTTCCCCGATCATGCTCCATCCGCGCCTTACAAGGTCCTATATATGCCAAATTTCCTACTGTCACCCCTGTTACGCTACAGTGTATTCCTTTTTTTCTATTCTGTCAACTTTTTATTGAAAATTTGCCATATTGCCTCCTAAAAGCTTTAATATGTCAATAATCTTGGGCATAATCACAACGTTTTTTTGCGTTCAAAATAGCATTATTACAACCTATGCATGTATCCAGAATCTGAAAGCCACCAGCACCACCAGACCCAGCAGGATGCGATACCAGCCAAACAGCTTAAAGTCATGCTTCTTAATATAACTCAGCAGAAAGCGCAGCACAAAAACAGATACGATAAAGGCTACCGCACATCCCGCCAGAAGGGCACCCAATTCCATGGGCGTAAAGTGGAAACCGAACTTTACCAGCTTCAGCAGGCTGGCACCGAACATCACGGGCACGGCCAGGAAAAAAGTGTACTCCGCCGCCACGGTGCGGGACACACCGATGAGCAGCGCCCCCACGATGGTGGCGCCGGAGCGGGAAGTTCCCGGGAATACCGCCGCGATCACCTGGAACACGCCGATGAGCAGCGCCGTCTGATAGGTGATCTCCGCCAGGGTATTGATCCGGGGACTTCTGCCCTTATTCCAGTTTTCTATAAGGATGAAGGCCACGCCGAAAATAATCAATGCCAACGCCACCACCTCATAGCGATAAAACAGGGCGTTCAGCACATCGTCAAACAGCACGCCTATGATTGCCGCAGGCACACAGGAAACCAGGATTTTAAACCACATGGTCATGATATCCATGCGCAGCCAGGGAATATTGCCGGGATTCTTTTCCCTGGCCCCGGCAGTAAAAGCGAAGGGCCAGAGTTTATTCCAGAAGAGCACCACCACTGCCAGGATGGCTCCCAGCTGGATCACCACGTCAAACATGCCGAAAAAGTCCTCGCTCATACCGGCAAAGGGCATCAGTTCCTCCAGCAGGATCAAATGCCCGGTGCTGCTGACAGGCAGCCATTCCGTAATACCCTCCACGATTCCATAAAGTATTGCTTTCAGTATCTCCAACATTATCTGTGTTCCTTTCTTATTATAGTACCGCATATTTCCTACAGGCACACCTTTCGGGTGATTCCCGCCAGGCCGCTTCCGCGTCCCGTCAGGAATCAGTGTGCCTTTCGGTAATATGCTGTTTTTAGTACCGCATATTTCCTACAAGCACACCTTCCTGGTG
>BLLU01000152.1 GCA_011959105.1 Lachnospiraceae bacterium | reverse complement strand
GAGCTTCCTGTATAATTCAAATATAGGGAATTCCAAGAAAGAAGGTTGAGAAAAAAATACCTCAGAGTAGAATAAGATTACTGACTTCGCAGGTTAGTAAAAATCTTATTGAACAGAGAGGTATTTAAAATGAATTATAACACACAGAACGCAAAAATTGCATCCATAACTGAAAAAACTTTGATCGTAGGAATTGATGTGGGAAGTGAGACCCACTATGCCAGAGCATTCGATTGGCGCAACTACGAGTACACAAAGAAACCATTGGAGTTCAGCAACACCGAAGCCGGTTTCCAGACATTCAAGGCATGGATGAATGAACTTGCAGAGAAATATGGCAAAACTGCTGTGATCCCGGGAATGGAACCGACAGGCCACTACTGGTTCGCCCTGGGGAAATTCCTGCAGGATAACGGAATGAAGCCGGTGCATGTAAATCCCCATCATGTGAAGAAATCGAAAGAACTGGATGACAACAACCCCAACAAGAATGACCGCAAGGATCCCAAGACAATCGCTGCGCTTGTCAATGAGGGGCGGTTCTCGTACCCTTACATACCAACAGGTATTTATGCAGAGATCAGGAGCTTATCAAACCTGCGCTTCCAGACGCAGGAGGAGCTTACAAGGATCAAGAACCGGATTGCCAGATGGTTTTCCATTTACTTCCCTGAATATAAAGACGTTTATGGGGATTTAAAGGCAGTCAGCGGCCGGATGGTATTAAAGGCGGCACCGCTTCCGGAGGATATTCGGAAACTGGGAGCGGAAGGAGTAAACCAAATCTGGAGGGACGCAAAGCTGAGGGGTGCCGGAATGAAAAGGGCAAAGACCCTGGTATCAGCCGCAGAGCATAGCGTTGGCAGTAAGGAAGCGCCGGAAGCTGCCCGGATTGAACTGAGGAATCTGCTGAATGACATGGAAGTATATGCGGCGCGGTTAGAGGAACTGCTCCATGGCATAGGGGAAAAACTGAAAGGGATTCCATATGTAGATAAGCTGATGGGAATCAAGGGAATCGGGCTGGCCACAGTCAGCGGCTTCATAGCGGAGGTGGGAGACATTGGACGTTTTGATAACCCCAAACAACTGCAGAAGCTGGCAGGATACGCAATCGTGTCCAACGATTCCGGTAAGCATAACGGTGAAAGCCGGATCAGCTACCGGGGCCGGAAACGTCTCAGGTATGTATTGTACGAAGCGGCAATCTCGCTGATAGGAAAGAATCGAGAATTCAAAGAAATCCATGAATACTATCGGGCAAGGGAGAAAAATCCGTTAAAAAAGATGCAGTCAGTGATAGCGGTTGCGTGCAAGATCATAAGAGTATTTTACACAATCCTGACAAAAGGTGTGGACTATGATGGGAACAGGCTGCTGGGCGACATCCGGAGACCGCAGGTGCAGGCAGCATAAGTAAAAGATTCAGGGAATTATCAACCTGTCACAGCCGGATTGAGTGTTTGAACATCTGTGGGTATCAAATGCTGAATCCAGCTGTGACAGAAGCTGGAAAGTATGGAGGATGTATCGGGAAAACGTCCACCGCAAGGTGCCGGTGCAGAGGACATACAAACAGGTCAGTAAGACTTAAAACAAAGAATGAGCCGGTAGTCAGCAGGAATAATCACCATAGGGCATGACCCTGTAAAGGAGCTAAGCTGGCGCCCTGGTTATGGACAGGCGGGACGAAGGAAGTTAGGACCCGGCAGAGATGCCGGTGATCCTGGTAGACACGGGAGGTTCGCTGCCGTAGATGGATGGGTATACAAAAGGCCATGTAGAACGAGGGCAATGACGTTCTGTTTCGTATACTCAAAATCCTCTATTTTCGTACCAGATGCAAAGAAATGTCCATCTTCCTGGCTCATTCATCTGAGATATGAAACTAAAAATTCCTTGAAAAATAAGGAAAAAAGACTTGACTAAATAGGGA
>BLLU01000151.1 GCA_011959105.1 Lachnospiraceae bacterium | reverse complement strand
ATGGGATGTCTCATAAAATACCAGGCAAATTTGAAGTCCCGAACCCGTCTGTTGGCTGAAAGGCCCGCCGATGCCTTCCGAACCGGTTCCAGAATGCCCTTTTTCTTATCTAATACCCGGATCACTCTGCCGGCGGCCCACAGCGCCACCACAGCCCAGATAATGGGAACGATCCACTTTTTCAGCCAGAGATTTCTGATCTCCCAGGTGGCTTCGGAATAGCCCGTATAATCCTTGGCCAGCTTGGCGTAATACTGGGCCATTTCATAGTTCTCCTCCTGGAAATAGGCCCGGCCCATGGCCATGTTGGCATAGTCGAACATGCTGTTCATCTTCAGCACTTCCTCCAGAGGAGCCTTACTCTCGGTATAACGTCCGGTGGAGTACAGATTCAGCGCCTTGTGCAGCAGATCCGTGAACTCCGTGGGCTCATATACCTGGATCTGGGCCTTGTCGGAATCCAGTATGTACAGGCGGTCCTGCAGATCCACGTCGATGGCACTCACCACCGTACACAGGCCCACCCGCTGGTTGCCGTCGTCGGAGCCGCCGAACACGAAAAGCGCCTCGCCCTCGCTGTTGAACTCATATACAAAGCCCTGCTGAGACACCATGAACACATTGTCATGATTGCCCGCCGCCACCGCTGCCGGGATATCATCATAGGTGTCCGGCTCGATCACATTCTTTCCGGCGATGTTCAGCCGCTTTAAGGTGTTGTATTCCTCACCCCTGGTCACGGTGTAGATCAGACCCTTGTTGTCTATACACAGATTGTCGGGGGTAGAAGGGATGTTGGACACCATCTTTGCCCTCTGGGCCTTGGTGGCGAACGCCCTCCGGATGATAATCATGGGGGAACTGGAAGCCATGTTGGTTCCGAAATATCCCAGGAAAGTGCCCCCCTCTATGGGAGAGATCTCCACAATGCCGTTGGTGTTGGATTCGCAGATCACATACATGATCCCCGCGTCATTGACCACCAGCTTGATGGGCAGGAAGCTGAGACTGTCCCCGTACAGAGGGGATTCCGGCTTGCCGTAGCGGTTCAGCATCTCTCCGTCGGCTCCGAACTCGAACACCGCCTCCGCGTCCCTGTCCGCCACATACACATGGCCGTTCTCCGTCACAAATACGCCCCGGGGAGATACCAGAGTTCCCTCTCCCATGGTCTGCAGCAGATTGCCCTCCAGATCACCCACCACGATGCGGGCATTACCCGTATCCGCCACATAGATTTTTCCTTCGTCCGTCACATGCACATCGCTGGGGCTGCTGAGAGCCTCGTCGTCGAATTTGGTAATGGTCTCATAAGGCAGATATGCCGTCTGGGTCTGGATCATATAGCCGTAGCCGTCAAAGGTAAAGGTCTTGTAGGGCGCGTCCGCCCCCGCGCTGAGAACGCTGCCAAGCAGCAGCGCCGCCGCGAAAAGGCATAAGGCTATTTTCTTAAAATGCTTTTTCATTTTATTCATTCCTCTCACCTTTTCCTTTACTTGATGCCGGAGTGCGCCATGGTATTCATTACATTCTTCTGCAGGATCACAAACAGCACCAGATTCGGGATAAACATAATCAGGGAGGCCGCGGCCGCCATGCCCTGTCCGGCCACGGTATTGTTGGCATTGGCCAGGGTGTTCATATAGAAGGTCAGCGTTTTCATGCTGTCGTCATTCACAAAATAATTGGAAGTCTCCATATTGGTCCACACCTGCTGGAACACCAGGATAGAAGCCGTGGCGATGGCGGGCTTGATCATGGGAATAATGATCTTAAGATAAACCTGCCAGTCCGTGGCGCCGTCCATATAGGCCGCCTCCATCAGAGAGTCCGGCACCTGGTCCACGAACTGCTTCACCAGAAACAGTGCCACAGGCATGGCCACCAGGGGCAGAATATGGGCCAGATAGCTGTCCACCATGCCGGTTTTGCTGATCACCAGATATCTGGGGATCAACACGGCGGTGGCCACGAACATGATAGCGGTCTGGTTCACATTCATCAGCATGTTCTTGGCCCGGAACTTGATCTTGGACAGGGCAAAGGCCGCGCAGGTGGTGAGCAGCAGGGACAAAAAGATGGTCACCAGAGTCACGATCAGGCTGTTGAACACATAGCGGCTCAGGGGAATCCCGGAAGTCCGGCTGGCCTTGATCAGGCTTTCAAAGTTCTCCAGAGTGGGGTTCCTCACAAAAAAGGTAGGAGGAAACGCAAACAACTCTTCCATGGGCTTAAATGCATGGTTGATAATGAATATAATAGGTAATGCCATAAAGATCACCAGAGGAAGCAGGATCACGATGATCTTAATCTGGCTCTTCTCAAATCTGGTGGGATTGATACGGTGTCCTTTATATGCCATATCTTTTTCTCCTCCTTTCTAAAAGTCATCTCTCTCCCCAAAGAGCCTGTCGGCCACCTTGGAGAACAACTGTACGATCAGCAGCAGTACCACTGACACCGCCGCCGCGTAACCCATCTCGTACCGCAGGAAGCCGTAGTCCTCGATGTGGTTCACGATGAGCTGGGAGGCATAGCCCGGCGAAGGGTTGCCCGTGAGCAGCGTAAAGATGGTGCCTGCCTGGAAAGCGTTGACAATGGCCATCACCGCCGCGAAGAGCATCTGGGGCTTCATGCTGGGGATGACAATGTAGATCATCTCCTGGAAACGATTCTTAATGCCGTCGATGGCTCCCGCCTCATACAGGGATTCATCCGTGTTCAGGATGCCCGCGATCAGGGACAGGAAGCCGATGCCCATACTGGACCACAGTCCGATGATAATAACGATGGGCAGCAGATAGTTGGCGTTGATCAGCCAGATCACCGGCTCGTTCAGCACCCCCAGACTCATAAGCCAGCTGTTTAAAAGGCCTGTCTGGTCGCCGGAGAAAATCACCTTCCACACCACAGTCATGGCCACGCCGGCCGTCATGCTGGGAGAGTACAGGATCAGGGCAAACACGGTGCGGAATCCTCTGGTCAGGTTACACAGCGCCCAGGCCAGGATAAAACTCAGTATATAACCGCCCACACCCACCACCAGCGCGTACACTACCGTATTGGGCAGTACATGCTGCATGAACACCTCATCGTTGGTCAGTACGGTGATATAGTTCAGAAATCCTACCCAGGACGGAAACTCAATGGCGTTAAAATTGGTGAAGGATAACACCACTGCCAGCAGCACCGGCACCAGAATAAAGATGGTAAAAGCCAGGCCGTAAGGCGCTATAAACAAATAGCCGTTTTTATTGTCGCTGCGTTTGCTTATCTTATTTTTCTTTATTTTTGTCTCTGCCATAATGTATCCTCACCTCCTATTCCCTTCCCAATATTTCCCGTATGGTCTCTATGGTCGGTATATTATAATCCTGTATGGTATTGCCTTCGCTGTCGATAAACTCAAATTCTTCCAGCTTGCGGTTAAACTCTCGGTTGATGGTCTTTACCGCCTTGTCAATGCGGGTCTGGGCCGTCATCCGGTTCACCACGATATCATTGAAAGCATTGCTCATCTCCCGCTCCAGCAGATAGGTACCGGGCACCCTGGCCACGTCCACCACCTGGCTCATCTGCTCGGCTATGATCTGTTTGTCGCCGGAGTCCCAGGGAAGCTGCATAAAGGCGTCCATATTGGCCGTGGTCCACATATATTCGCTGCCGTAGGTGATCTGCAGGGTCTGACCGAACTTAGCCTGCACCTCCGAGGAAGACCACCATTTCACGAATTCCCAGGCCTTAGCTTCTCTCTCACTGTCGGATTTGAAGATCACGCTGCTCTCCGCGCAGCCGCAAACCGTGCGGTCGATGGTGCCGTCCTCCTGTTCCATGCCGGGCACCAGGGCGATGCTCCAGGAATTCTTAAGCTCCGGGGCCGCGTTGGTCATCAGATTGTATGTTGCGTAATCCGCCACGCCGATGGGCATATCTCCGTTGCGGAAATGCTGGTAAAAATTGTCGATGTTAATGGGCATGTTGTAAATGGTAAACAGTTCCGTCAGATAAGTAAAACCGTCCACCGACTCCGCACTGCCCAGGGCCGTGCCCTCCTGGGCGGTGGCCCCGTACAGGGAACCTCCGAACTGATGGATCAGCGGCGTGGTGCCGTGGAAGTTCCGCATCAGCAGCATGCCGGACACGGGCTGATAGTAGTTCAGACCCCTCATCTGCAGTTCCGGCAGCATATCAATCACATCCTGCATGGAGTTCGGCACTTCCAGACCCAGCTTTTCCAGAATGTCGCTTCTATAATAAAGCACCCAGAAATTCATGGTCTCAGGCATGGCGTAAATGCCGCCGTTGATACAGGAGGTCAGGAAGAAACCGTCCTCATAGGGAGCCGCCACCTCCCGGAAATCCTCAAACCGGGTCATCTCCACCAGGGCTCCCCGGATAGCCAGTTCGTAGGGGATGGTGTAGTTAATACCCGTGGCCACGTCCGGGGCCTTGCCGGAGGTGTTGGCCAACACCAGTTTATACTGATCCGGCATAATGGAGATATCCACTTCTATCCCCGTCTGTGGGGTAAAGGACTCATCAATCATCTTCTGCATAATCTGTACATACTGGCTGGAACGGTTTACCCAGACCTGCAGATGTTCCGAATCCGTATTGCCGGTGGAGTAAGCCTGGTCGGTAAAGGATGTCACAAACCGCTTGATGTTCATGGCCGCCGACACAAAGACATTAGGCTTCTTGGGCAGAGAAGCGTCCTCCTGGTATATATAGATTCTGTCGATGGCCAGCTTATTCTTGATCAGAGTATCCACCGTGTTGGCCAGATGCCGGTTGGCACTGGAGGGACTGGTGCACAGCTCCGCCACACGGAAGGGAATCTCGTCCGGCTCCTCCGCCAGGGAAATCAGCTGCCGGGCGGCAATGCTCATGGAAGAAAGCACCGCAACGGTCCCTTTTTTGCCCGCATACTCCTTCACGGTGTCCTGCAGGGCGAACAGCCGGTCCGCATAGCCGTACAGCTGGTCCTCAATATCCGGGATATATCGGGAAAGTTTCAGATCCCGGTATTTGTCGGCATTGGTTCCCGCCACCTTAGTGATCTCCAGGGACAGATCATTGATGCCGGACATAATCTCATCCAGACCCTCCAGAATCTCCCGGATTTCGTCGATGGTGATGGTGAAGGATATGGTGTGCGTACCCTTCTCCAGATAAATGCTGAGTTTTTCCCCGCTCTCATCCTCCAGGGAAACCGTCCGATACCTGGAAGTGTAATCCATGGGATAAGATACCAATGTCTGATTGGGAATTTCCCCGTCGATCTCCACATTGAGGAACACCGGGAAGTCATTTTTGTCAGACTGCCGATAGTTCATGCCTATGTAATAATATCCGTCCTTATAGACCTCAAACTGGTATGTAACTTTCTGTCCCGCGGAGGCAAAGGAATCGGAGTCGATGGTGTTGAGCACCGTGTCCTTGACTTCGTAAGGAGAAAGGCTGGTATCATACTCCGCAATGCCATGGATGGCGGAATCGTTCCGATAGGTAAAATCTTCTCCCTGGAGTTCGATCAATTCCTGCCCCTCCGCCTTCCGGCTCTCTGTGTAAGCCGGAATCTGCTCCGGAGCGGCCAGAATCAAAGCGCCCAGCAGGAAATTGCCCTCGTTGACTCTGAGCTGAATCTGGTGGCTGCCCGCCTCCAGTTCCAGCGTCAGAGGGCGGGAACGCCGGTAACTGCCATCGCTTAAGTATTTACGCTCCCACTGGATCAGCTTATCCGGCACGGTGACGATCTCATTATCGTAACGATCGTAGGATTTCTCCCCATTCTGCACCCAGGTAGTCTCAAACTCCAGGTTGCGGCACTCATAAAAAGGATATTCCCCGTCCACGGTCATGGCCAGGCCCACGGGCAGCACCGACTCGTCGTAAGACAGGTAGTCAAAACCCAGGTAGTACTGCGCCGTCTCCGGCACGTCCACGTTCAGAGTCACCGTATCCCCGATATGAAGATCCACCACCTGGTCCGCCAGTTCATACCCCCTAGTCTCGGAAGTGGTCCGGCCGTCTTCGCTGATCCTTTCCGCCGCCTTCATAACCACCTGGTCGCCGGTATAGGCCGCCGCCCTGTATCCGGCGCTGACCTTGGTGTAGTTGCCGGCGATCATCTCATTGACATACCCGCCGTCGGAGGAATAGGTGGGCGCATCGCTTCCGCCATCCGTCTCGGCCCGCAATTCCCCGCAGGGAACCGCAGCCAGAAGCATGGTGGCCGAAAGAGCCATGGCTGTCCATTTCACACCGCTTTTCTGCTTCATAATGATAACCTTTCCTTTCTTATTAGATTAATAGAAATAAAATAATATTTATTTTATTAAATCCTTAAATATTTTAGTAAACTCTATACATTTCTAAATTACTATGTTTTGAGCAAAAAGTCAATGCTGGAAATATATTTTTTTTGTGCTATTTTATAGATGTGGAAGTTCATGTTGGTTGTTAATTGGTCACTCTTGTAAATATGGACAAAACATAATAGGAATATTTGTATATTTTGCACTATTTTATGACAGGCAGTTACGCATTATACAGGCGCCTGCCATTCCACAGGATTGAGAGGAGAAGGATGATGTATCTGAAAAAACGAAACCTGAAAGCGGCAGGTTGTCTGGTCACTGCGGTCTGCCTGCTGTCCGCCTGCGGAAATCCGCCAGCCGGTTCCGGGGAGGATACGCCGGCCGAACCCATATCGGAGATCCATTCCGAAAGTGTCCCTTCTCAGGCAGAGGAAGGCCCTGGGGCATCTATGGCAGACTATGTGATACATATGGACACTTCGGGGCTGGACCAGTCCCATGCCATCAGCGACAGCCTCTACGGCATCTTCCTGGAAGATATCAACCATGCCCTGGACGGCGGTCTGTATGCGGAACTGGTGAAAAACCGTTCTTTTGAGTACGGTGATATGGCCGGCAATCAGGGAAAACATGGCTGGACCGTGCTGGACGCCGGCGATGCCTCCACGGATTTTACTATCATAGACGGTACGGAGGACGGCAGCAGCCTTCACGAAAACAATCCCCACTATGCCCGGCTCTCCAATGCTGCCCCAGATATACGTCCGGGAATCTTCAACAGGGGCTATCTGGGCGGCATGCAGCTGCAGGACAGCGTGGAATATGTGTTTTCGGCCTATATCAAAAGCCCGGATCATTATGACGGCCCTGTGGTGATAAGCCTGGTCAGGGACGGTATTTCCGTTGCTTCCGGGGAAATCACAGGTATAACGGATCAGTGGACTCCATATCGGCTGACTCTGAAAACAGCGTTTTCCGAAAGCGCTTCCGACCAGGGAACATCCGAAGCGCTGCCTTCCGGTACATCACTGCTTCTGCAGATCGGCCAGGGCGTCATTGATGTGGACATGGTAAGCCTGATGCCCGCAGATACCTACAAGGGCCTGCCCATCCGGAAAGATCTGGGAGAAATGCTGGAAGCGCTGAGCCCTTCCTTTCTGCGTTTTCCCGGAGGCTGTGTCATCGAAGGACGGGACCAGGAATCCATGTATAGCTGGAAGGATTCCATCGGCAGCGGAGCCCGGCTCACCCTGGGAGACATAACCACCACCGGCGGCGTGGAAGTACGCCCCCAGAGTTATTCCATCTGGAAGGGAACCAAGAACCATCCCTACTATACCACCTATGGCATAGGCTTTTATGAGTTTTTTGAACTCTGCGAGGCTTTGGACTGTATGCCGGTGCCGGTGCTGAACGCAGGCATGACCTGCCAGGTGCAGAGCCCCAAATATATTGTATATGACATAAACAGCGACCAATTCCGCCAGTGTGTACAGGATGCCCTGGACCTGGTGGAATTCTGCCGGGGAGACGGCTCCACCCACTGGGGGAGCGTGCGCATCGCCATGGGCCACGAGGAGCCCTTTGCCCTAAAATATATCGGCATCGGCAACGAACAATGGCAGTCCGAGTATTTCCAGCACTACCGTCGGTTTGTGGACGCCTTCAATGAGGCGGCCCGGGAGAACCCGGCGCTGTACGGGGACATCCGTCTGATTGTGGCCAACAGCACCTCCTCCGGAGACCGGGTAGGCTGGAATTATGTGGAAGACTGCGCCGACTGGGGAGATGAAATCACCACCCTGGTGGACGAACATTACTATGAGGCGCCCTCCTTTTTCTTCACCAACACCCATCGCTATGACAGCTATGACCGGGACAGCCAGGCCAAGGTGTTCCTGGGGGAATACGCGGCCCAGTCCAACACCCTGGAGGCGGCGCTGGCGGAAGCGGCCTATATGACCGGCCTGGAGAAAAACGGGGATGTGGTGGAAATGGCCTGCTACGCGCCGCTTTTCGGCAATCAGCTCCAGAGCCAGTGGAAGCCGGATATGATCTGGTTTAACAATACTTCCGCCTATGGTTCCGTCAACTATTATGTACAGCAACTCTATGGAAACAATAAGGGCGTATTAAATCTGCCCACGGAACTGTCTCTGGGAGAAGCGCAAAGCCAGAGTCTCTCCGGCAAAGTGGGCCTGGGAAGCTGGCAGACCAGTGTGGCCTATGACAATTTGAAAGTCACGGACAACGACACCGGCGAAGTGCTGTACCAGGCGGATTTCCAGGACGGGAAGCTACCCGGGGATATGGAGATCCAGGAAGGCGACTGGACCGTAGCGGAGGGCAGGCTGGTGCAGAACCATACCGGGGACCCCAATGATATAAACACGGGAGACAGCCTCTATGTGGGCGACACGAGCTGGACGGACTACACCCTCACCGTGGAAGGAGAAGTCCTTTCCGGATCGGAAGGTTTTCTGATCCCGGTGTGCGTCCAGGACGCTGCCAACAATATGTTCTGGAACATCGGCGGCTGGGGCAATACCGTATCCTGCCTGCAGATTGTATCCGGGGGCAGCAAAAGCGGCCAGATCTCCGGCACGGTAAAAAATGTAAAACTTCAGCAGGGGAAGCTGTATCAAATCAAAGTGGTGGTGGCGGGCAGCCATGTGGAGGGCTATCTGGATGATGTCAAATATCTGGACTACAACTATCAGGCCCCGGAATCCCTGTACGAGTCCGCCAATATGGACGAAAACGGAGATTTGATCATCAAGCTGGTAAATCCCACCGGCCAGGCCATTGTGGTGAATACCCGCCTGGAAGGCTTTGTGAAAGAGCAATATGAGGAGCGGGCACAGGTGACAGTACTGTCAGGTGACTCTCTCAGCGCGGTCAACAGCTTTGAGGAGCCGGAAAAAATGATCCCGGTTACTTCAGAGGCCGTGATTGGCGATACCTTCCTATATGAGGCCCCGGCCTATTCCCTGTCGGTTCTGCGTATTCCGGCCAGATAGGCCCCAGCCGTCCGATTATACAGATAAAACAACAGAATCCGGGTTCTGCGGGCATTCTGTTGTCACACATACAAAAAGAACGTTCCGGAACTGCAATGCCGCCGGAACGTTCTTTTTTAGTCGGAAGTATCTCTATAAAATATTGGCCATCAGCCTGCTGGCGGTGAGCAGGAAGTTCTTGTCGGACTCTGACCAGCGGAAACGGTGGTTAAAAGTCTCAAAGAAAAAGTACAGATTTACTCCCTCCCTGTCCGGGTAGCAGAAACACACCATGCCCTCTATGCGGCTGTTTCTCAAGGTCTCAAAAAGTTCCCTGTTTACCCCCTCCAGATTGGTAATATGGCTGGCCATCAGATAGTGCGGATGATCCATTATGCCGGCCATTCCGTTTTCCACGATAAAGGAGCCCATATCCGGCACAGGCTGATAATCACCACTGATATAGAGGGGTTCTCTCCGCCCGGCCCGGTGGATCCGCACGCCGTCCAGTTCAAAGGCGGAACGGATCTGATCCAGAATCTCTTCCATGGGCTCTGCCCCCTCCGCGGACAGGCGGATGCCTATGTCGGCCACCACGTCCGCCAGGTATTCCGCCTTCTCCAGCGGATCCATGGTATGACGGATGGATTGTTCCTCCTCCACCAGGTCCCCGTGTTTATCCGCCTCATATATCACAAAGCGGTTCTTGCCCTTGTACTTGGCCAGATACAGACATTTGTCCGCCTTTTTAAACAGCTCCTCATAACTCCTGCCGTCTTCCGGCGCCCGGCTGACCCCGATGGACAGAGTGACTTTACAGCCCTTCTCCCGGTTCTCAAAGGTGCTCTGCACCTGCTTGCGCAGGGAAGTAAGCATGGCCCGCAGCTGTATCTCCGAACTGATCCAATTGGTAAAAAGAAAGAACTCATCCCCGCCAAAGCGGCCCACAATCCCTCTGCCGTTTATGGTGCTGTTGAGGATGGAAGCCACCTGGCCGATCACCTGATCCCCGTACATATGGCCATGGGTATCGTTTATATTTTTAAAGTTGTCTATATCAATCATGGCCATGTAGTGAGGTTCCCCGCCGGCTGCCAGCGCCTCCGCCACATACTCCGCACAGGCCCGCTTATTCAGCAGACCGGTGAAGGAATCCTTGCCTTCCGCAGTGGCATAGTAAGGAGAGGCGTCTTCTTCCCTCTGATCCATCCTTCGGAGAATTCCCAGTACCACTCTCTGGTTATTGTGTTTGTAAATCACCTTGCCGTCAATGTGGAACAGGCTCATCAGCATGGGATGCCGGGGCATGGGACCCCGCAGGTCGCAGCTGAAATTCTCCTGGGCGCTGAGCAGATGCCGGCAGAACACCTCCAGTTCCTCCTGGAAACTTTTCCGGGGATACATGGCGGTGACGCTCTCCTTAAGTTCCTCCAGACTACATTTCATCAGCACCGTAGATTTGATTCCCATATAACGGAAAACCGCAAAGCTGTCCTGCTCCACATCATAGTTAAAAAGATAATCCTGGTACATGGACAGAAAAGCCCTATATCTGCTGGCATCATCGGATGCCTGCAAATATTTTTCCTCGATGATGAACAGATTGTAGATGGTCAGTTCCCACACCGGTTCCCCGTTCACCGTATGTCCACAGTCACGGATGGTCATGTCGATTTGACGATAACCTTCGTCCATTCCCCGCATGGCGGTCAAAATCCTTGCAGAGCCTCCCTGTTCCAGACTGCCGCAGGCCTGCTGAAATTCCTGCCGCAGTTCCGGATGAACGCAGTCCAGCATGCTGATACCCACAGTCTTTCCCATGAAACGATAGAAATGTTCATCCCCCATCAGGACCATATATTCCCGGTTGATGGCGGCGCTGCAGTATACCATGTCCGAAGGACTCTTGCTTATGTACTCTGGGATTTTCATATTCCTCTCCATGCATACGATCCGGCCTCTCACCGAAGCCAGGCAGCCGCCGGATCCTGCCTGCTGCCCTGCAGCCTGTTACTCTGCGGGATTCAGGATCTGATCCAGTTCTTTCATCAGCAATTCTATATTGATAGGCTTGGCGATATGGCCGTTCATGCCGCTGCGAAGGGCCTCCTGTTTATCCTCCTCAAAAGCGTTGGCTGTCATGGCCAGTATGGGGATATCCGCCAGCTTCCGATTCTCCAGCCTGCGGATGGCTCTGGTAGCCTCATAGCCGTTCATCACCGGCATCTGCACATCCATCAGCACAAGCTGATAATATCCCGGCTGGGAACTGCTCAGCATCTCCACCGCCACCTGCCCGTTCTCCGCCAAATCGGTGGTAAATCCCGCGCCCTCCAGAATGGCCACGGCGATCTCCTGGTTCAGTTCATTGTCTTCCGTCAGCAGAATCCTTCCCTTGCGGACCGGCTCCGGCCTGCGTTCCGGGGCCTCCTGCTCTCTGCCCGAATTGACAATGGAGTTCAGGCATCCTTTCAATTCCGACAGGAACAGAGGCTTGCTGCAGAAGGCCGTCACACCGGCTTCCAGCGCCTCGTCCTCGATATCGGACCAGTCGTAGGCGGTGAGAACAATGATGGGCACTTCCTTCCCCACTTCCTGACGGACCCTGCGGGCCACTTCCACCCCGTTCATATCGGGCAGCAGCCAGTCGATTACATAGACAAAGTAATTGTCGCTGCGCATTACAGCCTGCCTGGTGCGCAGGACGGCTTCTTTTCCGGAGAGAGTCCATTCCGCCCGCAGGCCGATCTGCTGGAGCATGCTGGTGACACTGTCACAGGTGTTGAAATCATCGTCCACCACCAATGCCCGCAGACCCTTCAGTTCCGGGATGGTCTGAGGCTCCTTCTTCCCGGCGTACAGCCGGAAAGTGAAGGATACGATGCACTCGGTGCCCACACCCTGCTTGCTCTTCACCTCTATGGAACCGTTCATCAAATCCACGATGTTCTTAGTAATGGACATGCCCAGCCCGGTTCCCTGTATGCCGCTGATGGTGGAATTCCGCTCCCGCTCGAAAGGTTCGAATATATGGGACACAAACTCCTCGCTCATGCCGATGCCCGTGTCCATAATGCGAAACTCAAAATTGGCATAGCCCGCCGGCGCCCCGGCGATTTCCACCACTTTGATGGCTACCTTGCCGCCCGCACCCGTGTACTTCACGGCATTGCTGAGCAGATTCAGCAGCACCTGGTTCAGCCGCAGTCCATCGCAGTAAATATCCTCGTTCTGAACGTCCATGGCGTCCATATAGAGTTCCAGCTGCTTGGAGTGCACATCCGCCTGTATGATGCTGCGCAGATTGTGCAGAATGTCCGGCAGACTGCAGGGCTTCTCCTCCAGATGCATTTTACCGCTCTCTATACGGCTCATATCCAGAATGTCATTGATCAGGCTCAGCAGATGGTTCCCGGAGGTCATGATCTTCTTCAGATACATCTCCACCTGCTCCCTGTGGTCGATATGGGTGATGGCCAGGGTGGTGAACCCGATGATGGCGTTCATGGGCGTGCGGATATCATGGGACATATTGGAAAGGAACACGCTCTTTGCCTTGCTGGCCCGGTTGGCCTGGGAAAGGGCATCCTCCAGCAGAGCTTTTTTCTCCATCTCACTGCGGATCTCTTCGTCCACGCTGCGCAGACCCAGGACGATGCCTCTGTTTTCATCCCACTGCCCGGACCGCACCGCCGCCATCTGGAAATACCGCAGCTCACCACAGCAGTTGGTGCGGTAATTGATAAAGCACATTTTCTTATTTTTATGGGAGAGTTCCCGCTCCAGCCATCCGCAGGTTGCCGCCTCCCGCATGGCCTCCTTATCATCATCGTAGACGCAGGTCTCTATGTAACGCCCCATGCACTCCTCCAGAACCAGATCTCCGGAAAAGAGGGTCTGCAGAATATCTGCGCCGCAGTCTCCGCTTCTGAGGGCATTTCCGGCGCCGGTATTCAGGTCAAAATAGCAGACCAGGCTGTACTCTATGCTGAGCGCATGGATCAATTCGATCTGATGTCTTTCCTTCTCCTGCTGCTTCAGTTCCTCACGCTGCTTCTGGGCCGTGCAGTCCAGCAGAAGTCTCTGGTAGATCAGTTCCCCCTCCTCCCGGATCAGCTTGATATTCCCCATGATATAGAGAACATCTCCTGCGGTGTGCTGGATGCGGTACGCCACATTGGTACTGTCCCCCTCTTCTTCCAGGGTCTTGAAACTCTCCTGCAGCCGCGCCCTGTCCTCCTCCAAAACGGAGGAAGCCATCATGTCAAAGCCCGCCGCCATAAGTTCCTCCTGGGACTCGTAACCCAGAATCCGCAGCGCCGCTCCGTTAATGCGGGTGATCCGGGATCCGTCCAGACTGTGGCACATAATGCCGCAGTCCATGGAAGTGAAGATGGCTTCCAGAGTCTGGGATCTCTGTAGCAGTTCCTGCGCATATTCCTGCTCCCTGGTCACATCAATGGCCACCCCTACCGTACCCATGACGCTGCCGTCCAGGTCATAGAGAGGGGATTTGTATGTGGTAAGCAGCCTTGATCCCTCCTGGGTCTGGATACACTCTCCGGAGATACGGGTCTCCCGGGTCTCCATGACGATGCGCTCCGACTCAATACAGGCGGGATCATCCTGCTCCACATCCCATATATAGGCATGCCGTCTGCCCTGCACCTGGGTCTTGGTCTTGCTCACCGCCTGGCAGAAGCTGTCGTTCACTTTCTCGTGAACACCGTCTTTATCCTTGTACCAGATCAGATTGGGAACACTGTTGATGGTGGATTCCAGATACTGGCTTGCCTCCCAATAGTCTTTCCGCGTCTTACAGTTCTGCTGCCAGCGAAGAAAGCGGAAACTCAGTTCCCCTCGTGAAAGAGGCAGGGTCCAGAGATCGCTGATCTGCGAAAGGCAGTCCTCCAATACCTGTACCTGCTCCTTGCCCGCCAGCACCACCAGATCCGCCTCCGGCTTTTTCCAGGCCGCCAGTTTCTTCGTCTCACAGGCAGCGTCCATACCCTGCAGATCCGCCAGGATCAGGTCCGCCCGGGCTGCCAATGCCTGCTGTGGTTCCGAACTTTCAAAAAATGTATGGGTGAAAAACTCCATCGGGGCCATGTCCCGAATCGCCGCAAACCCGTCGGGCTGACGGCTTATCAGATAAATCTGCAAATGACAATGGTACATAAGGTTTCCCCCTTGCGTCCGCACTTCGTATTTGTAAGCAAAAACCGCTTACACACTTGTTTTAATTGTACCAAACCGTCCCGCATCATGTCAACAGAAGAATGCGCCCGGCGGGGCGCTTTACGGGTTTACCTGCTCAATGACATACCTTCCCTCAATCAGTTCAAATCCGTTTTGCCGGTAATATTTTATCAAAGGTTCGTTCTCCGCTATCAGAATAATATACAGATAATCCCTGTACTTTTCCCTGATCCGTCTCAGCAGTTCCCGGCCGATGCCCTGGGCCTGAAACCGGGGATCCACGCACAGATAATGGACATAGGCGGTCAGTTCGCTGTCGTCTATGGCATTGATCAGGCCCACCAGCTTCTCTCCGCACCAGGCGGTATACACGGTTTCGCAGTGGTCCAGCGCCTTCTTGAGCCGTTCCGGGTAATCGGCGGAGATCCAGTCCACCGACCGGAACAGGCTCTGCAGCTGGGCCGGGGTATAGTCTCTTCTGTCTGTGTAAACGATATCCATATGATCCTCCTGTCTGTACAGGCCTTTCCTACAGGCCAAGCCAATTCTTTATGGGATTGACCTGCCGGGCCTGTTCCATGATTTCCCCGCAGTTCTCCCGAAGAAAGCGTTCCAGTTCCGCCACCTCCGCCTCCGAAAAGCCCCGGACATGCTCCACAACCCCGTCGGGCACGGTGGCCTCGGCGGTATCCTGCCCGCGCATAATCGAAACCCTGGCGAACCGTCTTCCCTCCTTATTGATGATCCCGGAAACAAGCATATTAAAAGAATCCACAGGTTTCCCTCCTTTTTCCGCAAATTTACTTACCAACCATTATATTTTCACTGAAATTTTCTGTCAAGCGCCAGGGGCATCTTTTGTTTGACAATACAGGGCGTGATGCCTTAATATGGAGATTGACGGTGCTTACATAGCTTACATATTTCCCGATGGATATGATTTGTTCTTCCTGGAATGGAATACATGTGGACGGAGGAAAAAGGTGACGCGCATGAAAAAGAAGGTTTTTACCGCAGTTTGTCTGTTCCTGTTGGGGCTTGGGCTTTGCGGCTGCTCCGGGGACACGGGAGAGGAAACCATGGAGATCCTTCGGGGCCAGGCGCCCGGAAAAGAAGAAGGCCTGCTGCGGGTGGGCCTGATCCAGACGGGAAAGGAGTCGGACTGGAGAGACGCCAACACCAACGATTATCTGCAATATTTTGTGGAAGAGCGGGGGTATGAGCTCATCTATGTGGACGGAAACTCAAGCCCGGAGAGACAGGTACAGGCGATGCGGGATCTGATCTGGCAGAGAGTGGACTATATCATCCTCCAGCCCATCGTGGAAACCGGCTGGGAAGAGACCATTCAGGAAGCAAAGCAGGCGGGCGTCCCTGTGATTGTGGCGGACCGGCAGATTGCCGTGGCGGACAGCGAGTACGCTGCCTGGATCGGCTCCGACTTTTACGGAGAGGGCCGGAAAGCCATGGAATGGCTTGAAAAATATCTGGAAGAGCAGAACCGCATGGATGAGGAGATCAATATTGTGCTGCTGGAGGGCACGGAGGGAGCCACCGCGGCCATCGGCAGGACCCAGGGGATTCTGGAGACCCTCGCCCTTCACGAAAACTGGAACATCATCGCCAGCGAGTGCGCCAACTTCACCCAGGGGGAAGGACAGAGCGTGATGGAAAAACTGCTGGAGGAGTTGGACCCTTCCTCTATTGATGTGATTATCTCGGAAAACGATAACATGATGTTCGGGGCCATGAAAGCCATGGACCGCAAGGGAATCACCTATGGACCGGAGGGGCAGATCATAACCATTTCCTTTGACGCCCTGCGGGAGGCTTTCGAGAAAATGATGGACGGAAAACTGCATGTATCCGTGGAGTGTAATCCCCTTTTAGCCAGGGGCGTGGAGAAAATCATCCTGGATCTGGAGCGGGGATCCGTGGTGGAAGATAAGCGCCAGTACATCGAAGAACAGTTATTCGACTATCTGAATGCTTCGGAACATATCAGCACCAGGGCCTATTAATCGAAACTTCGGACCGACATGCGGGGGAACGCGGAAATGAAAAGACCATTGAAAACTAAAGTCATTGGGGCAGTATTGCTGATCTGCCTGTTGATAGACTTTGGCTGTGTGACGTATAATTATCGCAAATATGTGTCCATCAACAGGGACTATACCGCGCAGCTTGCCAGCACGGTTATCAACACCTGCTGCCTGGTGATCGACGGCGACAAGGTGGAAGATTACCTGAACACCAGAAAGAGGGATTCGGATTACTATGTGGTGTGGAATAAACTCATAGACTACCGCAATACCAATCCCGATATCGTCAAACTCAGCGTCATGAGTTTTCAGGAGGATGGATGCTATTATATCTTTGACACCGATCTGACAGAGAAAGGGGCCTTTTTGGGGGATTCCCGTCCCTATGACCCCTGGCAGCTGACGGCCAGAGACTCCCTGCTGGACTACTCTTCCGATGTTTCTCTGGTTTACAGGGACCACACGGATATCTATATTCCCATCAAATCCTCCTACAACATCCCGGTGGCCTATGTGGTGGCCGGCGTTGCCACAGATACCATGCGGGCGGAGCAGCGGAGGTATCTTCTGTACCTGGTGCTGATTATCACGGGCATCACCGTTTTTGCAGGCGGGCTCCTGCTTCTGTTCATGGACAAAAACATTCTGGCCCCTGTCAACGCCATGACGGCGGCAGCGGAAAGCTATGGAGAAAAAAGGGAGAAAGACGGGGAGATTTCCCCTCTGCAAAAGCTGCAGGTCCGCACGGGAGACGAACTGGAACGCCTCTGCGAGTCCATGAAAAAAATGGAGAACGACATTCTGGCCTATTCCGCCAGATTGATAAGCGCCACCTGGAACAGCAACCACGACAGCATGACACAGCTGTTTAACAAGCGTTATTATAACGAACTTTTGACTGCGTTACAGGAACAGGAGAATCTGGGAGTCATTTATCTGGATATTGACAATCTGAAGAGAATGAACGATACCTTTGGGCATGACGAGGGGGATCTGGCCATTCTGCGGGCCTCAGCCCTGATCCACCGTTATGAGGAGCCGGGCTTTGAGTGCTGCAGGGTGGGAGGCGATGAATTTGTGATATTCCTGCGAAATGCCGGGGAAAGGGTGGCAGATCTGGTGAACTGTATGCGCGGCGACAAGGGCAATCTTCTGTCGGAGATCACGGAGGAATTTATCTGCCGTCTGGCAGTGGGAGGCGCATCCAGAAAAGCCGGAGAAACGCTGGAGGATGTGATCAAAAGGGCAGAAGAAGAGATGTACCGAAACAAACATGCCATCCGGTAAACCATGAAGGAAAGAGAGGACTGTCCCATTTTGCGACAGCCCTCTCTGTTATTTCTGCTTAAAATATATGGGTGCGGAAAGGCGCCATGGGCAGACCGTTGGCTCCATAGACCGTCACTTCCCCATAGTTCGTCCACAGATACCGGGCCATAACCGGCTCTTTCACCTCCCGGGCCCGGAGAAACACTCTGTCCCCCTCAAAAGAGGCCAGGGCTTCCGCAAACACACCGTCGCTCCCCGCCAGTTCAAAGCCGGAAATCTTTTCTCCCCGGCAGATAAAGCCCTCCTGGGCATAGTCAAACGCCAGCTCCATTCCTCCATCCCGGTATAGGAAATCCCGGTATATGGGGCCAAAAGCCTCCTGCTCCGGGATCAGATGATACACGCCCCACAGCGCCTGCAGGGCCAGTCTCTCACCTACAGGCTTTTTGTTCTTTGGATGAATCTCATGGAACTGGCCGCAGTCGATGGCCACCGCTATGCCGGTGTTGCGCAGCATGTGAAACGCACGCATCTGACTCTCCCGGATGATGCACCAGCTTTTGGTGTCCGGGTCATGCCGGTATCTGTGCATGGGCAGCTGTACCAGAAGGAAAGGCAGCTTTTCATCCCCGAAATCCTGCCGCCACTGCCCGATGAGCCCGGTAAGCAGGCTGTAATAATCCTGGGGCCTGTGGTCGTCACTCTCTCCCTGATAATAGAGAAAACCTCTCAGGGTATAGGGCGCCACTCTTTTCAGCATGGTGGCGTACAGCCCCGACGGTCTGGTAAAATTGGCGCAGTTCATGGGGCCGGGATAGCGACAGGGACCAATCAGTTCCTGCACCCGGTCAAAGGCCATCATGGGGTCTTTCTCATAGACGGCGGCCGCCTTTTTGTCCCATGCCTCCTGATAAGCCAGATAATCCTGATACTCCCGGATCTGCTGTGCCTCGGGTTTTTGCACCGCTTCGGAACTCTCATATTCCTCCACATAACTGCGGGTATCCTCCCGGGCCAGCAGCGCTTCCCGGCTCATCCAGCAGCTTGCGGAAGTACCGCCCCAGTTGCAGCCGATGACCCCCACCGTGACCTGCAGCCTGCGGGCCAGCTGCACCGCGAAAAAGAAACCCACTGCAGACCATTTGGCCGCGTCCCGTTCCCCAAAACATTCCCAGCAGGAGCTCCGTTCCGCCTCTTCCAAATCCTCTCCCGGACGGGCCTGTTTGGGCGTATAGTAAAAACGTACCCCCGGGAAATCCCCCTCCCGCAAAAGGGCAGGCCCTCCCTCCGCGTCCTTTAACTCCAGTTCCATATTGGACTGCCCGCCTGCCAGCCACACTTCGCCCACGGCCACATCCGTAAACCGGATTTTCTCCTCCCCGTCGCTGATTTCCAGAACAAGGCCCTCCTGAGCCTCCCGCTCCGGCAGGCAGACCGTCCATTTCCCCTGCCGGCACAGAGTCCGGGCCCGATCCTCTCCCAATGTCACCCGGATTTCCCGCCCCGTGACCCCCTGGCCGAATATGCGGATTATTTTATTTCTCTGCAATACCATATGATCGGAAAATACCGCCGCTGCCCTTAACATGTCTCTTCTCCTTTTTACGGATGCTTAATTTACCTTAATAACTACCACATCCCCCACCTGCTTCACATAGCCCGGATCCGGGTAGACGGGCATGCCGGCAAGATCTGCCTGGGCTATTTCCTCCTGGCAGGCACTGGTGGGCCAGATATTCAAGTTGACCCCGCAGAAGTAATGGAATATACCCCTCCAGGATTTCATGGAGGATTCGGGATCCGTCCAACCCACCCCCACCATGGCGTAGTTGTTGGACAGGCCATACGCCTCGCTCACATAGAACAGCCTGTTTCCTGCCGGGATGCCCACAAGGCAGTACCGCAGGTCCGGATTCAGACAATCTTCTTCTGCCAACTCATGCAGGATGCCTTCCGCCATGGCCCCCGAAGCCGTTTTGCCCTCATACATGGCATTCTGATCCACCTGAACCTGATAGATGTTCCCCCACAGCGCAGCCAACACCGCCAGTCCCCCCGCCAGCCGCGCCGGGAAATATGCCCTAAAGCCACATTCCACTTTGCCTGCAACACAGATCAGAATGGGCAGAAAAAGCGCCAACGGAGCTGTCATCTGGATGCTCATTCCCACATCCGTGGCCACCAGTGACACGGCATTTGCCGCAATGGGGAGCGCCATGGCCAGAGCCAGATATAAGACGGCCCTGATCCGGCTTCTCTTCCAGATCTGCAGGAATCCGATGACTAAAAACAGGCCGGCCAGAACAAAGAGAAGCAGGTAGATCCCGTGGCGCTGAAACAGATTGGTCTTATACAGGTCTTTAAAAAAATACATGCCGAATATGGAATAGGCGTTTTTGATGGTCACAGGAAGTTTTTTCAAAGTATTCCAGAGGGAGTAGGAATCCGCCCCGTTATAATTTGACAGTGGGGTATTAAATATGGCTAAATGGACTTTGAGCAGCAGAACATAAAGAATCCCCCCCAGCGACAGCATGGCAGCGCTTTTGCCGGTATACAGTCCCAGTTGTCTCCAGGAGACATCCGGGCAATTTAACTTCCAAAGCAGATATCCCGCTATAACCAGGCATGTACAGCCCAGACAGGCCTGATACGCGCCCATGGACAGCGCCACCATGAAGCTGCCCGCCAGCACCGGCAGAATCACCTTTTTGGACTTGAGCGTGAACCATGCCGCCAGAACACTCAGTAAAAAAGCAAACCCAAAAACGGGGGACATAAAACGGTAAGACAAAGAGACACATACCGCCGTGCTGCTGATAAAAAGAGACGAAAACAGAAAAGTCACTTTCTTGTCCTCTATGCGGAAAAGATCCGATATGAGATACAAACCTGCCGAAAAAAGCAGAATGGTCATTATGGAAGTCCACGGATCGTTGTTGACCCCAAAACGGATTTTGTCCAGATACAGCCAAAACCATCTTCCCAGCGACAGTTCCCATTTCCCGGCAGCATGGTATGTATATTCCCATAAACCGTCATAGGCATTTACCAGTTGCTGCGTCATTAGCTGTGAGTAAAGAATCAATCCAAAAACGAATACCAAAATCCAGGAGGAACGGTTCGATAAAAGATCCCTTATCCCTTTTTTATAATATCTGTTATTATTGTCATTTACCTTAATTCCAGAGTTCATAAAACATTGTCCCTCCCTCTCTATCTGCCAATTAAATACTACATTATTTACTAAAATATGTCAACAACCCCTCTTCAGAAAAGCCCTCCTGTTTCCTCACCGCATTTACCACAAGACGGTATGCCTTATCAATTCCCGCACAGGTTGACAGCGTGACGCTTTGAGGTATGTCGTCCCCGTCATAACCAATCATGTGAAGGAAATTTCCATATGCCTCCTCATCTTCAAAGGACAGGTTGTAAACATAGCTGTCCAAGGGTACCACCATACAGGAGACTGCCTCATACAGGTACGCGTCCCCGCCGGGGGTATAGATGGTAAAATACCGATTTTTTTCCATAAAGTCCGGGGACACATATTTCTTAAGCCGGCCGAACATGGAGCCATCCTTCATATTGTGTCCGTAAATAATTGTGTGCTGATCCTCCAGGTCCGCACTGTTCATGGATTCCACAAATACGGAGCCCGCCGTGGCTTTTGTACCGCTGTAAGTGGTCCGCAGATAGTCCTGGTTGGTCTCCCCCTGCATCAGGGGGTAGCTGATGGGCAAAGTGTCAAAATCTATCCAGCCAACCACATCAGCATATATGTCTGAGATCTGCCTCAGCCGGGAGGCAATCTCCTCTGGATCAGTTCTCGCCCCGGCCGCCGGCGTCCGGCTTTTTCCGGCATGTTCTCCCAGGGAACGCCTCATGGTATTCACGTCAAAACGCTTATCGGAAAACGGCATGGTATCATACAGCCGATTGTATTCCCCTGTGGCGGCCCTGCAGCTTTTTTCTATGGAAATAATATTTCCTATGGCAATTGCCGCCACCACGGCGAAGATCATACCCAAAATCTTGTCTTTTTTCATTGTAATCCTCCTTTATTATGTACTAAGGCTTTTATAAAAGGGACCCGACAGTCTTCTGCCGGGTCCCTGAACATCGGGGTAGACAAATACATTCTTCCCCAAGCGGGGATCATGTCCCCTGGTGGTCTTGCTTCTTTCTTTTGATCCTTTTGATCCTATTCTCTTTTTTCTTTCCCACAAGCGTATGGCAGATACAGACACCGGATGCCGCCGCTGCAAGCGTCGCCACAGCGCGCCATACCAGCAGGCTGCTTTCGTCCCCAGTGACAGGAACCGTCACGCCCGGGGTTGGAACAGGCATTTCCGGATCGGGAACGGGTGTGGGGGTCGGCCTTTCAGGCGGCGTCGGAATGCGCCTGTCAAACATTTCAACCTTCTGGATTTCGCCGGAAGACTCTAAAATAAATGCCACTTCCTCCGCCACCAGATAACCCTCCGGGGCACTTTCCTCCACCAGGATATAAGCACCTGCAGGCAGTTTCTCCATATAATGAGGTTCCCTGCCGGATATCCACTCTTCCACAAGTTCGGACTTATGGCCCTTTTCCTCTGCCCTCCACAGCTGCAATTTTGCTCCGGGCAGTTCCTCTTTGGTGGTTATGTCCTTCTTGCTGATCTCCAGTCGGGTGTAGTCGTCCAGCATCTCCACCTGCTGTACCTCACCGGTATCCTGAACGGTAAACGTTATTTCTTCGGCCACCAGATAGCCTTCCGGAGCGCTCTCCTCCACCAGGACATACTTGCCGATGGGAAGCTTCTCAATGTAATGGGGCTTGTCACCGGATATCCACTCTTCTACCAGATGGGACTTATCCCCTTCTTCCTCTGCCCTCCACAACTGTATTTTTGCCCCGGGCAAATTCTCTTTGGTGGTAAAATCTTTTTTACTGATCTGCACCTTGGTCACATCGTCATACATTTTTATTTCCTGGATTTGAATCTCTGTCTCCGATCCGCTCATATCAAGAACGGTGAACTCAATCTCCTCTGCGGTTGCATACCCATCGGCGGGTTTCGTCTCCCGGAGAATATAGTTTTTTCCCACCGCCAGTTCGCGTATGGTATGGGGCTTATCGCCGGAGATCCAGCTGTCAACCAGCTTTCCGTCTTCTCCGATTACTTCCAGCCGGGCGCCGGGCAGTTCCTCCCTGTTTGTCAGATCATATTTCGTGAACGCCACTACAAAGGGTTGGTTTTCCACTTCGCAGGTTAATTCTACTGTCTCCACATCCTGCCCCCGGTAAGCGGCATCCAGCAGAAACTCCTGACTGGAAACATAATACCCGGCCGGCGGGGTTAATTCTTTCAACATGTACCCGCCCAAAGGCAAATCGGCGTCAAAGACAGCGATACCGTCCTGATCGGATACTGCACAATCAACAATGGTTCCTGCCGTTACCAGTTTTTGGGAAGAATCGGGGACACAGGAAAAGAAGTCCTCCCTTGCTATCAGCGCAAATACCGCGCCGGCCAGGGCTTCCCCTGTCTCCGCGTCTTTCTTGGCCACGCTTATTTTTATCTTTTGCCTCCTGTTCTCAAATGACATATCGTGTACAATGAAATTCTTTGTGCTTTCCGCCGCCGTGATCTCAAATATTTCCGCAACGGGGTTCAGGACAAAACCGTCTCCCGCCACGATTTCCTTAACCGCGTATTTTCCCAGATACAGATCGCCCAGAAACGCGAAACCTGACCTGTCGGTGGTAAGGCTCCCCACCATATCCCCCTCTTTCCATATACAGTATTTTTCCGTATCACAGCTTTTAGGCATGGCGCTGTGGATCTCCTGGCTGTAAATATCTTCCGCCGCATAGACTTCAAACCGGGCGCCTTCCACAGGAGCCGGCACATACGTAAAATCCGTGTGGACATCGCCGCTGGAAACACTTCCGGTGGTCTGTGCGTCATATAGCTTCTCTCCCACCTTTCTGATCTGCAGGATACCTTTCTGCTGTATGTTCTCCTGCTTTACCGTCACAATCACACGTCCATATTTGTCAACCACAGTCCCTTCTTCCTGCAGAATGGAATCGGTAATTGAAAAAACCACCGCTTTGGCCGGCTTATCAATTAGTTTATAACCGTTTTTTTCAGGGGAGGAGATGTCTTTGATCTCCTGTTCGCTCCCATTGATCACATACCCTTCGGGTGCTTCTACTTCTACCAGTTCGTAATCTCCATAGGGCAGCATGTAGGGCAGTTCGATGTAACAATCAGTAACTTTACCTTCCTCATATAGATTCTGTACTCTATACGGATGCTCCCTGCTGCCCATTTCGGCTCTGCGCATGGGATCCCAGTAATAGAGGAACCCGTCCTCATATACTTTCCAGAAGCTGCTGTCAAATTTCTCCTGATCGGATGTCAGTCGGATCCTGTAGGCTGCACCCTCCTTGAGGACCGTTTCACCGTACCTTCCGTCCGTCTTCACCAGCCGCAGATAGCATTCCAGCGTTTCATTTCCGATATAGCGTATCGGCTGGGGAATGGATGAGTCTTTGCTCACTGTAATAATCAGAGGGTCTGCCTGTTCCTTACCCTCCGGCGTGCCGGTTTCCACCAGAACATATTGTCCATAGGGCAGCTGCGGTGTAACAAAATAACCGTTTTCCTTATCAGACCACATTTCTTTCACCCGATACCGGTTATTCACCCCGGTGGGCTCCAGCCATGCCCTGTCGCCGTCCGTCCATGCTTCTGTGGTTCTTTTGTAAAGAGCTGCGGCCTGGTCCGCCGTAAAATCATATGCTTTCAGCGTCGGGATGTCGGCCTTGGTCCACACATCCCCCTTGGGCGCTATTGTCCCGGACTTGACGCCGGACAAATCGCCCAGCCGATAGATTGTGAATCCGGCCTGGATCGGTTCTTTTTCCGTGCCGGTATGCAGGTCTTCCATCTTGACGAACTGCGCCGCCTGTTTCATGACGAAGTCGCCGGAGTAAACATCTTTGGAATCGGATCCGTCGTCCATGGACAAAAGGTTGTCCGCAAGAGACGCGCTTTCCCTGCGCAGAACCACATGCTCCGACTCATTGGAGTAGACAAATGTCACTTCATATCTCTGAAGTTCGTCACCCCTGTATTCTGTTGTATCCGGCAGATAACCCTGAGCAGGGCTGATCTCCGCGATATAGTAACGTCCCAGTTCCACCTGTTGAAAATTAGTCCTGCCTGGAGTCTTTATATATGCGGGAGTCTTGCCGCTCTCAATGCATCTGTCACCATCTTCGTCCAGCAGATATCCCTGTCTGTCGGTGATGGTGGACCGTCCGATGACCGCCGTTCGGACCAGGGATCCTTTTTTGTAGAGAATACCGCTGCCCCAGGCCGCCTTCACGTCCTCGTCCGCATACAGGCCGTATACCGCACCGTCCAGAGTCTCAGGATCGCCCTGGGTCACCGGGCTGCCGTCCGGTCTTTCCGCTTCCGCCTCGTCATCATATTTCCGAACCGTGACTTCACCATATTGACGTTCATTCCAGAATTGTTCTCCCATATCGTCATTGGTAATTATGAGCGTGTCACCGTCATTGGACAAATCCATCTTGATCTCAAACAAATATGTATTTTTGCCGTCCTCCGCATAATCGCCATAATAGTTTTCCGGCGCCTTTTTCTCGTACACGCAGAATATGCCCCGGTTATCATTGCTTTCTGTTTTCTCAAAATAAATTTCACTGGAAAGATAGCTTCCGTCCTCCTGCTTTTTAAAGACTACGGGCCACGAGAGATCCCCCTCCACAGCCTTTATTTCAAATTGCGCGTTGCCTGCAATCAGGCTTCCCGTATATCGGTCCACTTTGGGAATCTGTATTCTTACATGGGACGGCTGATTGGCAAATACCTCGCTGCTTCCCGCATGGTAGCTGTCAGGATCCGCGTTATGGGCCTTGTATTCCCTGACGGCATCGCCGGGTTTTTGGGAAAAGCCCAGCTCGGAAAAGTCAATGTAAACTTTCTCACCATCCGTTTCATAACCTTCCGGAGCAGCAGTCTCCTGATAATAGAACTTGCCCAGATTATCCTCCGTATAGTACAGATATCCCTCGGATGCCCACTGATAGCTGCTTTCCACCGTGTAATTTCCGTCTGTCCGGCGTACGATGGCATAATGAGGGCTGACAATATAGTCGCCCACAGCCTGGCTCCACTCGTACAGAGCAAAGTCCGCATCATCTGTGAGCATACTCCCGGAAATGGCGTCCACTTTCTTCAGTGAGAAGTGTATCTGCCAGGGCCGGTTCGCAAACTTTGTCCCATCATAAATAAAATAGTCCGCAGGCCGGTTATTATGAGCATGATGGACACCGTCTTCCTCTAATATGCGGGAGTCCAGCACATTCACATACACCGGATCCGGGTCAGTCACAAAGCCATCCGGAGCTTTCACTTCTTTATAACAGAACTTACCCTGATTGGCGGGGGTCCAGTAAAGTTGCCCTTCTTTTGCCCATGGATAAGAGGAAGAGACGGTATATGTGCCATCCGCCGATCTTACCATGCGGAAATTCCGGCTTCGTTCATAGCCGCCTGCTGCCTCATTCCATTCGTACAAATCAAACGCCGCATCACCCTTAAGAGGTTCTCCTGTCATTCCATGCACCTTTTCCAGCGTCAGAGGAATATGGTAAAAGTCATCCCGCATCATGAACCTCTGGACTTCTCCGGTTTCCCTGATTACAATGGACACAGGATCCGCCGCCAGATATCCTTTCGGAGCTTCCTCTTCCATGAGCATATATCTTCCGGCTGGTACATGACTTAAGCTGTGGGGAGTACCGTCAGTAATCCATGTGGCGTAGACGCCTTGGATAATACCGTTTTCGTTGACGGAAACCAGCGACAGTCTGGCCCCGGGAACCCCTGCGTTTAAATTATTGAGTTTGTCTATCTCCACCCTGGTGTAATTATCGTACATGGTGACTTTCTGAATGTCTCCTGAGGTCGTAACGGTGAAGGGAATGTCCGCCGCTTTCACATAGCCGGCGGCTGCAATGCTTTCCTCCAGAATATAGTTGCCTGCAGGCATTTTCTCGATCATGTGGGACCCGCCGTCTGTGGTCCAACTCCGATAAATCATGTCTTTTGCGCCCATGGCATCGGTGGTCCAGATTTTAAGCTGCGCTCCTATGATCTCCGCTCCGCTGGTAATATCTTTTTTACTGATCTCCACCCTGATTGGCCGGTCTACCATGGTCACATACTGCACCTCGGTTGTATTCCTTACCTCAAATAACACAGGCTCCGCAAGTGCATATCCTTCCGGGGCTGTCTTCTCCACCAGGATGTACCTGCCCACAGGAATTCCGCGAAATTCCATGTCATTTATTCCGGAAGTAAAGGGATCACCATACTTTGCCCCCCTGCTGCCGTCCGCATTCGCATGATAGATCTGCAGGATTGCGTTTTCAATGTTCCGGCCATCCGCATCCTGTTTGCGGATGGCAAGATTCGTCACGCCGTCATACATGGTAAAATGCTGGAGAGTAAGGGTATCCTTTACTTCTATTATCATGTTCTTCGCCTTTATATATCCGTCAGGCGCTTTGACTTCTTCCAGGGTGTATGTTCCCGGACTTATTCCTATGATGCTTTTTGTGGTACCGTCTGTGATCCATGCCGCCGCCACATTCCCGGCAGCGTCCCGCAATTCCATGTGCGCCCCGGATATTTTACATGAGACATAAGCACTTCTGAGATCAGGCCCGATCTTGTCGATCTCAACAAATATTTCGTTGCTTTTTCTTCTGTTGGGCACGGTGATGACCTGACTTTGAATATCGCCTTCTTCTAACCCGCACTGGGGAGAAGAAAAGGTATTGGAACATATGTCTACTTTATTATTATATACCCGGCCGCATTTCCTGCAGGTATACTCATAGTGTATATCCCTGTGGCCGGCACATTCGTAGCTGTTGCAGCGAACACAATTTATTTGATTGCCGGCATTATCCACATTGCCATAGTAAAAAGTCTCCCACTTCCGCGTATCAAAATCCGTGCCGGAACAGTTGTAACAACCTGCGTCATGCTGATGGCCAAACACTACCTCCCGCATCCCGAAACTGTCATAATTGGAGGGCGTACTTACCTCAAACAGCCCATAGACAGTACCGACGTTCACGCCGTCGATCTTGTGGGGATTGTTCTGGGGGGAAGTAGTCCAGGCATCCACCAGAGAGACTTTCTGTTTATTCGCGTCCAAAGTCCACAGTTCCAATCCTACATTAGAAAGAGGCTCGCCGGTTTGCCCGTCCACCTTGAGGATACTCAGATTCCTTTTATTATCATACATACAAAAGGACTGCACTGTCTCCGTTTCCTTTACGGCTACAGGCATGTCCCCCGCTCTCATGTAACCATTGGGAACTGTAAGTTCCCTAAGCACATAGTTGCCTGCCGGAATACGCTCAAATCGTTTGCCCTCGCCCTCCGAAATCCATTTGGCATAAGGCATGGTGTCTATAATATCAAAATTCTCATTGGCCCGGTACAGAGCCAATTCTGCGCCTTTGACAAACTTGTCGGTCTCGGTATCCCTTTTTTCTATAATAACTGTGGTATGCTTGTCATACATATCTACCACAGTAGTGGAAGGAACCCTGTCAGGAACCGTAAATTCAATGTCCTCCGTCCTCAGATATCCAGGGGGAGGCAGCTTTTCATGAAGTATGTACTCACCGGGATCAAGGGAAATCGTCTCAGGACCATGCACACCCACAAATCTCTCCACCATTACTGCCATGTCTGATTTGCGAAGTACCTGGAGCAGGGCCATGCCTTGTATACAAATCTTCGTGCCGTACTCATACTTGTTCAAAATAACTTCCGGCTTCTTTTTCTGGTTCTTCACGGAGAGATGGTAAGGATATTCCCTGTTGTGGTCCTCGGTAATGACTACCCGATAAACTGTTTTGTCCAGTTCATACCCTTCAGCCGCCTCTATTTCATATACAAAATAGGTTCCTGTCTCTAATTCTTTCACATAGGGGCTGTTAGTACTTACAAACCTGTCTACAACATTGCCCAATGTATCCCTGATTCCAAAAGTGCATCCTGGTAAAGGATTATTTTTGCTGTCTGTCTTATAGACGGAAAGAAAACCTTTTTTATTATCAAAATTCGAGGGGACGGATACCCAAGTCATCAGCGGCTGTTTGGTACCGCCTGCATCAGGTGCCCAGAAGGTCATATCCACAACCCTCCGAACGGGAATATAGATTTCATCAAAGCTAAGGCCTTCATAGGCACGGTAACGCTGCACCCATCCCAGTACCCAGGCATGGAGGATGCCATTGTCTCCATACAAGGCAGGATTTGCCGCCGCCTGTGCCTCCGACACCCCAAAACACCGCAGATAAAGCGTCCTCACCAAGTTAAAAACCGCCTCCCCATTTACGTCCGGGTTTATATTGTTGGCCAGGATGTACCAGGTGATAATCTGGGAAATCTGGATATCGGATTCCATTCCTCCCACACAGTCGTTCTGTTCCGCAACCGCCATCAGAGCATGATATTTAGTCTGGGAGATAGGACTGCCGCTTAAGTCCGTAACCATGCTGTAAGAGACCTGGTGAAACATATCACCTGTGCGAAGGGATCCCCCATATAAAAGGCATCTTGCGAACTGCCCCTGAGAGGTTGCTATTTTCCACATGGGGCCATGGTTTTTAATTCCCCCAAGTTCCGGCACCAGGCCAAGGGCACCTGTGTATTTGGACATGTTTGCCACATATATTGTGCCTTCATTCCCATCTCCATTCACCTCCATAGGCATGGAAGAAACAATCATGTCAACGGCATCGCCCAGAGTAATTCTCTCCTCCTCCATTCTGTACAAATCACTTAATGACAGGCCAAACAATACATTACCGTAAAAGAACCTGTTTAAATCCATACCGTCTTCCGCCATGCGGATTACCTCCTGCAAACTATCCGTATACAGGAAATATGTGCCCTCTTCCGCTCTGCCAAGTTCCCCATCCAGAGCAGCGGCCTCTTCTGCCGAATAATAGTTCATGGTTCTTCTCTCAAAGGGAATATTATTGTTGCACGCCGCCTCGCCATACTGCCAATTCTCATAGGGAAGCAATCCCCTTTCCGCCCACTCAGCAGCAATGGCCTCCAATCTTTCCTCCTCGTCATAAAATGCATATATGCTGCCGTCGGGGAAACGGATTTCTCCCTCACTGTCCCGACGGGCATATAGATCCGCGCTGCCTGCCACATACAGGCGGGCATTCACGTGACCCTTTTCTTTCGCCATGTCGTAGAACAGGGATAAGGACCCCTCAGACAATCTGTATGAGCCTCCCCCGATATTTCCCTCAGCCTGGGCCCAGGAGACCCCGGCAGGGAGAATATAGGTAAATTCCGCGATGCCATTCATACCCAGGGCATCTGCGTCAATATCCCATACCAGATCCATTGCCACCTCATCCCCTCTTTTTATCTTTGTTACCTGAGAGGTTTCCCTGCCTCCGATCTCCACATAGGTCTCGCCTGTAAAAAATTCATCAAGCGTATACTGCACATCCGACCCGCTGACCGTGATTCCTCCTTGGATATCACCGCCGGAGACGGACCCGCCATTGCCTGACACGGACCCGTTTCCAGACACAGATTCGTCTGAGATATAAGCGCTTTCGGCAACATCTTCGTCGGAATACGCCGCCGTCACGGACTGGGCCAGGGGCGACAGAATCGTTACTGCCGCAAGCAGCCATGATACTGCTCTCTTTGTTTTTCTATTCATCATTATATTCTCCTCACATATTCAATGTTCTATATCCGCTTTTTGTGCGGAACTCTCCTCTTTACATTTCCTTTCACCTCCCTTTTCTGACTCTTTTATGCAGGCCCTGCTCTGTATACCCCCTTTCTAATCCTGCATAAACAATGTGCACACGCAAAAAGGACGTCGTATGGATATAGACGTCCCTCCTGTGTACATATATGTTTATTAAAGATTTTTATATGTTTTAAATCTTTTGTACAATTATATCATATATCATTTAAACACTATGGTCAATCATGTTTTTTGGCATTTTTCTTCGTATAGTGTGTAAGATTATGTAAGTCTTCGTATGTATAAAGGCCTGACTATACAGAACAGGGCTGGTTTTATCCCAGCCCCAGAAGCGCCCTGACATAGCAGTATATTAGTTTTAATTTTCTCTCGTCTGCCATGTCAAGCAATTCAATGATGAGTTTTCTGTAATCCATGTTCTTCATCTCCTTGTGTCTGCGCACGTTCTAAAGTAGCGATACAACTATTATAGCAAACATACGTTCGAGTGTCAACACCGAACGTATGCCTATAAAACTTATAAAATATCCACAGATAACTCTATTTAAGTTACCTGTGGATACAATTTTCAATACATTTATTTATTATATTGCTTTCTTTCCTGCTCAATTAAATCATATATGAACCCATAATCCGGATCATCCGATTCCAGTGTCTCCCCGGTGGTAGAAAAGCCGTTCACCGTCCCATTTTCATTACCGCCTGCAGGAATCAGATTTTCCGGCTTATGCTGCTCAAGCAACTCTTCTTCCGATATTGGATCGCTCTCAAAGTTGCATACCACATAGTAATTATTTCCTACATTGTACACACCGACACCGGCTCTGGTGTAGTATTTTGCCATCATAGACGATCTGTGGGCATCCGAGTTAAACCAGTTGGTATACCACTCTGTTACATCGCCGCTTATGGCCTGTTGAATAATCTCACCGTATTGCTCCGCGTTGCCGCTGTGATCAAAAACTTTAGTAATTTCCTGAGCTCTTCTCTGGGCCACCGCTGCCATGCCATCGTCCCAGCGTAAGGTTGCCAGTCCGGCAGCGCTTCTCTGTTGGTTCAGATAATTCAGGAAGTCTGCTCCTGTTGATACAATTGAAGCGGGAATTGTCACTGGCAGAACTGTCGCAGGATCGGCAGACATACCTGGCGCAGTGGTATCTGCCGGAGTGGCTTCCGGAGCCTTACTGTCTAAATATTTGTCGGATACAAAAGCCCCGCTGTCAAGCTGATACCAACCGCTGTCTGCCCGGCCAGTGACAATCACCTGATCTCCCTTGCGCAGGGACCCCACTTTGGAGTAGGCGGTTCCGGGACCCTGCCGCAGATTTACGGCGTTCTTGGCATACATGATTGCGTTCATGACAGTTACGGTATAGTCTGCCGTTTGGCTCCCAGCCTCCGTGGAAGCCGCAGTTCCCTCTTTGGGAACAGCTCCGTCAGGATCAGCTTCCGGTTCAGCCTGATTTGAAGCCTCTGATTCCCCGGATGCCGTTTCATCCCCACTTTCTCTCTCTAAATCTGATGTTGTCTCTTCCCCAGCTTCTTCTATATGGGAATCCGTCTCCTCGGATGCTTCCGCCGGGGACTCCTGGCCATTCTCCTCCGTCAGGTTATGGTTAGGGCTGTTTCCGCAGCCTGCGATCATTGCCGCCGTCATTGTCAATGTGAACAGTGCAATCAATGCTCTTCTCTTCACAATCCCTTCCTCCTCATCTTTCCTGATGTCAGATTATGATTGGTTTTGTAATTTATATGGTATCACATATCTGATGCCATTGCAATCTTTAAGCATATCAAATACTCGAAACACTTTTCAATTATGCCCTTGTCCGCATACAAGGCCATAGCTTCACTGTAACCGGCAGATGCATTCCCGCATACCCAATAAGGATCAAGCCAGATAACGCAGATCCTTATAGGTCTCCCCAAAGGATTTCAGAGCCTTATTATGTAGTTGAATTGTATATCTGTAAGACATTTTCATCTCATCTGCCGCCTGCCGAATACTCTTGAATTGTACATATACTTTGAACAATAACTGTGTGTACTTTCGATCATGAAGCCCCCTGATTTCCGTAATAATCCGATTCCTGGCGGATGTAAAACGCTCTATCTCCTCATGGAGCTTCCCGTCAAAGGCAACATATCGCGTAACCGCATTGCCCAGGGAATCTCCCATATGGGAAGTCTGTACCTTTTCCCTTCCATAGTCTACTCCATTCAGTCCACTGGCATTGGCTTTCATCTCCTCCAGCATCTCCAGATCCTGATTAATGTTGATATCCAATTCTTCCAACTGCGTTAAATACTTCCTGGCTGTCAGCCCTGTCCTTTTCTCTTCGCCCATCTTGTGACTCCTTTCCCATTCTGCAAAAACACTATTTTCCCTTTTTGCCTCTATGCCATAATTATATGTGGCTAAATATCTTTTGTCAATACTTTTTGTGGCTTCGTTTCTTTTTGTGTACTATGCAACATATTATATTGACACTTTGAGTTAGGATCTATATGATAGAAGAGAACAAAGGAGATATCTCGCTCAAGGCATAGCAGAAACAGGGATGATTGTCTACTGAAAGGAGAAATATGCAGAATACCGCAGAATTTGTGAAAAAATGGTTAGAAAGCCACGCACCGGAGACATATGATATGATTAATGATACATGCAGGCCTTCCCAAAAGGGGGGATTTACCGATTATCGCGGACTTACAGACGAATATGACAAATTTTTTGTATATAAAACCGTAAGTCCCGAATGGAATCTTATAGGCGGCAAAAAGGGAATGTTTGAACAAACAGGTTTTCAAGTATCTGACCCCGATCTACATAGCGGTCTGCTTCAGGCGATCTATGAGGAATTATATCCCAAGAGCCTGACAGAACAGAGATTCATGAGGCGCATTTCCAAAAAAAACAGCACCATTATCTCGGATACCATGACTTCCCCCATGACCAGTTTCACCCATGGACTGACCCAGATTATCGACAGTAAAACAGCATTCGACAGAGGGAGCAGCAGAGCCGGGGAACGGGTGATACCCGAGATCAGGAATATCTATAAGCAATGCGCAGACAAGCATCCGAAGCAGAAATGGTGGACCGTGAATTTCTGTACTTTGGCTGTGGCCCAACTGTCAGCCTGTGAGCTTAAAAAAGATTTCTATACTTACATAGACGAAAACTACCCTCATATGAGAGATTTCCTGGCCATGTCTCATACCATTGGAAATTATTGTCCCGTGCCCGCGGGATTTAACGCGGCGCGGTGCGGCCCCTTTGCGAAGCGGGATTACTGGGATCTGACATTACAGAAAATATATCAATGGTATACCTTTAAGGGAAAGGACGCATTGGAGCGGGATGACGTGGTACAGAATGAATTGCTGCATCAGAAAGGACTGCCTCTGTACTGCGTAAGATGGCTGGAATGGTTTGAAAAAGAGGAAAATAAAACGGACCGGACGCAGGATGGCTGGCATAATTTTGTAGACACACTTTATCTGCAGGACTATGTTTATACGGAAAAAGAGAGCGGACATGAACTGTATGAGCCCAGGCCTTTCTGGGAGGACCATACATGGGATAAACCGGAAATCACTTCAAGCATGGCAGAAGGAGACGGTGATAAAACCGCCTCCTTGCAAGAAACAGACCGGCGCCTGGGTGAAATCACCCAACGGATCAGGATGCGCTCCCGGAGAATCATTAAGGCTCTGGAAGATCGAACAGGGTACATCCCATCTCCCTGAACTGTCGGATCTTCTCTTCCAACAGGGCGACGGTGACGCCGAATTGTTCCGCATTGCAGGAAATGCAGTAAAAGGAATCCGCCGCCCGATTGACCAGTTTTCTGTGAAGTCCCATCTCATCCTGGGTCAACAGCCTGCCGCAGCTGGCGCAGCGTTTTTTTCCGTTATCCACAAACCAGTTCTCCCACCAGAATTCTGCACCCGTCAACGGCTATGCTGCAGCGGTATCCGTCTTTGTGAATCCCCAGGTCCTCTCCCGTAATGGCGTCCGTCAGCTTCAGAGCCACGCCGGACTCGGAATGGATGCCCAGATCGTCAAAGGAGATGCTCATGCCGTTTTCCCATTCATTGGCGGCATCCAGATTGAAAAATCCCAGTGCAACCCGGTTGCCGCTCATGATCTTGGCCATGGTGTATGTCTTTTCCCCATTGTGTCCCAGCAGAAAAGCGGGCCTATACTCCTCATCCTGATTAATGGCGATCAAACCCTTGCAGAGCAGGGCCTTTTCATTGACCTGGTCCAGACTGCGCAGATCGGAGCCGATGATCAGCGGAGAACCCAGGAAAGCCCACATGGCAAAATGCTGCTGGTACTGGGTATCGCTGCAGCCGTCCAGACCCACATTCCCCTTTCCATGCATGCCCACGATCAGCATATCCATGTCATTGTAACAGCCCGGGGCGTTGTTCTCTATATTTTCCACCTGGCTCCTGAAAATGTCCTTATAACTCTTGGGCACATCAAAGATATCCCCGGTGGAACGGTAGCTGTGGGCTCCTCTGGAACGCATCCAGCCCGAGGGATTGTCCACTCCCCAGTTACAGGCCGCCAACAGGATTTCCCTGCCGCTGTTGCGCAGCGCCATGGCCATGGTCAGATAAGCATTCCTGCCGTTGCCGCTGGAGGGAAAATTGCAGAAATCATACTTCAGGTAATCCACCCCCCACTCCGCAAATTGCTTTGCGTCCTCATACTCATGCCCGTAACTGCTGGGATAGCCCGCGCAGGTCATAAAGCCCGCACAGGAATACATGCCGAATTTTAACCCCTTGGAATGAACATAGTCGGATAGATACTTCATTCCGTGGGGAAACAGGGCCGGATCAGCCACCAGCTTCCCATCCACCCTCTCCTTGAGGGACCAGCAGTCGTCAATAATGACATACTCATAGCCCGCGTCCCGGTATCCCTTTTCCACCATGACGTCCGCCATCTCCATGATCAGCTGCTCACTGATGTCCTTTCCGAACGTGTTCCATGAATTCCACCCCATGGGCGCCTTTTCTGCCAGCATACCAAATCCTCCATTTTCATTATGATAATATGGCTATTTCGCCTGGGGATATTATACCTCTTTAAATGCCGCTTTTGCAAGGTTTATTGTTTAAGGCACCAATGCAGGGCTCTGTCAGCGCCCGCCGAATCCTGGTAGACCAAATATCACCATATTCTCTCAAAACAGGCCACTCCCCCTGCCAGGGGAATGGCCTATGATGATGTGATACAGGCCTACGCCGATCTACTTATTAAGCATTCAATATTTTCTGCTGTAGACCGCATATGCCGTAACCTTTAAAACTATGGAAACTGTCAAAACCAGAAAGGAAACCCGAAATGCCACTTCATTTGCCAATGCCGCCGTACCAGTGACAACTAACAAAAAATACAGTAATATTTCAAATACAATGCCCCCACTCTTTTCGTATAACAGCTTTTCACGGTCACTGGGTTCGGATTGGAGTTCCAATGACATTTTAGAAAGATTCTTCAAAAGTTTTCGGTAGTAAATAAGTTTCATAATTACAAGAAGTACACCGCCAAATATAATAAGCTTACTGACAATGTCAGCCAAATCTGACATTTTTCTCGAATCACCCAGACCCATTTCTCCAACCGCAAAGATGTATGCAAATATAAGTAACAGCAAAACTACGTAAAGGGCAATTCGTTTTTTGATTTTACTGGCATAATTCCCGTCACTGCCTGCTTTCATATACTTCAGCCTCACTTTCTAAAAATTCTCAGTCCGGCCAATCCATATAATTTGCATCTTCTATTTTACTTCCATTTCCTTTTCCTGTAGCCAAAAAAGTTGCCTCCATGCTCAAATTCAATCCTTCCCAGAGATAATTAATTGTCCCCTTCATATTGATCTGACAATATCTTTTATTTGTGGAAATATCTACCCAAGAATAGTTAGGTTCCCAGCTTCCTAATGTAACTCCTGTATCATAGGAATCACCCTGCAATGTTATACTGCTAATTATTCCTGAACTAACGGAAGCTTTAAAGTCCTGGCACACATATCCCCAACCGATTGCAGGAACAATGCTTTCTACTTTTGCAGTATAATAACCCCCTTTGTCTGAAATACCTCTGGTGTGCGTCTGTTTATTATCCAGAGATATATCTATACAATCAAGTTCGTCTATAATATACTGTATTCTGTCTGAAACATAATCATCTAATTCCTCTGTATCATTAAAATATCCATAGCTGATATCACATTTAACATTTTCAAAGGAAACCGGAATATTATGTTCATCCACATAGTTAGATAGTTCATTCAATATTCTATTTTCAATTTGCATGTTTGCACTGTTGTCTGTCGCATAGACAAACTGTACATTTGTTACTATTATAGCTACAGCGACCATACCAATTGTTATAAATCTACTAAATTTTTTCATCCTGTTCTCCTTTCTAATCTCAAATGCATATTTTTGTTATTGTTCAAATTACTTATTTCATCATTTATCCCCTCCTTATCTAAGTAAATATTTTGTATAAATAATATATTTTATATAATTTCTAATATATATAACTTTAAATTCTTTTATATTTTTATTATTATAAATATATTATACGTGTATGGACCTACTCTGTCAAGTGATTACTAAAAGTTCTATTTTCTGTATTTTTATAACAGTTAAGGCATAAATAACATTAATTATAATAATATATTCTATTTCACACTCTGTTGTAAATTCTATACCCACATAAACAAAAACTATCCCACACAAAAAATTTCTGGCCAAGTTTTATCCCATTGGCAACTTTTGTCCCGTACCAATGGGATTACCTGATCCAGAATGAATTGCTGCATTAAAAAGGACTGCCTCTCTACGGTGTCAGGCAGCTGGCACTCCGAGAGAATTCCCGCCGAATCCGTTCAAAACAACGGTTCAACATCTCCACGTCCACCTGGCCGTCCGCACCAAAAGCCGTAGCCTCCACAGTGAAGCTGCCTTTGTATCCGATTCTATGAATATATTGGAAAAAGGCGTCAAAGTCGATATGACCCTCCCCCAGAGGCAGAGTTTTCATCCTGCCCCAATCCTTATAACCTCCGGCATAGTCATTCACATGATAATGGCGGATATGGTCCTGCTGCCAGAGCCAGGCATATTCCTGCCGGTACAAAAGGGTTTCCTCCTGATGGAAAGCCGCCATCTTGGTATCCCACACAAAATGGACTCCGGGATAGGCTTGCGCCAGTTGTTCCAGGTGTTTCAGCGGATTTTCCTGATTACACACCACATTCTCCACCAGCAAATCCAGCCCATAGTCATTGGCCATATCTCGCAGTCTGGGGTAAATCCGCAGATTATATTCAAAACGCTGATCCGAAATCTGTCCGTTCCACAGATGCAGTACCAGAGCCCGGGCCCCGATGCGCCGGGCCAGTTCACAGTTGACCCGGAACTTTTCCATGGCCTGCGCCAACTCTGCGCTGTCCTGGGGATTCTCCTCCCCCCGGCTCACGGCTTCGCCGATATGCTTTTCACAATGAACCACGGGAATATGCAGGCCCTGTCCCACCAGGTAATCTGCCATCACTTCCCAGTCCTGATACCAGGAACTGTACATCATAAATTCATATCCGTCGCATTGCAGCTGTTCCGCCAGCTTTTGCAGCAGACGGTAATCCCTGTTATTCGCTTTTCCGAGCAACGCTCCGGTAGAACACAAAATTTCAGCCATATTTTCTCTCCCTTTCCTCCCTTAATTCCCGGAAATTCTACACAGAATCTTTTTTTCCATATGTAATCATATGTCCCTTCACAAAAGTGTAACCCGCTCCCTGATGATCCTGGAAAAAGCCGGTTATGATCCGGTTGCGGTCACAGTACTGCGAGGCCTCCCGCCGGTCCAGACCGTGGGAAATCAGATGCAGGATTACCTGCTCTTTTTCTCCGTCACTCAGCCCTGTGTTCCAATCGTTATAGTCCAGAAAATCACTTTTCCTTTCTTCATATTCGGGATGATCCGGGGTAATGAATTCCACCCGGTCGTTCATCCGCACATCCACTTCCCGCAGCCCCAGCTTTCTCATGATATGGGCCGCGCGCATGGCCACCGCATAATCCCTTCCCTGTTTTTCCAGTTCCATGGCCCACTTTTTCTCCAGCCCGTCGTGCCTGCACAGCACCTGATAATCCATGCCGTCTATATAAAGGCCGTCGCACTCGAACTCTCTGTTGGCATCAATGCAGATCACATAGCCTCCGGGCTTTGCCCACTGTATCATCTTGCGGATAAATGCTTCGGGCCGGTCCAGATGCCGCAGTACAGCCTGACAGACCACCATGTCATACTGCCGCCTACCCTCATAGGCGTACACATCCCCCTGTATGAATTCCGCCTCCAGCCCCCGGTCTCTGAATATCTCCCGCCCTGTGGCGATCAACTCCCCGGCAAAATCAATGCCTGTATAGCTGCTGCCCCGGGCCAGATAAGGCAATAACAAAAGGCCCAGATAACCGTAACCGCAGCCGCAGTCCAGCACGGACACCGGCCTGTCCAGTTTCCATACTTGTTTGACTAGAAATTCCACATAATCCTGATTGTAATACCCCTTCCGGGTCCGCAGCAGATATTCCCGCTTCCGATTCCAGAAGTCCTCCGTGCCCGTTTTCTCAGGCACATAGATCTCCCCCTCCAGGGGCGTAAGACCCAAAAGCTGGTCCACCGTTACCTGGAAATACTCTGCCAATGCCGGAAGCAGAGACAACTCCGGCTCCCCTGCCCCTGTCTCCCATCGGCTCACCGTCTGGAAAGATACGCCCACCCGATCCGCCAGTTCCTGCTGTGTCACTTTTTTCTGCCGCCTCAAATCACCGATTCTTAAATGTATCCGGGCCATCCGCCTTCCCTCCTCTGCGATTCTGTCTTTTATAGATTACAAATAGTTTACCAGAAAAAAAGGAAATTGTAATGCGCAGATTCCGAGAAGCATCTCCCGGTTTTCGAGAATCTCTTGCGTATCCGGCAAACTTCATGGTATTATGGATAAACAGGTTCGGCATTCTGATCCTGCAGAAAATATAAAGAGGACCCATATGTCAAAGAATTACATTGAAATCAAAAACGCAAGAATTCATAATCTCCGAAATGTGAATGTTTCCATTCCCAAAAACAAACTCACTGTGATCACCGGCGTATCCGGCAGCGGCAAGTCAAGCCTTGCCTTTGACACCCTGTATGAGGAAGGCAAACGACGTTACCTGATGTTTTCCGGCACCCAGTTTATGGTGGACAGCGTGCCTTCCTTTGACAGCATCATCGGACTGTCCCCCACCGTGGCAGTGGAACAGCGGATTATCCGCCAGGCAAATCCCCGCAGTACAGTGGGCACCCGGGTTAAGATCAGCGCCCTGCTGGCCGCTCTGCTGGCCAGCCAGGGGCAGCGGGACCCGGCATATGACGACGGCATACCCCTGGACATCTCCATGTTCCAGAAGAATTCTCCCCGGGGCATGTGTGTGAAATGTATGGGAAACGGCACGGTATTCACGGCGGTGGAGGAGGAAATCTTTACGGATTACACCGTCTCCCTGCAGGATCTCTTCGGAGGTGAGCAGTCTCTGTACAAGCATCTGCTGCGGAAATTCCAATATCTCACCGGCATCACCCCCCAACAGTGCCTGAACGAACTGACCCCGGAACAACTGGATTGCTTCAAATACGGTGACAGTGAATTTGAGGGGCTGCTTCCCTGGCTGACCGACAAATTCCGCTGGAGCCAGGGCAAACACAACTGGGTATCCCGGCTCACCTGCGTCAGGCAAATGCCCTGCCCCAAATGCGGCGGCACGGGCCTGGGCCTACAGGCTTCCCATACCACTTTCGGGGGCAAAAATATCGCACAGCTGGAAGATATGTATCTGAGGGAATTGCTGGACTTTTTCCGGGAACAGGGCGATGCCCGCAATCCTCTGGTAAAAGAGATCATAACCAAGCTGTCCTGCATGGTGGACGTGGGTCTGCACCATCTCAGCCTCTCCCGCCCGGTTCCTTCCCTCTCCGGAGGCGAAATCCAGCGCTTGTTTCTGGCAGGGTACCTGATCGCAGAGATGGATTCCATGATTTTTGTATTTGATGAACCCACCATTGGGCTCCACGAGATCGAAAAGGAAAATCTGATTCGGATTATCCGCAGGCTGGTGGATACCGGCAATACGGTGGTGGCGGTGGAACATGACGAAAACTTTATGCGGGAGGCAGACTACATCATCGACATGGGACCGGAAGCCGGTACCCGGGGCGGCATAAAAATATATGAGGGAGGTTTCGCCGATTTTCTCCGATGCGCGGAATCCAAAACCGCGCCTTACCTCGCACAAAAAGACCTCCTGTGCGGAATCAAAAAAGATAATATGCAGAATGACGCCTTCGGGAGCAACACTGCAGGCCGCCCCCTTCTCCCGGTAAAGATGCTCACCCTCTCGGGAGTGAGACTGCACAATCTGCGGAATGTCACCGTGCAGCTGCCCCTGGGAGTGATGGTGGGCGTGTGCGGTGTATCCGGCAGCGGCAAATCCAGCCTGATTTCGGACACTCTGGTTCCGAAGCTCAAGGAACTTCTCAAGGCCAAATGTGTCACCGGGGACGGGGAAGAGGACGAGAAAGTTGTGGTGGACGCCGTTCTGACGGGCACGGAACATCTGCGGCACTGCTATGTAATAGACCAGCGGCCCATCGGCAGAAGCCGTACCTCCTGCCCTGCCACCTACACCGGCATTTTTGACAGAGTACGCGTAATGTTCGCCGATACCCCCCAGGCCAGGGCATTGGGATACACCCCGGGACTTTTTTCCGTCAACAGCGAAGGCGGCTGCCCCAGATGCAAGGGTGACGGCGTTCTCCACTATCATGTAGGATTCGGCAATTTTGTGGACGTGACCTGTGAGGACTGCGGCGGCAGCGGCTATATTCCCGAAGCCATGGAAATAACCCTGGAGGGCCGGAATATCCGGGAAATTCTGGAGATGAGCGTGGAGGAAGCGGCGGATTTCTTTGACGGAAAGGACAAAATGATCTGCAACATGCTGCATGTGCTGAAACGGGTGGGTATGGGCTACATCCGTCTGGGACAGGCCACCCCCACTATCTCCGGCGGGGAAAGCCAACGTATCAAACTGGCAAAGGAATTGTCCAAGGGCAAGAATGCGAAAGGATCCCTGTACATACTGGATGAGCCTACCACGGGCCTGTCCTTCTACGACAATGAACGGCTGCTGAAACTGCTGAACGAACTGGTGGACTGCGGCAATTCCATTATTGTCACAGAGCACGATCCCTACATTCTTTCAAACTGTGATTATCTGGTGGAAATGGGCCCCGGCGGCGGCTGCGAGGGGGGCTGCGTCATTGCATCGGGAACCCCTGCCCAGCTTAAAAGCAACCCGGATTCCATGATAGGAAGATATCTGTATAACTGACTTGGTGGACCATATGGAGCATGAGATGACAGAACAATATACAATGGAAATTAACGCACTGACCCAGAAAAAGCGCTATCGGCAGATCAACCGGGTTCTGATCTGGCAGGCCGATGCTTCTCCCTGGGGAGACGGCCGGTTTCTGGCCGATTGCTGCTACAACGGCTTTGGACCCGCAGACAGAAATGTAATCAAATCCGTGGCCAAGAGCATTATGTCCGTCTGCGTGGGAATCTCTCTGGATCAGGGAATTTTCAAGAGTCTGGACGAGCCGGTTTATCGATTTATCCCGGAATTCGCGGAAGGCCGCGACCCACGGCATCGACAGATCACGCTGGCCCATCTGCTGACCATGACCTCCGGCATCTATTGGAACGGGGGCATACATTACCATTGCCCCATGATGACCCAGATGCGCCGCTCCGGGGACTGGATCTCTCATATCGCAGACTGTGCCGTGACGGATGCACCCGGCGCCAGATATAACTACAAAGAATGGGACATATTGCTTCTGGCCAGACTTCTGGACCATGCCTGCGGAGATCTGTATGATTTCATCACCGATCATCTGTACAAACCGCTGGACATTGTCTGCGGCGAAGAATACCGCTGGTATAAAAGCCCCTGCGGAGTCTATTACAGTGTGGCGGAGGGAGACCAGGGGGCGGAAGAACACCGCTCCAGCCTTTCTGCCTATGATCTGTTAAAAATCGGGCGTCTTTTCCTGCAGGACGGCATTTATCAGGACAGACAGATTGTTTCCGCCTCCTACTGCCGCCAGGCTGCAGCCCCCTCCCGGCGCAATCCGGGGTACGGCTTTCTCTGGTGGGTAGGGCAGGACTGGTACGGCTGTCGGGGCTTCGGCGGGCAGAGCGTCACCGTGCTCCCCGGTAAAAATGCCATTATCATCACACAGGCCACTCCCACTGCCAGGGGAATGGCCTATGACGATGTAATCCAGACCTGCGCCAACCTGCTGTAAAGCATTTAATATTTACTACTGTAAATCATATATGTCACAACCTTTAAAACTATGGAAACAATCAAAACCAGAAAGGAAACCCGAAATGCCGCTTCATTAATCAATGCCGCCGTACCAGTGACAAACAGCAGAAAATACAATAATATTTCAAATACAACACCTCCGCTCTTTTCATATAATAGCTTATCCCTTTTACAGAGTTCTTTTCGAAATTCCAATGATATTTTGAAGGTATTCTTCAACAGCCTTCGGTTGTATACAAGTTTTATGACTACAAAAAGCACGCCGCCGAATATTATAGCCATGATGGCCATGCCGGCCGTTTCCGACATTTTTCTGTTATTACACAAACCCATTTTCCCAATCACAAAGATATAGGCAAATATCAGAACCAATAATGCACTATAAATGGCAATCCGTTTTTTGATTTTTCTGTCATTATCATCTTCCCTGTTTGCATTCATATACTTTGACCTCACTTTCTCTTAATAATATATACGCACTGACGCTATATGTAAGATTCCATGTATAAATATTATAAGTATATATTTTTATTTCGTCAAGCATATACTTGGCAGTCTATTAACAAAATATATCATGCCGTCTTTTTCCACTCTGGTTCGATTCACATAGCCATATATATCGTGGCCCAGAAATACAGAAAACAGTTGCCGGCGCATCCATGGGCGCCCTCATTCCAGGGTATGTGATTATCTCTTCATACATTATACTGAAAACTATTATCAACAGTTGACCCAGGGGATTAACTCTGGCCGATTGTTTTGTAAGATATTGGAAAAGACGTCAAAACCGACATACAGACATGCCCCACAGCGTCAAAAAAGCATTCATCAATACATCTTTCAAGGCTTAACGATGTATCAATGAATGCTTTCCGTTCTTTTTTCTTATCTTCCGAAGGCCTGGCGCTACAGCGTGGCATCCACCGCCGCGCCTTTCAAATCCTCCTCCATCAGCTTCATCCTGTTCATGATGTCTTTAAGTTCCTGCTGGAAATCGGATGTACTTCCCGACATCTTTAAGATCTCTTCCGTGGGCAAAGCCTCCAGCAGATCCTCCACACGCTTTTCATTCTCGTGGGCCTTCTCTCTGGCCGCCTCCGCCTGATCCAGCATCTGCGCCTTGTCCTCCCGGATGGCTTCCAGCTTTTCTTCCTCTTCTTCCTTCTCTTCTTTTTCCTCCTGGGCCTGTTCCACCTTCTCCTGCATCTCCTCGTCGATGTGGTCCATGCCCTCATCCTTGATCATGCCGATGATATCATCCCGGGCGGCATCCATTATGGCCTCCGCCTCCTCCTGGGCGGCAATCATGGGATTGCCCCTGCGCAGATCCAGACGGGACTTGTGTACTGCCTTGTTGGAAGCCTCACAGACCTTAATCTCCTTGTTATTGTCCTGGATGGTCTGCCGGTAGGGCTTCGCCAGGTCGTCAATATCCTTACAGCGGTCATAGTACTCGGTCAGCCCCTGCTCCTTCATCTCCTGATAGCGGGCTTTCTCTTCCTCACTCATGGCTTCGGGTATTTTACTTCCCTTTTCCAGAATATCCCAATCCTGACCGGACAGGCCCTCTTCGCCCAGTCCGTATTCCCGGCCCATATTCTGCTTCTGGGCATCCAAATCCTTCAAGGCCCTTTTTGCCTCCAGATTCTCCGCCTGGAGTTCCTTGATTTTCGCCTCCCGCTCCGCAACTTCCATGTCCGTCTTACGGTCCGTCGCAAAGGCGTCCCCCACCACTTCCCTATTTAGTCAAGTCTTTTTTCCTTATTTTTCAAGGAATTTTTAGTTTCATA
>BLLU01000150.1 GCA_011959105.1 Lachnospiraceae bacterium | reverse complement strand
CTGATGTTTCCGGGAGAAGGGCATATTGGCAGCGTGGATGTCGATGTCCTGATCAACCATCTGACACTGCATGACGAAGGGTATCAGAATATGGCAAGGATTCTACAGGGCAGCGGATACAGGGAGCATCCGGATAAATATTTCTCATTTGTGAAAACAGTAGAGATAGAGGGGGTTCCATATGATGTGGATGTTGACATCCTTGCAGGAATGTACGGCGGGACCCAGCCAAAGAAAAGAAGCCAGCATGTGCAGGGCATCAGGGCATTGAAAGCTACAGGAGGGAACTTTGCATTTGACTTTCCGCCGCAGAAGATCCATCTGGAGGCGAAACGCCCGGATGGAGCATGTGATGTGGCAAACGTCAGCGTGGTTGCGGTGGTTCCCTATCTGATCATGAAAGCGGCGGCAATGGGGAGGGGAAAAGCCAAAGATGCCTATGATATCTATTTCCTGTTAAAGCATTACAGAGGCGGCGTAAAGGAACTGGCAAAGGAGTTCCAGCCAGCTGGAAACAGAAGGCTGGTACAGGAGATGAAGGAAAAACTGTCAGGGAAATTCGCGTCTGCAGACCATGCAGGTCCGAAAGACGTAGCTGATTTCCTTGGACTGGATGATGACGAGGATGTTGAGCTGATAAAAAGAGATGCGTATGAGCAGGTTCAGGCATTGCTGAATCTGGTTTAGGAGCAGGACGATTATATTACCAGTATAATGACAAAACGGAAAATTGGTGTTATAGTGGTTACAGTTAGAAAACGAAGCGGACCGGATGAGTCCAGAAAGGAAAAGATCATGGCAACAGTTAATTTCGCCGCGAATGGCTTCGCAACAACTCCAGTTGTTTATTATCTGCATAGCGAACATTATGAGGCACTGTTCAGTAAAGAAAAAGAACAGAGTCTGGTTAAGATGCGCTCATGCAAGATAAGGAAAAGGCGAAAAACTGTGTGATGTCCGAAGGCAGGTCTTCTGGAAGGCTGCCGGGAATAGAACATAGATTTCAAGTACCGCTTATCTTAAATGAGGTAGGCGGTATTTTTTATGTTCCATTAGCTCAGATGGGAGGAGCACAAGGGATAAAGGACATCCCTGACTTTTAATCGAGGAGTCATGGGTTCAAGTCCCATATGGAGCATTGCCGCCTGGATATTGATTTCAAATAGCAGGAGGTGAGGATCATGGTGAATCTGCCGGTTATAGATATGGTAAGGACAGGGCAGAACATAGCAAGGCTGCGGAAGCAGGCAGGGCTATCGGTAAGGGATCTGCAGGATGTTTTCGGCTTTGCCACGCCGCAGGCCATATACAAGTGGCAGCAGGGTGTTGCCCTGCCGACCATAGACAATTTGGTGGTGCTTGCAGCGGTTCTGCAGGTACGCCTGGATGATATTCTGGTTACGGATACAGCGGCGCAGGTGCAGATAAGCGCATGAATGGAAGATAAGAAAGAGAAACAATAAGATAACAGCAGGCTGGAAAATGCCTGCAGCAAGGTCCCCTGGTCTAAAGGTCAGGACACCGGCCTTTCAAGCCGGAGGTATTGGGTTCAAGTCCCATGGGGATCATTATATGGCTCCTTGGTCTAAAGGTTACGACGCCGGCCTCTCAAGCCGGAAATGTCGGGTTCGAGTCCCGCAGGAGCTACTGTGGCCATAGGACAGTGGCAGTAAAGCGAACGCAGTTCGCTTTGCAGATATGTGGCTCTGCTCACGGGGGTTCGATTCCCCCTGGTCACATTATGGATGGGTATGCCTAGCGGCGAGGGCAGCGGACTGTAAATCCGTCACACAGAAACACCGCAGGTTCGAGTCCTGCCCTATCCACTTTCCGTTTGCGTGTCCGAGTGGTTTATGGTGCCACCCTGCTAAGGTGGTGTGCGGCAACGCACCGAAGGTTCAAATCCTTCCGCAAACGCTTCAGAGCCGGGATGAAACGCCCGGCTTTGTCAGTCTATATCCTCCGGCACCATGTCTGTGCGGAATCCTTTGAAGACAGCCTGACGCAGAGAGTTTTTTGTGTTTGGCATGTATTCCACAGTGCATACTCTGTCCGGATAAACCCAAATGGCAGATTCATTGCCTGCACCTACAGGAATGGCTGTGAACGGCGTGATGCCACTTTCCCTTAGCTGGCTGACGGTTTCTTTAGTGACGCCCAGTGTTACATGACCTTTATAAAGATAGGTGCCGTCATGGTATTTTCCAAGGATGATGCTGAAGGTTCTGCTGTTTTTCCGGATATAGCCGCATACAACAAATTCCTCATCTGCCATCCGTTTGAATTTGATCCAGTCTTTTGTGCGCCTGCCGGGATAATACAGGCTGGCGGCTCTTTTGGCAACTACACCTTCC
>BLLU01000149.1 GCA_011959105.1 Lachnospiraceae bacterium | reverse complement strand
GGAAGAGAGGAGATGGGGCAGGAGAGTATTCAGGGCATGCATGGACTGGATGAGAAGCGGCTGGAAAAATGCAGCCGTTATCAGGACCTTCTGCATCGCCATGCGATGGACATTGAAGAATTTGTACAGAGAATATACCCGATCGTGGAAAAAAGTGACAACTACATTCTGCGTTCCGGCTGGAGCGAGTATTTCACCACATTACAGGAGGTAATGGATCTGATGGGCCAATATGAGGAAGGAATTCCCGTGGAAGCGTTTGAGAAGCTGATGCCCCGGATCGACAGAATTGAGGAATTGAAACAGACCATAGAAAAGCAGGCCGCCAGGGCCGGGACGGAGCAAAAGAGCGCCGCGGCGGCGGAAAGCGGATTTTTTGGGGGATGCGATACATTGGATAAGCTGGAAAAGAGATACCGGGCTCTGTGCAAGACATATCATCCGGATACGGAGGCAGGGGATGAGGATACCTTTAAACGGGTAACGGAGGAGTACGAGAAACGCAAAGCGGAGATAAACGGGTAGCGGATTTCCGGGATACAGAATCAGGAAAGGAAAGCATTGGGTAATGAGGTTTGAAAGAGAGACAACAGTGATCGCGAACCGGGATAAGGAATGGGGCTGCGCAGCGGCCGCCGCCATGGAAAATCTGGAGCCTGTCACGTCTATGGAAAATATCCCCAGGGGCTGGTCCGGGGATAAGAAATATAAAATAACCGCCGCCGACGGAACAAAGTATCTGCTGCGGATCACACCGAAGGAAACCTCCGGATCATTGGATGACGATTCTTTGGGGCGGCGAGAGTATACAAAACAGCAGCATATGTTTCAGATACAGCAGAGTGTGGCGGTCCTGGGGGTGCCCATGTGCAGGCCTGTGGCCTGCGGCCGGTGTGGGCAGGGTTTTTATGATATACAGACCTGGGTTGAGGGCAGGGATGCGGAGGAAGTGATTCCGCTCCTTTCCGATGCGGAGCAATATGCCTGCGGACTGGAGGCGGGCAGAATCCTGAAAGTGATACACAGCGTACCGGCGCCGGAGGAGCAGCCGGACTGGGAGACGCGCTTCAATGCCAAAATGGACCGCAAAATCCAAATGTACCATCAGTGCTCCCTGAAATTTGACGGAGCCGATGACCTTATCGCCTACATAGAGGCCAACCGCTCCCTGCTGAAAGGAAGACCCCAGTGTTTTCAACATGGGGATTACCATATTGGTAATATGATGATTGAGAAGGACAAACTTGTCATTATAGATTTTGACCGTTATGACTTTGGGGACCCCTGGGAGGAATTTAACCGTATCGTGTGGTGCGCCCAGTGTTCACCTCTTTTCGCGTCAGGTATGGTGAACGGGTATTTTGACGGAGATGTACCCATGGAATTCTGGAAGCTGCTGGCCTTGTACATCAGCAGTAATATGCTCTCCTCTGTGGCCTGGGCGGTTTCGTTTGGGGAGGAGGAGATTCAGACCATGCGAAAACAGGCTCAGGATGTGCTGAACTGGTATGACCATATGAAGAATCCCGTGCCCTCCTGGTATAGCAGAGGATATTATCTGCAGTATATGGACGGTCTGCCCTACAAGATGAAAGCGCCCTTTGATTTTGGCTTTGTGCAGGAATATGGAAAAGTGTTTAAAGTGTATGATGACCAGGATTCCGGGAATATCTGCTTCGGAGTCTGCGGAGAAAGAAAAAGCGGCCCGGTTCTTCTGCCAGAGAACAAAGGGGAACGGTACTTTGTGAAGTTTGCGGGAGCGCCCACGGAGCGTTATGAAGGCGAGCCCGGAGAGGCCGTTGAACGACTGAAGGACACGCTTCCAATCTACCGGGATTTAAGGCATCCCAGTCTCATAGAATTGGTGGACGTCCGGGAAGCGGCAGGGGGATTTGCCATGGTATTCAAATGGGCGGAAGGGGACTGCATGGGGAGGATGTATCCTGCGCAGCATCAGAGATTCATGAACATGCCTTTGGAGGATCGATTGCAGGTTTTCCGGGATGTGGCGGTTTTTTTGGAATATGTAAACAGCCGGGGATATGTGGCCATTGATTTTTATGACGGAAGCGTGCTGTACGATCCTGACGGACAGGGGGAACCGGCAGCCCCGGATCGGAATGCAGAGAGCACCAGGAGGGGGCGGACCACCATATGCGACATAGATTTTTTCAGTAAAAAGCCATATTTTAACACCATGGGCCGCATGTGGGGCAGTTCCTCCTTCATGTCTCCCGAGGAATTCACTCTGGGCGCGGAAATTGATGAAATCACCAATGTTTACACGGCAGGGGCCTTTGCGTTTGCCCTGTTTGGAGGTTATCGGCGGGAAGCTGGCACATGGACCCTGGGGCAGGCGTCTTTTGAGGTGGCCAGACGGGCCGTGTCTGAGGACAGAGGCAGCAGGCAGCAGAGCCTCCGGCAGCTTCTGCAGGAGTGGGAAGCGGCTCTTGAATTATAAACGATAGGAATAAAATAATGCAGGAAGGAATGGGGCAGGATGGAATACAGGGAATTTTGCACGGAATATATGGATCAGGTGAGGGCCATTTACGAAGAGGAGCAGTGGAGCGCCTATTTAAATGATGATGCCAGGCTGGAAAGGGCCTTTGCGCAGTCCCTGTACATCCTGGGCGCGTTCGACCAGGGACGGCTGGTGGGATTTGCGCGCTGCGTGGGAGACGGAGAACATATTCTGGTGGTGCAGGATCTGATCGTTGCGCTCTCATATCGGAGACAGGGCATCGGTACCCGGCTTTTCCGGGCTGTCTGGGACCGCTATGCGGAAGTGCGGATGTTTCATGTGGTGACGGATCTCAGTGACCCGGTGGACAATCATTTTTACCGTTCTTTTGGAATGAAGAAGCTGGAAGAGGGGAGTATGGTCTCCTATTTCCGCTGAGGACGGAATTTGTTGACAGGCCCGTACCGGGGGCCGGATAGGGAGGAAACAGGACAGATGGCACAATACAGATTATTACAGGAAGAGGAAATAGGAAGAGAGTTGTTCCGCAGCTTCCTTCGGCATCAGGACGTGACAAAATGCTGGCGGAGAGTGGAAGGGGAATGGGTGATCAGGGAGGATCCCTTTGTGGACGACTGGTCGGAGGCGGATTATGAGACGCTGTTCTCCTGTCTGCGAAATACCCTGACCACCGGCGGCTTTGTTTATGGCGCATTCTGTGACGGCGCGCTGAAAGGCTTTGTCTCCGTGGAGCCGGGCCTGTTTGGCAGCAGGCGGGAGTACATGGACCTGTCCAGCATCCATATTTCCGAGGATATGCGGGGACAGGGCCTGGGGAAACAACTCTTTCGGGCCGCCGCAGATTGGGCCCGGGGAAAGGGCGCAAAGAAACTGTATATATCCGCCCATTCCGCAGTGGAAAGCCAGGCTTTCTACAAGGCCATGGGCTGTGTGGAGGCTCAGGAGTACCGGCAGGATCATGTGGAGAAAGAACCCTTTGACTGTCAGTTGGAGTGCAGTCTGTAGTTTATATGCCCTGCATGGTGAGCGATATCTTCTCCAAAGCCTCCCACTCCGCTTCGGACATTGCAGAGAGCATGGAAATATATCTTTTTTTGAAGGAATCTTCAGGGCTTGCCAGCACTGATCCTATAAAGGAAGCGATCCGTTCATCCCCGGTCCTCTCCAGAAAGATGGCCCCGGTTCCCTGGCGCAGCCAGTTCTCGTTTACATCAAATTCCCGGCAGATCAGGGATATGACCGAATCTGCCGGTTCATTTCTTCCCACTTCATAATTGGCGATACCGCCCCGTTTTATTCCCAGCCTGTCGGCAAATTCCTGCTGGGTCAAATCCAATTCTTTTCTGATTCTTTTTATTCGGTCTTTCATGGATAATCCCCCTTTTCTATGTTTCATTATATATTGGAAAGATTAAGTCGTCAATCAAAAATGCAACAAAATCACATTTTATGTTAAAAAAGAATTGACAGCAGGAACAAAAGCACGTATAATAAGCATAGAAAACGAACAAATGTTCGAAGTTTTGCTTTTAATGGAAGCTGTGAAAAGGGAATATGAAATTATAAGGAAAGGAGTGGAAGAATATGGTATCAGGAAGAAATTCGGAAGGGTATTCCGATCCGACCGCGACTGCCGCCATTGAAAGGGTGAGCCGGGAGGAGGGTCTGACAGACAGACGCGCGCGCAATCTGGTGCGGCTTTGGAAGCGCATGGCGCGGGCAGCAGGATTTGAACTCACAGCCAGAATCCGGTTGAAAGATATTCGTTCGGGAAGGGAATTTCGGTGAGGAAAGGGAAGGGAATTGTTATGGGAGAGCAGAGTTTTGATGTTACAAAAAGCCTGTCGGCGAAGCAGTATTTGGAGCAGCTTGAGATAATTGATGTCAAGATCAGGCAGATGGAGGAAGAATTGGAGTCCCTGCGGTCAAACGTATGCAGTGTAGGAAGCGTTGAGTACGGCAGGGAGAAAGTACAGACCTCCCGTTCCAACGATCCCCTGGGTCATGCAGTGACCAAGTATGTGGCCCTGCATGATGAGATCAGGGAAGGAATGAATCGGTTTGCCGACATCAAGCATCAGGTCGTCAAGGAAATACAGTCCCTGAACAATGTCAATCATATCCAGGTGTTATTCAAGGTATATGTGCAGTACAAAAGCCTGAAAGCTGCCTCCAATGAAATGGGAATGTCCTACCAATATGTGAGAAAGATACATCAGTCCGCATTGGACGCATTTAAGAGTATGCATCCTGATATGCGCTATCTTACTTAAGACGCAGGGTTGTTTCTTGATAGAACTATGCCGATATAGATTAAGAATCCTATTAGTAAGAATTGACAAATATGTATAAAAATGCTAGAATAATACCATAAAATTTGACAAAACGGGCATGGCGGTTTTTGCTATAGAAGGAATACCTTTGAGCCCGGCACAGCCGTTTATTATATTGTTATGATGAGCGGCGTTTTTTTGGTATAATGAGTGAAAATGTAAGACAAGTATGCTGAGCAGGGAAATCAAATTGCTATCTGTACTGCAGCACGGTACTGTCTTATATTTTACAATTATATGTATTTTAGGAGGAAGACTATCATGAACAAGAAGAAGACAGCAGTTGAGGTGTATTTATCTACAGTGTTTAAATGGGGACTGATCATATTGGTCAGCGCATGTATGTGTGCTACTGTTATGTTTAACACTGAAAAGATGTTTGGATTATATCCGACAGTACCTTGGCTTGCAACTGTTGGTTTGGGTATAATGGATTCGATTTTTTTTGCTGCTGCTATACTTATAGTAAAGTCTTCATTTGATAAAGATGGATATTTAAAAGAGGGAAGACTGAGAATCGGCAAGATTTTTTCAGTGGTAGTATTGGTTATTCAGTGGAATTATCTGTTGTACATGTTGCCGACCAGAACTTTTTGGGGTTTCCTGTTCTTTTTCCTTATTCTGATTGCATTCTTTTTGGATATCAGGATGCTGCTGATAAGCGGTATTATGTGTATGGTTTCTCTGTTTGTGGGTTGGTTCATACGGGGGACAGAGCTTCTTCCTGTAAAGGACGAATTATTTCTGACAGATATTATTATGTGTTTGGTGGCTCTGGTACTGTCGTTAACCGGACTGATTATTTTTGTCTTCCTTGTTGCTCATTTTTTAGTAAATGCGAAAAAAGACGAATTGGAGAAGAACAACGAGCAGGTCACAAGTGTTCTTGCCGCAGTACAAATGGTATCTCAAAACTTATCTACGGCAGGCTTAAAACTTTCTCAGGTATCCGAAAATGAAAGCGCTTCTGCACAGGAACTTGCAGCCACAAGCGAACAGCTGGTAGAAAGAAGCAATCTTTTGAGGTCAAAAACCGATGAGAGCATGGAAAATCTTAGTGAGTTAAGTAAATGGGAAAGCATTGTTGCCAGTAATGTACAAAAAGTAGAAAGTACTTCCAGAAATCTGCTTGACAAGTCAAAGGAGAATGAAAAACTTTTAAATGATTTACATATTATTAATGGTGAAGTGTCGGAGTCTATGGAAATTACTACTTCCATTACCCAAAAGTTATCCGAGGCGGTTCAGGAAATAGGGGTAACCTTAAAGCTGATCAGTGACATTTCCACTTCGACAAATCTGCTTGCCTTAAATGCCTCTATCGAAGCGGCAAGAGCCGGGGAAGCAGGAAAAGGGTTTGCCGTAGTGGCAACAGAGGTAGGTAATCTGGCTAACAGTACACAGGAATCTTTAAAAACGGTTCAGAGAGTAATTGAACGCGTTCAACAGAATGTAAATGATATTACAACACAGGTCGAGGAAAATGCTGCAAAGCTGGGTACACAGAACGAATACTTCGCCAATGTATTTAAGGGTATGGGGGATATTTCGGAATTGCTGAAAGAATCTGTAACCGCAGTGGAAACCATGGGTGAGGCACATGGTAAACAGGCAGATGTCATTAAAAATACAGTGTCGATCAATCAGGATATTGTAGAAAGCATCAAATTTGAATATGAGCATTTTACTTCTATTAATTCGATGGCAGAAAGTAATGCAAATGATACAACTGAGGTTGCGGCGCAGGCAAATGCTATAAATGATATGGTTGATAAAATTACTCAACTGTTAAAGCAGGATCAATAAGGGTTTCCGACAATGCTGTAGATTGCCAGTCTACAAGAACATACGTTTGTTTCTCTTTAAATTGTATGCAGTAACTAGACAAACAACACAATGTCACAACATATACTGTTGTGTTTACAGGAAAAAGGTGGTAAAGTATAAAATGTAAAGAAAGGGTTGCAGAGGAAAAGACATTTTCCCCTGCAGCTTTTCTTTGCGCAAAATTATGGAAAGGAGGTGCCATAAAATGATCATCAGGATCATGGAGGCGATCTGTGCTGCCCTGGACGCGGAATTCGGGGAAGAATGCCCATCTTATATCGAAGAAACGGAACAGGGCCTGGCGGGGCCTTGTTTTTTTGTCCAGTGTCTGCGTACTTCAAGTGAGCTGATAGCCGGAGGAAGGCATCAGAGGCGTGACCGATTCTGCGTCCGCTATTATCCGCCGCCTGGAAGCGTCAACAGAGAGTGCTGCCTGGCGGCGGAACGGCTGAATGACTGCCTGGAATGTATCACTGTCGAAGGTCTCATAAGGGGCTCCCAGATGTACGGCGAAATTGCCGGCGGGGTGCTGAACTACTTTGTGAATTATGAATATATAGTTCAGAAGCAGGAAGAAGTTGAGGCCATGGACCAGATGGCATCCTACTGCGCAGTGAAGGGAGGTGATTGATTTGGCGTCAAAGAAAAACAGTGTCACGGAAAAGGACACAGCCACAAAGGGGCAGGCCCGGCGGACGTTCAGCAGAGCGCAGATGCTTGCGTCGGGCAGGTATCGGGACAGACAGGACCTGGTGTCTGCTCTGCTGCAGGACGGCAGAGCGTATGGGATCGAAGAAGTTGACAAGTTGGTTGAAGAGTTTTTGAAAGGAAAGGTGAATTAATATGGCTTTAGGTGGAGGAACATTTGTAGCACAGAACAAGAAACTGCCCGGCGCGTACATCAACTTTGTGTCGTTGTCCAGGGCGTCCGCAGCCCTTTCGGGCCGGGGGATCTGCACCATGCCCCTGGAACTGGACTGGGGCATGGAGGGAGAAGTGTTTACCGTAACCAATGAAGCGTTTCGGAAAGACAGTATGAAAATCTTCGGTTATGGAGCGGATGACGAGAAGATGAAGGGCTTGGGAGATTTGTTTATGAACGCCAGAGTTCTCCATGCATATCGTCTGAACGGAGGCGGTGAAAAAGCGGCAAACGATTTTGCCACTGCCCTGTACAGCGGCGTGCGCGGCAATGACCTGAAAATTGTGATTCAGGCCAATGTGGACGACGAGTCTCTGTATGATGTCCACACTTACCTGGGCACAACTCTGGTTGACAGCCAGACGGTGAAGACGGCGGCAGATCTGGCTGCAAACGAGTATGTGAAGTTTAAAGCGGACGCAGTTCTGGAGGTAACCGCATCCACGCCTCTGGCAGGCGGAACCAACAAGGCCGCGGACGGCGCGGCACACCAGAAGTATCTGGACAAGATCGAGTCTTTCTCCTTCAATGTGATGGCTGTGACAGCGGAGGAAGAGACCATCCGAAAGATGTATGTCTCCTTCTGCAGACGGCTGCGGGACGAGATGGGCGTCAAGTTCCAGCTGGTGGGTCACGATATGGCCGGTGACTATATGGGCGTCATCAATGTGAAGAACAGAACCCTGGATGAGGGATGGCCGGAATCCTCCCTGGTGTATTGGGTGGCAGGCGCGGAGTGCGGCTGTGAGGTCAATAGATCCGTGCAGAACAGGCAGTATGACGGTTCTTTCCGGGTGGATACCGATTACACACAGGTTCAGTTGGCCAAATGTATTGACAACGGCGAATTTGTGCTGCACAAGGTGAATTCCGGCATCCGCGTACTGGAGGATATCAACAGCATGGTTACCGTCTCTGACCAGTGCGGAGAGATTTTCAAGGACAACCAGACCATCCGTGTCATTGATCAGCTGGGCAATGACGATGCGGTGCTGTTCAATACAAAGTACCTGGGTGTGGTACCCAATAAGGCGTCCGGCAGGACTTCCCTGTGGTCCGACTTAAAGAAGCTGCGGGAGGAACTGCAGACGGCGGGGGCCATCGAGAATTTCTCGGATTCCGATTTGACCGTGGAGCCCGGGGATTCCAAGAAATCCGTGGTGGTCACCGGCGCCATCGAGGTTGTAAACGCCATGGGCAAGATGTATATGACCAATGTTGTAAAATAATAAAAAGGAGTGAAAAAACATGGAAAACAATGTAACGATGAAGGCAAGGGACACCGTTGCCGCGAAGCTGGCCGAGTGCTTTATCACCATTGATGGGCGCAGGTACAATTTTATGCAGATGATCGACATGGAGGCAAAGGTTGAAAAGACCAAGTCCACGGTTCCCCGCCTGGGTGCGATCATGGCCGGACACAAGTCCTGCGGTATGGAGGGCACTTTTTCCGGTACGGCGCATTATAACCAGTCCGTGCTTCGCCAGGCGCTTCTGGACTACAAGAATACCGGACATGATATCTATTTTGAGATGCAGATTACCAATGATGATCCCACCAGCGGCGCGGGCAGACAAACCATCGTTTTTTATGACTGCAATACCGACGGGGGCGTGCTGGCCAAGTTTGACGCTGACGGCGAATATTTGGATGAGGAAATTGAGGGTACTTTTGAAGACTTCTCCATGCCTGAATCCTTCGCCAAGCTGACGGGATTTCTGACCAACTGATGTACCTGCCCGACGGAGACTGACCTGTATGCCGGAGAAACCGGCAGTCAGTCTCCGCCGGCATCTGCCGGAACCGGATCGGACCGGGACTACAAAGATTAGAAGAGGAGAAAAAATATGTCAAAGTTTGCGCAATTTATGAAATCCAACAAGAAGGAAAAGACGAACGGCCATTACGCGCCTACCGCATCCCTGCGTGATTCGTCCACGGGAAATCCCATAGAGTGGGAATTCCGCCATCTGACCTCCAGGGAAAACGATACATTGCGGGATGCCTGCACCATGGAAGTACAGGTCACCGGCAAACCCAATCTGTACAGGCCCCGGCTGGACACATCCAAATACCTGAATCGGATGATCTGTTCCGCCACCATCTGCCCTGATCTGTATGACTCGGCCCTGCAGGACAGCTATGGAGTCAAGACACCGGAGGAATTGGTCTACGCCATGGTGGACGACCCGGGTGAATATTCTGATCTGTGCACATGGATGCAGAAATTCCAGGGTTTCAGCAAGACTCTTGACGACAAGGTGGAAGAGGCAAAAAACTGATTGAGGAAGGGGATGGGGAGGCGAACTACGCTTACTATGCCCTTCACAAACTTCACATCCTGCCCCGTCAGTTTTTAGATATGGACGAGGAGGAAAAGGCTTTTGTCATAGCCGCTATTGGAGTCAAGGTAAAAAATGACAGGGAAAAAGAAAAAGAAATTAATAGAAAATCAAAAAAGAGAGGCAGGTGATGGTGATGATGGCAACGGCAGTTATTATGGCGCAAATTCAATTCTATGGCGGTGCTTCAGAAATATTGGATGATATGATCAGTGCCGCGTTTTTTGCGGCTTTTGCAATGGATAATCTGAAGAGTGCCATGGCGGATGTGGATCCTGGCCCTTTTGAAAATATGAGGACGGAAATCGACAAAAACATAGTGGCACTGAATGAACTGGAGCGGGAATTGCCCAAGCTGAATGCTCAGGGGATTAATGCGTTACAGGTTCGAACGCCGCAGATTGATTTGCCTGAAGAAAGTTCGGTCATCAATGGGGATGTGATCCCCGCACCACAAAGATCGGTTTCTCCCATTCCCCAGGAGATCCGTCCCGATGTGGCGCCAAACGCTCCCCCGGGTATCGCCCTGATTGAGGGACCCGTAGCCCCATCTGTGGAGTGGAAAACAGAGAGTTTGGAGGTATTCACAAATACCGGATTTGAGCGTTTCCAGCAGGAGGTGCAAAGCGCCGATGCAATGCTGCAACAGCTATATGATTCCCAGAAGGCGGTGGCGAAGCAGGCACAAGAAGCGTCTTCCAGTATGGTTTCTTCGGAGATGATTGCTGACCTGAACAGTATGACAGATCGGATTAATAAAATCCGGGAGCGAATACAACTCATGGAGAGCAATCCCATAAATGTAGGATCGGACAAAGCGAATGCGGCTCTGGAACAAATGCGTACCCAACTGAGTCAGGCGGTGAAAACACAGAATCAGTTGAGTACCGCAGTGAATGACATGGATATAGGCGCAGCCAATGAGGCTTATCTGAGCCTAAGCCAGACAGTTGCCGGCACGGAACGCTATATCAGGGATAATTTGGATAAGCAGGGGCGGTTTAACGATAAAATCGGAAAAGGCATAAATGCAGCGGAAGGTCTGCAGAAAGCGTTCTCTAAAGTAGCAGAAAGCCTCCTGAATATGAGCAATGTGAAAAAAGTGGCGGAATGGGTCGGTGACTGCATGAAGGCCTTTGACGCGCAGCGTCATACGGAAATGCGTTTGATGGGTACTCTGGCCAACAATCTGGATGCAGATTACGCATCTCAATACGGCCAGGGCCCGGAAGCGGAGACCCAGGCATTGCAGAGCGCCTACAGCACAATTTCTAACAAGGCATCGGAGATCCAGGGACGGGGTATCTATACCGATGATGCCATGATTGCGGGGGCAGCAGGGCTTTCTGCTAATTTTTCAGACCCGGTGGCTATTGAGATGATGATGGACACCCTGGCGGATTTCGCCATGGGCGCATCGGGAGGCGGCGAGGTGAACAGTGCTGCCATGCAGCAATATGCAGCCAGTTTGGGAAAAGTTATGTCGGGTTCCTATGATGGCATGGCGGAAAAGGGCTTTTCGTTTACCGAAGCACAGAAGGCGGTGATTGCAGGGACGGCCACCCAGGAACAGGTGATTGCGACCATTGGAGAGGAATATCTGTCCGCGTCTCAGGATGTACAGGCGGCAGCGGCGATCGCAGCCTCGGTACAACAGACTTGGGGTGGCCTGTATGATTCCATGAGCAATACCCCCGAGGGTCAGATTATGCAGATGACCAACGCATGGGGGTCGATGAAGGAGGAGGTGGGCGGTCAGCTGTATCCCTTTGTCCTGTTGTTTGTGGAAACTATCACAGGGAACTGGGGAATTATTCAGACAGTGCTGAATGCCATCGTGACAGGGCTGCAGTTTATTATGGGCATACTGTCCTGGCTGCTGGAAGGTGCCATGGGTTTTGCGCAGGTCATTGTTGATAACTGGTCGTGGATCAGTCCCATTATCTATGGAATTGTGGCCGCGTTGGCGGTTTATGGTGCATATCTGGCCATTACGGAGGGAATTGAAATTGCGTCAGCAGTCGCGTCCGGCATTGTGACAGTAGGAAAAGGGCTGCTTGCAGCAGCGACGATGCTTCTAACCGGAGCAACGTGGGCACAGGCGGCGGCGCAGGTCGGATTAAACGGGGCTATGGCTGCATGTCCCATTGTTTGGATTATTGCCCTGATTATCGCATTGATCGCCATTATCTTTGCGGTATGTTCCGCGATTGCAAAGCTGACGGGTATTGCCGATTCTGGTTTTGGCGTAATATGCGGTAGCCTTAATGTGGCAAATGAATTTTTTAAGAATTTATTCATGACCATAGGTAACGTTTTGTTGGGAATCGGAAATGCCATAAACGCTCTTGCCAGTAATCTGATGACGGCTTTCCGCAATGCGATATGTTCCGTCCAGTCATGGTTCTATAACCTTCTCTCAACTGCATTAACTGTCGTTGAGAAAATCTGTGAGGCGTTGAATAAACTGCCCTTTGTGGAATTTGATTATTCCGGGATCGGCGATGCAGCGGATTACTACGCCCAAAAGGCAGCGGAAGCAGAGGAAAAAAAGGGAGAATATAAAGATGTTGCCGAGGCATTCAAAGAAGGATTCAGCACGTTTGACGCATTTCAGGACGGCTGGTCATCCGATGCTTTTGAAGCTGGTGCGGCGTGGGGGGACGGTATTGCGGATAAGTTCAGCAACTTCAGTCTCGCAGACTTTTTTGGCGCGGAGGAAATTCCCCCGGCGGAGGATTACGGGGATCAGTACGGACTGAAGGACCCGGAGGAGAATTCCGGGCTCTCGGATAATGTGGCTGATATTGCCGAGAACACAGGTAACATCAATGGTTCTCTGGAAAGTACCCAGGAGGATTTGAAGTATTTGCGGGACATTGCGGAGCAGGATGCGGTGAACAGATTTACCATCGCAGAGATCAAGGTTGAACAGACCAATCACAATAATATCAACAGTAAATTGGATCTGGACGGCGTGGTATCAGGACTGACCAATGCTGTGAACGAATCCATCGACAGTGTGACAGAGGGGGTGCATGAATAAATGGCGAGGAGCGGATATGAATTTTATTTGGACAAGTGCCTGTTACCGGTGACCCCTTCCAAACTGCAGCTGAAAATCGACAATGCCAACAAGACTCTTACGCTTATGGATGAAGGGGAGATCAATATCCTGAAAAAGGCCGGCCTGACAGAAGTTGAGTTCACCTGCGGTATTCCGCAGGTGAAATACCCTTTTGCCGTCTATAAGGACGGTTTTAAAACTGCCGACTACTATCTCAATTTTCTTGAGGACTTAAAAAACAGCATGAAACCATTCCAATTTATCGTTTGTCGCAGTCTTCCCGGTAATGGAAAGCTGTTTGGCACCAATCTTAAGGTGACGCTGGAGGAGTACAAACTGACAGAGGACGCCAAGAACGGATTTGATGTGGAAGTGACTGTAAAGCTGAAGCAATGGAGGGACTATGGAACCAAGACGGTAAATGTGATATTGACACAGGCCGGGCCCATGGCGACGGTGGACCCCCAAAGGGGAGACGACACATCGCCTGCGCCGTCCCAGGCCACCACCTATACGGTGGTGAAGGGTGACTGTCTGTGGAATATTGCCAAGAAATTCTACGGCAGCGGATCCAAATATACGGTCATCTATGACGCCAACCGGGTAATCATCGGCGGCAATCCAAACAGGATCTACCCGGGGCAGGTTCTCTCCATACCGGCGGCATGAGGAAAGGGGTTTTTGATGGATGTGGAACTTTTAATCGGCAATGAAATGGGTACAAGGGCCTTTCTGCCCGCTGTGGAGGAAGGGATCGAATGGCAGACAGACAGGAGGGGCGCGCCCGGCAAACTCACCTTTAAGGTGCTGACGGACGATGTACTGGACTTTTCCGAGGGCAGCGCAGTCAGGCTCAGGGTGGACGGGGATGAAATTTTTTACGGATTCGTATTTAAGCAGTCCAGAGACAAAGACCGCCTGATCAACGTGACGGCTTACGACCAACTGCGGTATCTGAAAAACAAGGACACCATCGTGTACGAGAACAAGACAGCCTCCCAGCTGATCAATATGGTGGCGGCGGATTATGCTCTGCGTGTGGGTGAGGTGGAAGACAGCCGGTTCGTCATAGGGTCCAGAGTGGAGGAAAACACCTCCCTGTTTGAAATGATTGAAAATGCTCTGGACCAGACATTGACCAACACGGGGGAACTGTATGTATTCTACGATGATTTCGGAAAGCTGACTCTGAGACATATGTCCCGGATGTATGTGGGACGTCCCGGAGCCTACCTGATGATTGACGAGGAGACGGGGGAGAATTATGACTATACCACCTCCATTGATGAAGGCACCTACAACAAGATTAAGCTGACCTATGACAATGAAAAAACCGGTTATCGGGATGTCTACATAGCCCAGGATACCGGAAATATCAACAGATGGGGCGTCCTGCAGCATTTTGACACCCTCAATGAGGGGGAGAACGGCCAGGCCAAGGCGGATGCTCTTTTGAAGTTATACAATAAAAAGACGCGTAGTCTGAAAATCACCAACGCAATGGGTGACAATCGGGTGCGGGCCGGGTCTCTGGTGATGGTCTGCCTTGGACTTGGGGATATGAAACTGAATCATTTTATGCTGGTGGAGTCCTGCAAACATATTTACAGGCAGGGGGAACACTGGATGGATCTGACGCTGAGAGGGGGTGAAATTGTTGGCTGACGCAAATCAATTTGTAAGAGCAGTGAAAAAGGCAGCGAAGGATGAATGGGAAGCCTGCAAACCGGTCAATGTTTTTTTCGGACAGGTGCAGGGGGTAAATCCGCTGAAAATCAGCGTGGAGCAGAAAATGCTCTTAGGGGAATCCCAGCTTGTACTGACCCGGAACGTGACGGATTATGAGAGCCGGGTCACTGTGGAATGGCTCACCCAGGAGGCACTGCAGCAGCCGCATTCCCACCAGATCCAGGGGCCGGAGAGCAATGGCCTGACCGCCGGAGCGGCGGATCTGAAGCACAGTCATGGGATATCCGGCGAAAAAACTGTCAGGGTTCACAATGCACTGAAGGTCGGGGAGGAAGTGGTACTGATACGCCAGCAGGGCGGCCAGAAATTCATTGTAGTGGATCGGATAGGGGGTGGAAGATGATTCCTTCAACTGTTGGAGCTTTAACACAGAACTTTAAAATCGTAAAGCAGCCGGGCCTGACATATCGGATGGACATGGAAGGAGGCTCCGTGCGGGGGCATGTGGACGGCAGAGAGGCTGTAAAACAGGCTATTTTCCGTATTCTGCAGACAGAAAGATACCAATATCTGATCTACCCCTGGTGGTATGGGATCGAGACTATTGACTTGTACGGCGAGCCAGTGGGGTGGGTCTGTGCGGAACTGGAGCGCAGGATCAGCGAAGCGCTTCTTATGGACGACAGAATCACGGAAGTGACGGATTTCAGCCATGACACCAGTGTGAAAGGCGTTGTCCATACGACTTTCACAACGCATACCATCTACGGAGATATCCCGGCGGAAAAGGAGGTGGAGATATAATGTATGAAAATATGACAGATGATTTTCTGCGGGAGCGTATGCTGTCCCGGGTGTCCGACAAGCTGGATAAAAGGCCCAGTGCGTTGATCTACGATACTCATGAGGCTACGGCCAACGAGCTGGCCATACTCTACACGGAACTGGAATACCTGGTGAAAAATGCATTTGGCGATACGGCATCCAGGGAATTCCTGGTATTGCTGGCCCGGGATCGGGGACTTGCCCCCGAGGCTGCCACAAAGGCCGTTTTAAAAGGAGAATTTACACAGTCTCATATTGATGTTACGGGAAAACGGTTTAATATAGGAGAAGTCAACTATGTGGTGTCAAAGCAGATACTTCCGGGGCAGTATCAGGTACAGTGCGAGACAGAGGGAACCATAGGCAATCTGCGCCTGGGGGCCATGATGCCCATTGACTATATTGACGGACTGCAGACTGCGCAGCTCACGGAGGTCCTGATCCCCGGTGAGGAGGAAGAGGACACAGAGGCATTCCGGCAGCGGTATTTTGACAGCTTCCGGGAACGTGCCTTTGCCGGAAACCAGGCCGCATATATAGAGGCGGTTAAGAAAATCAGCGGCGTGGGGGATTTAAAGGTGACAAGAGTATGGAACGGGGATATACGCCCGGCCGAACTGATCCCTTCCGCCGCAGCGGCCGCATGGTACAATTCCGTGATCGGCGGATTGGAGCCGGAAGCAGCGTCCTGGCTCTCCGCTGTTTTCACGGCGGCTGCTGAAAAGAAACTTACGGTGGGCGGCACGGTTCTTATAACGGTGGTCAACTCTCAGGACTTCGGGGAAGCCTCGGACGTGCTTCTGGAAAAGATTCAGACAGAACTTGACCCGGATATATATGCGGGAGAGGGAAGCGGGCTTGCGCCCATCGGTCATGTAGTCAAGGTCAAAAGCGCCGATCCTGTACAGGTAAATGTGAGGACCACCGTAACCTTCGATAACGGTTACAACTGGACCAACACCCGGGCCGCCGTCCAGGAGGCCGTGGGTCTTTATCTGTCGGAACTGAGAAAGGCCTGGGCTGACAGCCATACAATGATTGTCAGAATCAGCCAGGTGGAGACCAGAATCCTTGGGGTTAAGGGGGTTTTGGATGTGGCTGCCACAGAAATCAACGGATCTGCAGACAACTTAGTATTGAACCGGTATCAGATCCCGGTGTTGGGGGGTGTATCCGCATGATACGGGAAGTGGATCTTGCCTCATACCTGCCTCTTTTTATGCAGAACTATCGAGAGCCGGCTGCCGCCCTTGAGGCGGAAAACCCGGAATTTCAAAATCTCTGGCAGGAAACGGAGCGGACTTTAAACAATCATTTCATCTCCACGGCCGATGAATATGGTCTGTCAAGATATGAAAAACTGCTTGGCATCTGCCCGGCGGAAGATGACACCCTGGAGAGCAGAAGGATACGGGTGCAGACAAGATGGGTTAATAAATTGCCCTATACATGGAAAGCATTGACGGAAAAAATCGGGGCTCTTTGCGGGAGTTCCGATTTTTCCGTGGAAAATGACTTCAGTCAGGGATATGGTATCGCAGTCCGCACGTCCCTGGAAATGCCCGGCCAGGTGGATGAATTGGAACATATATTGGAGAAGATGGTGCCCTGCAATATTGAGTTGTCTGCCACCAACCACATTGGCTGTGACACGGAAGGACTGATCTTTGCGGGAGGATGTGTTGCCTATACGGACATAATTGAAATTGAGAATTGAGGAAAACGGAAAAGCAGACGCGGCTTTGCATCCCATTTTGGGATTTTCCTAATGACTAAAGTAATTCACGGAGGGATTAAAATGGCATATTTTTCAAAATTATGCGTCACAGATGCGGGGAAGCATCTTCTTAATTTAAAGCTGAATTCAGAAAGGGAACTTTCCCTTACAGAGATGGCCATGTCAGAAAAAAAGTATGATGTGGATCTACTGAAGGGGCTGACAGAACTGGAGGATGTCAGACAACGGACAGGCATCAGAAAGATGTCGATAGAGGGGCATATGATTCGGGCAAACGCCCTTTTTCTGAACAGTGAACTGGAGGAGGGATATTACGCCAATACGCTGGGAGTTTTTGCCCGATTGGGAGAAGAACCCCCGGTCTTGTTTGCCGTGGCAACGGAGCAGGCCCATGGGGCATATATGCCCCGGCAGTCTCAGACCCTGAGCGGCATGGAGATTAAACTGAAACTGACGCTGGAAAATGCGGACCAGATCACGATCCAGATGGATTCCTCAGCCATGGCTACCGTGGGGGATGTGCTGGAACTGGAAAGTGAGATGGAAAATCATATGTGTGACATAGATAATCCTCATTTAGTCAGCAAGGAGCAGGTGGGCCTGGGTGAAGCGGATAACACATCTGATCTGGACAAGCCGGTATCTACCGCCCAGCAGGGGGCCATTGACGCATCCTACAGGCAGAGTGCTGCATATACCGACAATAAAATTGCGGACCTGATCAATGGGGCCCCAGACACATTGGATACTTTGGGGGAGATTGCCCAGGCCATGCGTGACAATGAGGATGTGGTGTCCGCGCTGAGCGCCGCCATAGGGACCAAGGCAAACCAGGCGGATCTCAACAGCCATATGGGGAATCAGGAGATTCATATTACCTCGTCGGAGCGGCAGGCCTGGAATGATAAGCAGACCAAAACGGGAAATACCCAGAACAATACGGTCTCTTTCACATCCTCTGATTCCAAAACTCCGAATGCATGGGGGGAGATTGATCTGGTAAGATCCGGAGAAAAGCATGGTACTTTATTTGATAAATTTTCATTGGCAGTGCGCAATCTACGTTTTTTGTGGAGCCAGTTGGGGACTGCCAATATATCCGGCATTGGGGATAGCACTGTAAAAGGTGCGATATCCGCTTTAAATACAGGCTTAAGCGGGAAAGCTCCGTCCAGCCATACCCATAAGAGGTCCCAGATCACGGATTTTCCCACCTCATTGCCTGCCAGCGATGTGTATCCCTGGGCTAAGGCATCGGCCAAACCGGGTTACACCTGGGGCGAGATTGGGGGCAAGCCGGGATCGTTCACTCCTTCTGCCCATACGCATTCCTACCTACCCTTGACAGGCGGAACAATTACAGGAAGCACAAAACTCAACGACCGGGTCCAATTGCAGTTCGGCAGTTGGGCGGTTTACGGAGAAGGCACTCAAATGTTTAAGATTGTGCCGAAAGAGGGTGACTTTGTCATGACATTAGGAGTGACGGAATCAATGTGGTCATTATGTCCCTGGAGTGATTGCGCTTACGCTTTGGGAACGCCGGGTCACCGCATAAGTCAGGTCTATGCGAGAAATTCGGTGATTTCCACATCTGACCGCAACCAAAAAAAGGATATTATTCCAATCACGGACAAATATCTGGACTTTTTTGCCCTGTTACAGCCTGTTAGTTATCGTTTTAAGGATGGCACCGGCGGGCGCACACATGTCGGTTATATTGCCCAGGATGTGGAGAGAGCCATGGCGCAGAGCGGTTTGTCCGATCTGGACTTTGCCGGATTCTGCAGGGACAAAGTTGGCGAAGATTATGTTTACTCCTTGAGATATGAGGAGTTTATTGCCCTGAACACAGCGGTAATCCAGCGTTTACAGGCAAAGATCACAAATTTGGAACAGCGTTTGGAAAACCTGGAAACAAAATTTCAGGAGTAAAACTATATTTAAGAAAGGATAGATAATCTATGAAACAATTCATCTGTACAGGATTGGGTATTGTGGGTTCGGCCGTTGCTGCGGCCTTTGGCGGCTGGAATGCCGGAATGACCACCCTGGTGATTCTGATGGCCATAGACTTTATCTCCGGGCTGCTGGTGGCGGGAGTGTTTCACTCCAGTTCCAAGACGGACACGGGGGCGCTGCAATCAAGTGTGGGATGGAAAGGGCTTTGCAGAAAAGTCATGACTCTGCTGTTTGTGTGGGCGGCATACCGCGTTGATTTAACCATCGGGACCAATTATATCAGGGATGTGGTCACCATTGCGTTCATTGCCAATGAACTCATCAGCATTGTGGAAAATGCCGGGCTTATGGGAATTCCCCTGCCGGATGTGGTGGCCGGGGCGATTGAAATACTGCAGAAGAAAGGGAAGGGTGAAACATATGGCAGTGATGATTGGCAGTGCAAGGATTGACGAAAACGGAAAGACCACCGGGGGCCTGCCCGGGGATCAGACCGGAAAGGAAGTGGCCGTGCAGAAGTGGTATCTGCACAGCAAGGGGTGGGTGGTTTTAAGGCCCAGGCGGGCGGAAGCGGCGGCAGCCATTGCCCGGAACATGCAGGCCGCCTGCGACAATGATCTGATCGGCTATGACCAGTCAAACAGGCTTTCCGCCCTGGCTGCCAGTGAAGAGCACAATTATGATCTGTCAAAGGTGACAGTTGCATGTGAGACGGACTGCTCTGCCCTGGTGAGGGTCTGCTGTCTGTATGCCGGCATAAAAGCAGGAAATTTCAGTACGGCGTCGCAGGTGAATGTGCTGAAGGCCACAGGAGAGTTTGACGTGTTGACAGATGCCGGATACTGCAAATCTTCCGACTATCTGCTGCCCGGCGACATTCTTGTAACCAAATCCCAGGGCCATACCGTAGTGGTGCTGTCACCGGGCGCCAAAGTTACTTCCGGCGGGCCTTCCGTGCCTGAGTCCCAGCCGGCACAGAAAAAGGTGGCTCCGGCCATGTACAAGGCAAGCGAACTTGCGGGAGTGTACCATACCACTGCCGATCTCCATATGAGGTACAAGCCCGGGCTTATCAGCCCTGACAATGTCATATGTGTGATTCCCGCAGGAAAGGCAGTCAGATGCTATGGGTATTACAATGATGTAAAGGGGGTGAAATGGTATCTGATTGCCTATCAGGGACGGGAAGGCCATGTATCGGGTAAATATTTGAGGCGGTCCTGACCGCCTCAAGGTCCATTTTCGGGAAAAGGGATATATGGCATATGTGCATTGACCGTAAAGGGGAATGCGGGTATAATGACTCATATACTGGCGAAGGGAGAGGATGTATATCAATCCGAAAAAGGCTGTAATGGACGAAAAACTGATCTACCAGATTCTTTCCGTGGTGGAGGAAATACCCCGGGGGAAAGTGGCCTCCTACGGCCAGATCGCCCGGCTCATCGGCCGCAGCAACAATGCCCGGCTGGTGGGAAAGGTGCTGAGTCAGGCGGATCGTTACGGCGACTATCCCTGTCACCGGGTGGTGAACCATGCGGGACGTCTGGCCCCGCATTTTGGGGAGCAGCGAGACTTGCTGCTGGCGGAAAAGGTCAGGTTCAGAGATGGAGAACATGTGGATATGAAAACCTGCCGGTGGGAGTGCGGCGAATAGAACGGGGCCAAGCCCCCATTCCGGCAGTGTTCCGGAGAACCTGGACATGGGCGCCGGCCCGGAGGTTTTTTGAGAAGATTTGACAAAAGCGGACGCCAGCCCGGAGGGCCGGTATCCGCTTTTTTATAGACGGTAATATGGTTAGGGCGGGCGATTTATACCTCCGGTTCCGATGGTGCGTCTGTCTCCTCGGAGACATGGTTCCCGTTTTTCCTGCGCTGCCTGACGCATTCCGTCAGCAGATATTCAATCTGCCCGTTCACGGAACGAAAATCGTCTTCTGCCCAGGCGGCAATGGCATTGTATAGCTTTGGAGACAGCCGCAGGGGAATCTGTTTTTTACTTTCGGCCATATCAGTACAGGCTTCCCGAATTTACAATGGGCTGTGCGTCTTTGTTTCCGCACAGAACCACCAGAAGATTGGACACCATCGCCGCCTTGCGCTCCTCATCCAGTTCCACAACACCCTTTTCACTCAGGCGTTCCAGTGCCATTTCCACCATACCCACTGCGCCGTCTACTATCATCTTTCTGGCGTCTATCACTGCCGAAGCCTGCTGGCGCTGCAGCATAACAGCGGCAATTTCGGAGGCGTATGCCAGATAAGTGATTCTCGCTTCCACAATTTCGATTCCCGCCTCTTTGACCCGGGCCTGAATCTCGTCCCGGATTCTGGAAGCCACCACTTCGCTGGAACCTCTCAGGCTTCCTTCGTCCGCAATTCCGTCGCCGGTGGTATCCACATTGGGCGCCACGTCATAAGGATATATGCGCACCACGTTCCGAAGGGCGCTGTCACATTGCAGAGAGAGAAATTCCTTATAATTATCCACATTGAATACGGCCTTTGCCGTGTCCACGATTCGCCAGGTGACGGCGATTCCGATTTCAATGGGATTGCCCAGACAGTCGTTGATCTTCTGTCGGCTGTTGTTCAGAGTCATGATCTTCAGGGAGAGCTTGTTGCTTTCAATAACCACATTTGTTCCCATTCCCTGTGCCGCGCCCATCAGAACCGCCATGCCGCTGCCGGTTTCGGACACGTCTCCGCTCTGGCTCAGCCGGGTCTTTGCCGCCGGGTTCACCCCTGCGCAGAAGGGATTTACAAAATAAAAGCCGCTGTCCTTCAGCGTTCCCACATATTTACCAAATAAAGTGAGAACCAGCGCCTCCTGGGGCCGTAATACTTTCAGGCCGCACAGGAAAATCCATGCGGTACAGAACACCAGGATGCTTATCACCAGTCCGGCCACCAGCAAGGGTGTCTCTGCGCCCTGCACATGGCTCACGGTATACGCGAACAGTGCGATATCCAGCACATAGACCGCAATAATCGTCAACAACACTTTCATTCCGTTCTTTTTCCCATTCAGAATTTTCTCTTCCATTGTAATACCTCCATTTTTGGAATATATTTGATATCAATAATATATCATATAGATTCGAATAATGCAAGTACTTTTTCGGGTATTTGTACTATGCAAAAAGAATGACTTTTTGGGGCCTCCTATGGTATAATATGGCGGAGCGGCCATCCCAATCAGAAACATGGGATGGCTCCCAAGGGAACGGCAGGATGCGCTGTAAACAGGGAATGGAGATGAAAAGATGCCAAGCAGCATAACGAAAGGTACTGTCGCGGAAGAGACAGTAAACCGCATGACGCAAAAGGCTTTCGGGGAGAGGGCCCTGGGAATGGAGGAGCTGAAGGAGGGGTATTTTAACATTGCCTACAGGATTTGTCTGAAAGACCGTGAGGTAGTGCTGAAGATCGCACCCTCTTCGGAGATCCAGGTAATGACATTTGAGAAAAACATTATGTTCAGCGAGGTGGATTCCATGGGGATGGTGGCCCGGCGCACAGAGGTGCCGGTTCCCGGGGTGCTGTTTTATGATGACAGCAGGCGCGTCATCGACAGGGAATACTTTTTTATGGAGAGACTAAGGGGGCAGAGCCTGTCCGGTCTGCAGGATACCCTGCCGGAGGAGCAAAAGCAGGAGATTTACCGTCAGTTGGGGCAATATACCCGGCAGCTGAACCAGATCCGGGGAGAGCGTTTCGGCTATTATGGACAGCCGGACAGACAGGGCACAGAATGGTATGAGGTGTTCCGGGACATGGTGCGGGACACTTACAGGGATGCCGGGCGTAAGGCTATTCCCATGCCTGCGGAGGAAGCCGGGACGCTGAAACTGCTGGAACGGGACAAAGACATATTTAACGCTGTGAAAATCCCCCGGTTTGTCCACTGGGATATATGGGCGGGTAATGTATTTATTGCGGACAACAAAGTGGAAGGGATTATTGATTTTGAGAGATGCCTGTGGGGAGACCCTCTGATGGAGGTGGGATTCCGCAACTATGAGTATAACAGGGATTTTTATGATGGCTACGGTATCGGGGAGTTGACCGGGGCGGAAAAAAGGCGTGCCAGATGGTATGACGTCTACCTGGCTCTGCTGTGGTGTCTGGAGACCGACTACAGAGGGTATGATAACCGGGACTTCTATCATCTGGGATGCCGGGCCGTGGAGAGCGGACTGAAGGATCTGGCAGAAGTATAAGGAGTGGGGAAGCCGGGAAAGGAGCAGTAGATCTATGGGAAAAGAATATCGTATTCTGGAGATTCAGGATCAGGAGAAAAAGTCGACCTGGGCCAGGGAGGTTCTGGAGAGTCTGCCGGATTGGTTTGGAAACAGGGAAGCGCTGGAAGAATATGTGGAAGGCGTAAGAAGTCTTCCGTTCTGGGCAGCCCTGGACGGGGAGGGGAAATGCCTGGGTTTTTTCTCCATGAGATTTCACTATGGACATACCGGGGACATCTATGTCTGCGGTGTGCGGCCGGAGTTTCACCGCATGGGCATGGGCAAAAGCCTTTATGATCAGGTTGAGCGCTGCCTGCTGGAGCGGGGCTGCAAATATGCCATGGTGGAAACCCTGAGTGATCTGACAGACTATGCGCCCTATGAGAAGACCAGACATTTTTATGAGAGCATAGGCTTTGAACCGTTGATCACGTTGACCGAAATGTGGGATAAGAATAATCCCTGTCTGATTATGATAAAGGTCCTGGCGCAGCATTGATCAGATTTGTCAGGAAATCAGATATACCGCAGTGTAACGGCAGAGAGGGAAAGGAGACAAATATGGCGAGGAATGTGGCAATAGGATTGCAGGACTTTGGAAAAATAATATCAAACCAGTGTTTCTATGTGGATAAAACAGACTTTATCCGGGAGTGGTGGGAGAGCCGGGATGATGTGACGCTGATTACCCGTCCTCGCCGGTTTGGAAAGACGCTGAATATGAGCATGTTGGAGCAGTTCTTCTCGGTGCACGACCCGGAGGAGGAAAAGACGCTGCAGGATACCGTGCAGGAGGCACACCGGCAGATTCAGAACAGGCAGTACGAAGCCCGGCTTCTGACCCGGGGTATCCTGCAGGAGCGTATCCGCTGCTATGGATTTGCCTTCCAGGGGAAAAAAGTGCTGATCGGCTGACAGGGACTGCCAGCCGATCCATTTCTTAATCCACAGACTTCAGAGACTCCGCCATATTGATTCGGTTCAGCTTAACGGACATGATCCGGTTGACGATCCAGGTAAAGGCAAAAGTGAGCAGGACGCTGAGGAGATAGCTGACAGGCCGTACATGCACATCAAAGGAGATCATGTCGATATCCACTTCGTGCATAACGTAAATATGCAGCAGCTTTCCCAGCACCAGCCCCAGTGCGCAGCCCATGGCCGTGAGCACCGTGTTCTCCCGGAACACATAGGAGGAAGTCTCATTCCGGTAAAAGCCCAGCACCTTGATGGTGGCAATCTCCCGGATACGCTCTGTGATATTGATGTTGTTCAAATTGTAGAGTACGATGAAGGCCAGCGCAGCGGCGCAGCCGATCACCACAAATACGATATAGTTCATACTGCTCATCATGCTGGAAAAGCGCACCAGCATATCTGCATTGACCTGCACGGAGGCCACATGCTCCAGATTCATCAATGCGGCGCTCACCTCGTGTACATCCGCTTCCTGCGGCAGATTCACATAGAGATTTTTAAAAGTAAGGGGGCCCAGGGCCTCCTCATAAGTCTGCCTGTCCACATACGCATAATTGAAAATGTAATTCTCACATACGCCGCTCATAACAGCGGAGAGTTCCGGGCCGTCCTGGCTGCGGAGGCGCAGGCCGTCCCCGGCTTTGATACGATATTTCCCGGCCAGCTTGTCGCAGAGTACGATCTCCCCGGGGCCGGGGTAGGGAATTGCTTCCCCGGAGGGGGTGTGCAGATCAATATATGCTCCAAACTCCGAGGGGTTTTCCGCTACAATCAGGTTTACCGACTTCGGCCCTTCAGGGGTCTGCAGATCCAGAGAAGTCTCGTAGGCACAGGTATATTCTCCTCCCAGGGTATCCAGTACCCTGTAGATCTCCTGCCGTAGGGCTTCATTTTCTCCGGCTTCATCGTCCAGAGTGATATTGAGTTGATAAGTCTGGATCTCCTTATATTGCTGATCGGCAATGCTGGTTACGGAATCCCGCACGCCGAAGCCGGTCACCAGAAGGGCGGTACAGCCGCTGATGCCCAGGACCATCATGAACAGCCGCTTTTTATAGCGCACGATGTTGCGGATGGATACCTTGTGCAGGAATTTCAGCCGGTTCCATAGAAAGCCCATCCGCTCCAGAAAGATTCTCTTTCCTGCCTTGGGTGCTTTCGGCCGCATCAGGCCCGCGGCGGAAGCCTTCAGCGTATGACGGCAGGATACCCAGGTGGTACCCATGGAGCAGAGCAGGGAGGCTCCCAGGCATAATAGGGCCGCCAGCCAGTCAAACACAAACACCACATTCCCCAGCCGATACATCATGGCATAAGCCTTCCAGATTACCAGGGGAAAGATAAAGATGCCCAGGAAATATCCTGCCGCACATCCTCCCAGGGCAGCGCTGCCGGCATAAAACAGATATTTGCCCATGATACTGCCGTTACCGTAGCCCAGGGCTTTCAGCACCCCGATCTGGGTGCGCTGCTCCTCCACCATGCGGTTCATGGTGGTCATGCATACCAATGCCGCCACCAGAAAGAAAAACACGGGGAACACATTGGCGATGCCTTCCACGATACTGGAATCATTCTCAAAAAGGGCATATCCCACATTGGTATCCCGGCCCAGCACATAGGTACGGGGCTTCTGGATGGCCGCAATATCTGTTTCCGCATCGGCTATTTTCTGTTCCGCCTCTGCCATCTGCTTCTCGAATTCCTCCCTGGCACTGCGGTATTCTTCCCGGCCCTGGTTCAGTTCCTCCCGGCCTTCCGTGAGTTTTTGGCGGTTTTCTGTCAGTTCCGCCTGGGCGTTTTCAATCTGTTTTTTGGCGTCCGCCAGCGCGGCTTCTCCGTCTGCAAGCTGGCGCTCCGCCAATTCCAGCTGCTGGCGTGCCGCCGCCATCTGGGGCAGATATTCCGAACCTGCCAGAGCCTGTTCCGCCTCCGCCAGCCCGGCTTTCTGCTGCTCTATGGCGGCTCTGGCCTCCGTCAGCTTTTCCTCTTCCCGTTCTATCCGGGCCAACTGGCCGACGATTTCGGCTTCTCCCGCTGCCAGCTTTGCCTCCCAATCTGCGATTTCGGCTTCGGCTTCCTTAAGTTCCTGCTCTGCCCCGGCCAGTTCCTTTTCCGCTTCTGCTTTCTCTTTTTCCAGCTCCTTTCTGGCGTCTGCCAGTTCGGCTTGGGCCTCCTCCACCACCGCCAGATATCTCCGTTCTCCCTGTTCCTGGCAGTACTCTTTCCACTGAGGCTCCCGTTCTGCCATGTAGGCATCATACTGTGGAGAGTAGATTCGATGGTCCATATCAAATTTTACATAGATTTCCGTATAGTAATCGGTGGCAAATCCCTGGGGCAGCAGGTACATGAATCCGTCCACCCGGCCGTTTCCCAGGGAACTGTTGCCCCGCTCAAACTGGATATAAGCGGATGCCTGGGCGATGCCCACGATGGTGTATTCCGGGAAGGCAAAATTGTCCAGATCTTTCTGTTCATTGTTTTCGGAGAGGATGATTTTGCTGCCCAGGGCCTCCTCCCCGTAGCGATTGGCATCCACAATACATTCCGAGGACGTCTCAGGCATTCTTCCCGCCACCAGTTCCAGGCCGTTGATTCGTTCCAGCAGGGTGTGGGCCTTGAGTACGCCTTCGTTGCCCTCCCCGTATACATAGAGGATATCCGCCTCCACCGCGCCCTCTACCGCCCGCACATGTTCCTTCTGCTCCAGAGCCTGCACGTCCTCTTCCTGGAAGCCCAGGGTGGACAGCAGCCGGTAGTCAAACAGTTGGTGCTTCAGCAGATAATCATGGGCAGACTCCACCATGACGGTTTTGGTGACTTTCAGTCCCGCAAAGAAGCCCACGCCCAATGCCACGATGGCGAAGATGGCCAGGTAACGTCCCAGGCTCTGCCGGATTTCCCGCAATGTGGTTTTTTTCATCATGGATTTCATCTGATCACTCCGTTTCTATTACAACATGGCCGGGCTACCACTCGATTTCCTCGACTCTGACAATATGAGGGTTTTGTACCATGTCCACGATGGTGCCGCTTTTTACCGTTATGATCCGGTCTGCCATGGCGGTCAGCGCCTGGTTGTGGGTGATAACAATGACGGTCTTGCCCTTTTCCCTGCATGTGTCCTGCAGCAGCTTTAACACGGCCTTACCTGTATTGTAATCCAGTGCTCCCGTGGGTTCGTCGCACAGCAGCAGCTTGGGATTCTTGGCCAGGGCGCGGGCGATGGCCACCCTTTGCTGCTCCCCGCCGGACAGCTGGGCCGGAAAATTTTTCATCCGTTCTCCCAGCCCCACCTCCTCCAGAACCTGGGACGCGTCCAGCGGGTCCGTGCAGATCTGGGCGGCCAGTTCTACGTTCTCCAGTGCCGTCAGGTTGGGCACCAGATTGTAGAACTGGAACACGAATCCCACGTCATGCCGCCTGTAGCCGGTGAGTTCTTTTTTATTGTAGGCGGAGATTTCATTCCCGTCCAGAAACACCTTTCCCTCCGTCAGGGTGTCCATTCCTCCCAGAATATTCAGTATGGTGGTCTTACCTGCCCCGGAGGCTCCCACAATGACGCAGAATTCTCCCTGCAGGACTTGAAAATCCACATCGTGAAGCGCCTGTATGGACACCTCCCCTGTCTGGTATATTTTGCTCACATTCTGAAATTCCACAAATGCTCCCATGACCAACCTCCAATTTATTTATGCACACAGATTTTCCGGGCCGTAAGACCTGTGGAAATATCATAGCATGTCCGTGTTGGGAAAATCCATAAATTAAGACTTTTTTAATGAGTTTTCACAGAATGTTCGGATTTTATTTAAGAAAAAATCGAAATGAAAATCCGGCTGCCAATAACTCAGGGCAGCCGGAGGCTATTCAGTATTCTGTCTATGTGATGCCGTACAAAGCCATATAGTTCCATGGCATTGCGGGCGCAGGCCTGGTCCTTTTCATTTGCGAAATAGGCGGTAAAAAGCAATTCGATGCATTCCATCACGCAGGGAACGGCTTCCTTTTCCCCGGAGGTCAGTTCCAGAACGCTCTCATACCCCTCAAAAAGGTCTTTCAGATACAAAAACCAATCCTCCTCCGTAAGGGAAGAATCCTCCTCCGCCAACAGCCCCAGCAGGAAGTAACACAGGTCAAAAATCCGTATATTTCGCTGGCTGAGGTCAAAGTCGATATACCCGGAGAAAACCCCCTCCGCAAACAGGAAATTGCCAAAGTGGATATCCCGATGGATTAACTGTACAGGGAGCTGTCCATAAAGTTTTGCCAAATCCGAGATTGTCTGGGTATATGCCTCCCGGGAAATATAATGCCATCCGTCTGCTTCCATGCTGTCTCTCACCCATCCGTTCATTTCGCCAAGCAGGCTGTTGTCCCAGACGTCTGAAGGCTCACATTCCCGAAAAGCCCTGTGGAGCCTGGCAATGACCTGCCCCATTAAGCGGATGGTGGAACGGCTGGGCTGCGTGACCGGGGATCCCGGGAGTTTTTCTGTGAGAAAATAACAGGCGCTGTCTCGGGATACGGACAGGGAGCCGTCCTTAGTGGGAACCACCCGGGCCACAGGAAGATTCTGGCCGCTTAACAGCTGCAGCATTTTCAGGTTCCGCTCCAGAGCTTCCGGCTCCCGGTATACTTTCAGCACATGGCCCGCGCCCACCTGCCAGGCCGTGTCGTAGATCTGTTCAACTTTCTGTTCCTGCAATCCCCAGCTATACAGTATCCTTCCCAGGCCATGGCTGTACAGTGCATAGAACACATAGGGTTTTTCTACCGCGTCATTTATATCTCTGTACATTCTGGTATCCGCCGGAAGAAAACCGGCCTTTTCAATGGCTTTCCGGGAGGCAGCATTGTCCTCCCGCACGGTGGCAATCAGCTTTTGGACGCCATAACGGGTAAAAAAATATCCGGCGTAAGCGGCGACAGCTTCCGGGGCATACCCCTTTCCCCGATGGGGACTGCCGATGAAAAAGGTAACCCCCACCTGCCCCAGGTCCTGGTAGCGGGAGCATCCCACGGAGCCCAGCAGTATTCCCCGGGATTTCTCCGTTATGGCATAGGCCAGGTATTCCCCGTGAGGGTCATCGGCCCGGTCCAGGTCCAGGGCCTCCCGGATCCAGGAATTCATCCATTTCCGGCAGTCTCCCCAATCCCCGAAAATGTCTCCCAGGCTGCCGTCCGAAGCCATGTCTATGAAGGCTTCCTCATCCCCAGGTTCCAGGCTGCGGATAATCAATCTTTCTGTTTCCAGATACATGGGATTTCCCTCCTCAGATATAATTCTATAGAGGCCAAGTGCCTCTTTTGATAAATCCCCGGGTATTCCATAGGGATTAATTTTTTTATAAGAGCCTGGTTTCTAGGCATGGGCCAGGGAGGGAATCCGCAGCTTTTCCCGTTCCAAGATCCCCAGACTGTCTCCCCTGACAAAAAGAGTGCAATCCTCCTCCCGCAGTTCCGTTATCTGGCAGGCAGTGCCGTCTGCGGGGGTGAAGCCCAGGGTTACCTGCCGGATGTCTCCTCCCAACAACTCCAGCACTTGGGACAGCTCTGTCAGCCTGCCGGAGAACACATTGTGCAGTAAGAGCCGGTCTCCCTGACGCTCCGCCACTATATAGGTGTGGCTGGGCGCGTGGTAATACACGTTCTCCTGCATAAACCCGGTGATATAAAAGAACAAAAGGCCCTTGTTGCCGACCAGGTCCAACCGTCCCCGGAATACGCTGTGCTCCGCCGCTTCCCCAAGCCGTTCCCAGGCAGCAGGGCAATCCATGGCCAGAGGCCGGAAGGCGCATGTCCCCACGCCCTGGAGAGACAGAGAATGCAGAAATTCTTTGCTCTTTTTAAAACCGAATCTGGGATAGAAATCCAGCACGCTGTCATTGGCAAAAAGATAAATACCTTCCGCGCGACCCTCATAGTCCGCCGCAATCCGTTCCATGAGTGAACGGATATAGCCCCGATGCCGGTAAGCCTGGTCCGTCATCACCGTGCCCAGCTGCAGATAATGTCTCATTGTGCCGTCAAACAGAAAGTCCGTGCGGTTGACGGACACATTTGCCACCACCCGCCCGTTTTCTACTACAGAATAGGGATTGTAGGCATCTCCCCAGAAACCGTTTTGATACCAATTCTCAAAGTCCAGGCCGAAAGTCCTGCCTGCCAGTTCGTTAAAGCTGTGCCGGAGGCCCATGTGATCCCGGTAATCTTTTATAATCTCCATTTTTCTCCCCTGCCGCTCCTATATAATCCTTCTTCTGCCCTGATTTTATCAGAAAAGGATGTTTCCTGCCACCTTGTGATTTTTTCTAAAAAAACATGAGCCGCCCCCGGAAGGTGTCGGCCCATTGTCTTATACTTTCATGCTTCTGATAATGCGCTGTATGCTTTTGACGGACAGATAATACTTTTCACCCAGTTCCGAAACGGTCATGCCGCCGCGGTAATCCGCATAAATCAGTTGGTTCCTGCGGGACAACTCCTGGGTAATCCTGGTCTTGGAACCCCATTTCAGGCGGTTATCCGAGCGCCTGGGAATATAAATATTTTCACCGTCCACATATTGCTGTATCAATTCGATTACTTCAACCGGCAGGATCTCTCCTGCGTTCCGATAGCCCATGTCTGCCTCCTAAATGTGTAATTTCTTTAGGAATAGCAATGGCTATGGCAACTGAAAATGCATTCTGTATTGCGATAGCCAGTGCTACGCAAACATAACATATCTCCTCATAAAGAATTTCCCCCCTTTCGGATCATACAGATACGATAAGGATACCATAAGAGTTAAAATAACGCAAGTTGTTCCCGGCATCACAAACCTCTTTGTGCATACCAGGATTTTCCATAATAAATATACAGCCGCCGCGTCCATACTATTAGAGAATTTCACGCCGTTTTATTCTACGGGAGCGGGGCCGGTGGAATCCCGGATAATCAGAGGCGCCCGCAGCAGGATGGAGCCGATGGGAAGTCCCCCCAACAGGCAGTTTATCGCAAAATAACCGCAGCGTCCCAATCCGATCCGATCCTGCCGGATGGTGGTCAGGGGAGGCGTGGTGTAGGCGGTCATGGGCAGATCGTCAAAGCCGATGATGCTCAAGTCCCGGGGAACCTGGATGCATCGGTCGCTGCATTCCGTCATGGCGGAGAAGGCCCGCACATCATGAGAAAAGAGGATGGCGGTAACGCCGTGTTCCAGCAGCCTGGGGATATAGGTCCTGGTGGACTCCGCCACAAAGTAGCCCAGGCCGATGTAGTCTTCGTTGACTTCCAGTTTATATTTTTTCAAGGCGCCCAGATAGGCCCGGTACCGCGCCTTCAGGATATAGGAATCCAGGGGCCCGGAGATCAGCCCGATCTTTTTGTGCCCCAGCCCGATCAAATGCTTGATGGCCAGTTCTATGCCCTCCTGGTTGTCACAGCCCACGGAGGCGATATAGGGATTGTTCTTAATATAGTTGTCATACAGGACGGTGGGAATCTGGGTGGCCTTGAACTCCTGCATCCAGGGATCCAGCAGCGAAAAGCCCAGCACAAAAGCCGCCTGATAACCGTGGTCCAGCATAAACACTCCATAGGGGGTCAGCCGCTGGAATTCCATGGTGAGGGGAACCACTTCCACGCTCCATCCGTCGGCTTCCGCCATCTGCAGAAAGCCCTGTACAATGTCGTGGCCAAACTGGTTGGGGGTCTTGTAGTCCATGTTTTCAATTAGAATGCAGAGTTTCTTTTCCGCCCCGTAACTTCTTCGGCTGATGTAGCCCATCTCTGCGGCGGCTTCCAGCACCCGCTTGCGCATGGCGGCGCTGATGTCCGTGGCATTGTTCAATGCCTTGGAAACGGTGCTTTTGGAGATGCCGAGTTTGGCGGCGATATCGGATATGGTAGTCATAGGTATACTCCCGCAGGCCCCGGGCAGATCTGCCGACAGGGCGGTGCTCTGTAAGCTGCCAGTCGTTCGAAAACGGTTTCGAAACGAAAAACCATGATTTCTCCCGAAGAACGGCTGAAACTTTGTGAAAAGTGCCAATAAAAAATCTGTTCCGAAACTTATTATAGCAACAGGAAGGGAGAATGGCAAGATTTTTTTTCTAAACTTTCCCTTGAAATCTTTTGCAAGTTTTGCAAAGAAACTGGATTTAAGCGGCGTTTCACCGTTGCGGACATCGAAATGAAAGGAGTTGCAGTTTCGAAATATTGAAAGGAAAAACCAGGAAGAAAAATATACATATTGCACAACATACCATTGAATGGATGTGCATATGTGTAAAAAGTCACAAAAATAGTGGTTGACTTATGAAATAACCTGTGGTAATTTAGGGAAGAACAACATACCGAAACTTGTTTCGGCAACCATGTATGAAGGAGGATTCAAATTATGAAAAAGAAAGTTTTAGCATGTACTTTGGCAGCGGTTCTGTCTGTCTCCATGCTGGCAGGCTGCGGCAACGACGGCAACAGCGGCAGCAGCGGCAGCAGCAGTGATGCCGGCAGCGGCAGCACCCAGCAGAGCAGCGACAGCGGGGCGGACGCCGGAAGCACAGACAACGGCGGCAGCACCGAAGTGACCGATGTGGCCCTGAAGGTATGGTGCCCTCAGAATCAGGTTGACACCGGCGTTATGGCGGAGCAGCAGGCAGCCTTTGCCGCGGCTCATCCCGAGTGGAACATTACCTGGACCACCGAGATCGTAGGTGAGGACAATGCCAAGACTGAGGTACTGAAGGATGTGGACGCTGCTGCGGACGTGTTCCTGTTCGCTTCCGACCAGCTGATCGAGTTGGTGGATGCAGGCGCCATCGCCCAGCTTGGCGGTGAAGCCGAGAAGTTGGTAAAGGAGACCATCGCCGATTCCGTGCGCGCTACCGCCATGATCGGAGACGCTACTTATGCCATTCCTTTCACCCACAATACTTTTTTCATGTTCTATGACAAGACCATCATGGACGAGAGCGACGTGACTTCCCTGGAGAAGATCATGGCCAAGGAAACCGCGGACAATGTATACAACTACTATTTTGAGTCCTCAGGCGGCTGGAAGCTGGGCGCTTACTACTACGGCGCAGGTTTGACCGTGTTCGGTCCCGAGGGCAATGACCTGGAGGCCGGTGTAAACTGGAACAACGAGACCGGCGTGGCGGTTACCAATTATCTGATCGACCTGATCAACAACCCCAAATGTGCCTATGACGGCGAGATCGCTGTATCCGAGTTAATCGAAGATCACAGGCTGGGCGTATGGTTCGACGGTTCCTGGAACTATGATACCTATAAGAACATCCTGGGCGATGACCTGGGCATCGGCGTGATCCCCACCTTCAATCCCGATGGGAACGACTATCAGATGCTGGGCTTCTACGGCTCCAAGTGCATCGGCGTGAACGCTCATTCCAAGAACATGGTGGCGGCTGTAGCTTTCGCTGCTTTCCTGGGCAACGAAGAGAACCAGACCCTGCGTTATCAGAAGTCTGCACAGATTCCTACCAATATCAATGCCGGCGCCAGCGAGGCAGTTTCCGCTGATCCTCTGGCAGCAGTTATTGTAAAGGAAGCCAATGAAGCCAGCGTAATGCAGCCCTCTCACTCCGTATTCTCCTCCAGGTACTGGACCTATGCAGGCGCCATCCCTACCGAGATCAGAAGCGGTGCGATCAACAAGGACAATGTGCAGGAGAAGCTGGATGCTTTCGTAAAGGCCATGACGGAGTAATCCTGCGGTATTTCTCACAAGCAGAATGAAAGTATAGACGGAAAATTGAGATCTGGAGCTAAGGATACCCTTTGGGGTTTCCTTAGCTCCCCTAAAATATGAGGAGGTTCCGTATGGGGGCTTTGAAGAAGAATAAATTGCAGACAACTTCCGGGAGACCCAGCGATGCAAGTGTCGGTGAAGCGATTGTAAAAGGAAACGCGCTCACAAAGGGTTCGCTTTTTGTCTTTGGCCTCGGAAATATTTTGAACAAACAGATAATACGGGGGCTGATCTTCCTGGCAATCGAGATCGCCTATATCTTTTACATGGCAACATTCGGCATAAGTTCCATCGGGAACTTTATTACCCTGGGTACCAAGGAGCAGGGACAGACCTACAACGAAGCCCTGGGAATCTATGAATATACCGCAGGAGACAATTCCATGCTGTTCCTGCTGTACGGTGTAATCACCATTGTACTTACGCTGGCTGTCATCTTTGTGGCCTGCATGTCTGCAAAGAGCGCTTACTGCACTCAGCTGCGGAAGGAACGGGAAATGCATGTTCCCTCCTTCAAGGACGATCTGCTCTCCCTTCGGGAAGAGAATATCCATACCGGATTGATGGCTCTGCCCATCATAGGTATCATTATTTTTACCATTGTACCGCTGGTATTTATGATCCTGATTGCGTTTACCAGCTATGACCATGAGCATCAGCCGCCCGGAAATCTGTTTACCTGGGTGGGTTTAGATAATTTTAAGACTATGTTGGGACAGGGAAGTAAGCTGGCCGCCACCTTCTGGCCGGTACTCAGCTGGACGCTGATCTGGGCGGTGTTCGCCACCTTCAGCTGCTTTATCCTGGGTATCATCCTGGCCCTGCTGATTAACCGCAAGGGTACCCGGATTAAGGGTTTCTGGAGATTTATGTTTGTGCTGTCCATCGCAGTGCCCCAGTTCGTGTCCCTGCTGAGCATGAGAACCATTTTCAACGCCAACGGTCCCGTGAACGTGCTGCTGCGGGAGATTGGCATGATCGGCACCACGGAGTCTATTCCTTTCTTTACAGACCCTACGCTGGCTAAGATCACCATTATCTGCATCAACCTGTGGATCGGTATTCCCTTTACCATGCTGTCCACCACAGGCATCCTGCAGAACATCCCGGCGGAGTTGTATGAGGCGGCCAAGATTGACGGCGCCAGCGCCTTTGTAATCTTCAGGAAAATTACAATTCCGTATATCGTATTCATCATGACGCCCAACCTGATCACGTCCTTCACAGGCAATATCAACAACTTTAACGTGATATTCCTGCTATCCGGGGGCGGGCCCGACACATTGGATTACTATTACGCGGGCAAGACCGACCTGCTGGTTACCTGGCTGTACCGGCTGACCATCACGCAGAAGGACTACAATCTGGGAGCCGTAATCGGTATCCTGGTGTTCATTATTCTGGCTACTTTGTCACTGTTGACCTACCGGCATACCGGTTCCTACAAAGATGAGGGGGCGTTCCAATAATGAAAGCAAAAAGATTTATCACCAACACATTTGTCCATATATTGCTGGCCATACTCAGCTTTATCTGGGTACTGCCCATATTTTATGTGGTGCTGACCTCTTTTAGAAAAGAGGGCGGTTCCTATAAGAGTTATATCTGGCCCCGCGGCTTTACGCTGGACAATTACGCCAATTTGTTCAAGCCCACCAGCCAGATCGACTTCTTCCGCTGGTTCACCAACACCCTGGTGATCGCCATATTCAGCACGATTATCGCGGCGTTTTTTGTACTCTGTGTGTCCTATTGTATGAGCCGCCTGCGGTTTAAGATGCGTAAGCCTTTTATGAACGTTGCCCTGATTCTGGGCATGTTCCCCGGCTTCATGTCCATGATCGCCGTGTACTATATCCTGAAGGGCCTGGGCTTTTTGGAGACGGGCATGCTGAAGCAGATTGCGCTGGTGATGGTTTACTCCGGCGGAGCGGGCCTGGGATTTTATATGGCCAAGGGCTTCTTTGACACCATACCTAAGACAATAGACGAGGCGGCTTACATTGACGGGGCCACCAAGTGGGATACCTTCATCCATGTGACCATCCCCATGTCCAAGCCGATCATCACCTACACGTTGATCACCACTTTCATGGGGCCCTGGGTGGATTACATTTTCGCCAAGGTCATCATGGGAAATGATACCAAATACTACACCATTGCCATCGGTCTGTGGACCATGTTGGAGAGGGAGTATGTGGAGACCTTCTATACGCAATTCTATGCGGGCTGCGTATTGATATCCATTCCCATATCCATCCTGTTTGTACTGACACAGAGATGCTATGTGGAAGGATTGTCGGGAGCTGTTAAAGGATAATGCGGAGCCGCTGCGAATCAGTACTTCTTTTTGCAGCGGCTCTTTTTTTGACTTGTTGCGTGGATATTAACTGGAAATAAACGCCCGGCGAAGCGGGTAAACGGGAGCTGTCATGGAAAGATTTAGGTATAATAAAGCGTTTGACATTGATAATTCTTATGACGGGAAAGATCTGGGGGCGGCCTGTACGCCCCAGGGAACGGATTTCAAGTTATGGGCACCCTTTGCGGACAGGGTGGAACTGTGTCTGTACGGGGAGGGCGGAGCCCAGGCCCTTCAAAGCCTGGATATGGAAAAAGGCCTCAGAGGGGTCTGGCATCGGCGGCTGGAGGGAGATTACCATGGTTTTTACTATGATTACCGCATTTGGACAAAAGGGGCGTCCGTGCAAACTGCCGACCCTTATGCCGTGGGCTGTGGGATCAACGGCTACCCCAGCATGGTGGTGGACCTGAAGCGCACCGATCCGGAAGGGTTTGAGACCGACCGGGCTCCTGCCCTTCCTGCGGAAAATATTATCTATGAACTGCATATTAAAGACTTCTCCCATGATCCGGACAGTGGGGTGCCCCAGGCATATCGGGGAAAATATAAGGCGTTCACTGTGGAGACCGGGGGGCTTGACGGGAACGGCAGCCATCCCACAGGTATGGCCTATCTGAAAGAACTGGGGGTTACCCATGTTCATCTGCTTCCTTTTTTCGACTATGGATGGCTGGATGAGGAAGGGGGCGGAGAGCAGTTCAATTGGGGTTATGACCCGGTGAACTACAATGTGCCGGAGGGATCTTATGCCACGAATGTCTGCGACGGCACCGTGCGGATCCGGGAGTGCAAAGAGATGATACAGGCCCTGCACCGGGCGGGCATTCGGGTAATTATGGACGTGGTGTACAACCACACCCACGATGCGGATTCCTGGCTGGAAAGGACTGCGCCGGGATACTATTGCCGCCGTCTGGAGGACGGCAGCCTGTCCAATGGTTCCGCCTGCGGCAGTGATATGGCCATCGGGCGGAAGATGGTTGACAATTATATCATGGATTCCGTGATGTACTGGGCCAGAGAATACCATCTGGACGGTTTTCGTTTTGATCTGATGGGCCTTATGACAGTGGAACTGATGAATCGTATCAGAAGGGAACTGGACCGGGAGTTCGGACGGGGGGAGAAGCTGCTGTATGGGGAGCCCTGGAGTGCGGCGGATTCCCCCATGGAGAAGGATACCCGTGCTGCGCTGAAGAAAAATATCCAGTATTTGGATGAAGGCGTGGCCATGTTCTGCGATAATACCAGGGATGTGATCAAAGGGCATGTATTCTATGAAGAGGAGCCGGGATTTGTCAACGGGGGAAAGGATCTGGAGGAGAAAGTTCTGGAGGCCGTGACGGCATGGCGGGGAGAGGCCGGACAGGATGGATTTCGCTCCAGAAGCTGCTCCCAGATCATCAATTATGTGTCCTCCCATGACAATTTAACCCTGTGGGATAAGCTGGTCATGTCCCTTCATGGCCGGGAGGCGGACTTTACCAAGTCCTATGAGGATGTGCTTTCCGCCAACAAACTGGCAGCGTTGATTTACTTTACCTGCCAGGGCAATCTGTTCTTTCAGGCGGGGGAAGAGTTTGGCCGTACAAAGCTGGGGGAGGAAAACAGCTATCGCTCCGATCCGGAACTCAATATGCTGCGGTGGCGGCAGACCCTGGAATATGGAGAACTGGTGGACTACTACCGGGGTCTGATCCGGCTGCGGAAACGGCTTCCCGGGCTGTGCGACAAAAGCGCGGACGCTGCGGCCCGTCTCCTGGAGAAACAGATTCCCGGACCCGGTGTAGTGGCGTTCTGCATGGACAACAGGCCCCTGGAGCGGCAGAAGGCGCAGGAAGGGAGCACCATCGGTTACCATACCCGGGGAGACAAACTGTTTGTCGCCTACAATGCTTCTTCCCATGACGCGCAGATAGAGCTGCCGGCAGGCGCCTGGGAGGTCCTGGCGGACGGGCAGTGTACGGATTATGAAGGGGAGGAACAGACGCCCCGGCGGGGAAAGATCTCTGTCCCGGCGGGCAGCGGTGTGCTATTGGGATATTTAAGGGAGGACTGACATGAAGTTTTTATATGGAAAACAGGACTGGAAAACCTTTGACAGGGGCGAGGAAAACTGTTATTTGATGGCCAATGGCCTGGGAGGCTTCTCCTCCCTGAGCATGATCGCCTCCTGCAGCCGGAATGACCAGGCAGTGCTGATGGCCTGCACCCATTCGCCCAACCATCGCTTCAACATGGTACACAGGCTGGAGGAAGTGCTGGAACTGGGGGGAGAGGGTTCCCGTATGCGCCGGATGTTTCTGTCCAGCCAGGACTTTCAGTGTCATGAGAAAAGGGAGGAGGGATACCGCCTCCAGACCGAATTCGCTTATGAGGATTATCCCACCTGGAATTATCTGGCGGAGGGAGTGGAAGTGGCGCGGACCATCGCCCTGATGCAGGGCAGGAATGTGGTGGGCATCTCCTACCGAATCAGGAATCGGTCTTTGGACCGTGCTACGCTGCGGGTGCGTCCCCATTTGCAATTTGTACCGAAAGGACAGAGACTTTCGGTGAAGCAGGAATTTATATTTGCCAAGGACAGAATTCAGTCCAACGGACAGACTTTGTATCTGCGCACCAACGGAGATTGCCGGGAACTGCCTGTTCTGTACCGGGAGGATTTGTATTATCAGGACGATGTGAGAGACGGCAAGATGGCCTTGGGACGCAGCGCCGTGAACCATGAGATCTGCTTCTCCGTGGAGCAGGGGCAGGAAGAAACGCTGGAGATTGTCTATGGTATGGAGGAAGCCCTGCCCGGTATGACGGAGATTCTGCAAAATGTGGCAAACCATCGGAAAAATCTCCAGGGGCGTTTTCCTGACGAGACCGCAAGGGTGCTGGCGGCCGCTGCGGATCAGTTTATTTCCCAAAGGGATTCCACAGGGGAGAAGACTATTCTGGCGGGTTTCCCCTTTTTCGAAGATTGGGGAAGGGATACCATGATTGCGCTGGTGGGGTGCTGCCTTTCTACCCGGCAGTATGATACGGCCAGAAGTATCCTGCAGACCTTTATGGCTCACTGCCGCAGGGGGCTGATGCCCAATCTGTTCCCGGAGGGGACGGAAGCGGCGGCCTATAACACGGTGGATGCGGCGCTGCTGTTTATTCTGGCTGTGTATGAGTATATCAAGAGAACCGGGGACAATGACTTTTTAAAGCAGGCCTACCCGGTGATGCAGGATATTATAAAATGGTATGCCCAGGGTACGGACTACGGAATCCATATGGACGGGGACGGCCTGATCCTGGCAGGGCAGGGTTACGATCAGGTGACCTGGATGGATGTGCGGGTGGAGGATATTCTGCCCACTCCCAGGCATGGTAAGCCGGTGGAGGTCAATGCGTACTGGTACAATGCGCTGCGGATTATGGAGGAATTTTCCAAAGGGCAATCCGCAGGCCGGGCCGGGACCATGGGAACCCAGGAGGAAGAGCCCGGTTACGGGGCACTGGCAGACAAAGTCCATGCCGCCTTCGGCAAACTTTTCTGGAATGAAGAAAAAGGATGTCTGCGGGACGTGATATCCGGTACGCCGGCAGACGATCAGGTGCGGTGCAACCAGATCTGGGCGGTATCCCTGCCTTTTTCCCTTCTGCCTGAAGAGAAGGAAAAACAGGTGGTGGAGACGGTGTTCCGCAAACTCTATACCCCCGTGGGACTGCGTTCTCTGGCTCCCGAAGACGCCCAGTTCCATCCTTTCTATGGCGGGGCGCAGTTGGACCGGGATCTGGCATATCACCAGGGAACCGTGTGGACCTTCCCCCTGGGAGGATATTATCTGGCCTATTTGAAAGTTCACGGCTATTCCCGTCAGGCCAAATCCTGTGTGCGGGAACAGCTCAGGGGCATCGAGACGGCTCTTCGGGAGGGCTGCGTGGGTCAGCTGCCGGAGATCTACGACGGAGAAAATCCTGTTTGCTCCAAGGGCTGCTTTGCCCAGGCCTGGAGCGTGGGGGAGATTCTGCGGGTATATGAGGCGCTGGAACAATAGCGGAGAATAACAAAATGTATGACAATTATATCTTTGATCTGTACGGAACATTGGCGGATATCCGCACCAACGAGGAGAAGCCGTATCTGTGGCGGAAAATGAGTGAGTTATACACTTCCCTGGGGGCAGCCTATACCGCATCCGGACTGCGCTCCGGGTTCCGCCGCCTGGAGAGGGAATACGCCGGGCGGATGGGGGGCGGAGCCGGAGGGGCGGAGCAGGAGGACCTGCTGGTGGAGCCGGATCTGACGGAAGTATTCCGGGGCCTTTTTCTGGAAAAGGCTGTGGCCTGTGATCGAGAGACGGCCCGGATGACGGCTATTTTCTTTCGGGCCTTGTCCAGACAGATGCTCCGGGTGTATGATGGAGTGAAAGAGACTCTGGGGGAACTGCGCCGCCGGGGCGGCCGTCTGTATCTGCTGTCCAATGCCCAGAGCGACTTTACCAGGCCGGAACTGGAACTGCTGGGCCTTGCGGACTGCTTTGACGGCATCCTGATATCCTCGGAAGAAGGCTGTAAAAAGCCCTGTGCCGCCTTTTTCACCAGATTGCTGGAGCGATATGGTCTGGACCCGGCCAGGAGCATCATGGTGGGAAATGATGAGTTTTCCGATATAGCAGGGGCCGTCGGGATGGGGATGGACAGCCTCTATCTCCACACGGCCACCTCGCCTCAGCCCCAGGGAAAATACAGACCCACCTACCGCGTAATGGACGGAGACTGGGGAAAAGTGGCGGACATTTTGCTGTCTGAAAAGCACACTGCTGCCTGTGTGGACGCAAAGCGTCCGGACAGACAGCACAGGAGGGATGTGCTTGTAGGGGACATGCGGAACTGAAATCAAAAAACAGCATGTGCCCGGAAAGCGCACTGCTGCCTGTGCGGACGCAAAGCGTCCGAACAGACAGCACAGGAAAGTTGCGCTTGTAGGGGACATGCGGAACTTTAATAAGAAAGGAACAGGAATATGAATCTGGGAAAGCGTAAAAATTATGTGGTTTCAGGGCAGAAAGTTATATTGGAATTTGAGCATGGCAAAGGGGAGATCCGGGCGGTAACGCCCCGGATCATCAATGTATTCTGTGGTCTGGAGAGCGACACCCATGACTCCAAGGCCATTCTGGAAGAAAAGGAAATGGCGGTGGAACTGACCCTGGAGGATGGGGAAGATGGTCTGTGGATTCGCACAGCAGCCCTGTCCGTTCGGGTCAGCGACGGGTTCTATGTGGATTTTTATGACGAGAAGGGCAATGCGGTGTGTCAGGACTACCGGGGAGAGCGCCAGCCTCTGCAGGTGGTCAGCGATGAGGCACTGAAAATTCTGGCCAGCGAAGGGCACAAGGCCGACAGAGGTATGGACCATGCCTTTGACATACTGAAACAGCTGCCGGAAGATGCTCATTTTTACGGCCTGGGAGACAAGACGGGATTTTTGGATAAGCGAGGCTATGACTACGAGATGTGGAACACGGACAATCCGGATCCCCAGGTGGACAGCTTCAAGGCGCTGTATAAATCTATTCCCTTTTTTATGGCGTTGACGGGAGAGCATGTGTATGGTGTGTTTCTGGACAACACTTATAAGAGCTTCTTCAATATGGGCCAGGAATCGGAGAAGTATTATTACTTCGGCGCGGCAGCAGGGAATCTGGATTATTACTATATGGCGGGAAATTCCATGGCGGAAGTGCTTTCTCAGTATACCTATCTCACGGGAACTTGCCCCCTGCCCCAGAAGTGGACGCTGGGATACCATCAGTCCAGATGGGGATATACCACACAGGAGGATATGGAGGAGATTGCCCGGGGAATGCGGGAGCAGGATATTCCCTGTGACGCCATTCATTTTGACATTGATTATATGCAGGATTATAAGGTGTTTACCTGGAACCAAAAACGGTATCACGGCGATGCGGCGGGTTATCTGAAGACTCTGGTCCAGCGGGGATTTAAGCCGGTGGTCATCAATGATCCGGGCGTTAAGAAAGAGGCCGGGTATGCCGTCTATGAGGAGGGCGTAGAGAAAGGATACTTTGCCAGGACGCCGGAAGGCCAGGTCTATATCAATGCGGTGTGGCCCGGTGACGCGGCCTTCCCGGATTTCGGCAATCCTGCCGTGCGGCAGTGGTGGGGCGAGAAACAGAAATTCCTGCTGGAGCAGGGCGTCCGGGGGATCTGGAACGATATGAATGAGCCTGCCAGCTTTAAGGGACCTCTGCCGGAGGATGTGGTGTTTACCGATGAGGACAAGGAGGCAAACCATGCCAGGATGCACAATGTGTATGGGCATTTGATGGCCAGGGGTACTTACGAGGGATTAAAGCGCCTGGATGGCCGCAGACCCTTTGTGATCACCAGAGCCTGTTATGCGGGAAGTCAGAAATATACCACCTGCTGGACCGGGGACAACCACAGTATCTGGGCGCATTTGCAGATGGCGATTCCCCAGTTATGCAATCTGGGTCTGTCCGGGATGACTTTCGCGGGCACGGACGTGGGAGGTTTTGGATCCGACACCACCGGGGAATTGCTGGCCCGCTGGGTGCAGGTGGGTTGTTTCTCTCCCCTGTTCCGCAATCATTCCGCCATGGGAACCAGACCCCAGGAGCCCTGGCGGTTCGGACAGGAAGTTTTGGACATCTATCGGAAATATGTAAAACTGCGTTACCATTGGATCCCTTATTTTTATGATTTGTTCCGGGAGACGGAGCAGACAGGGGCCCCGGTGATGCGTCCTCTGGTATATCATTATGAAAAAGACCAGGCAGCCAGGACCTGCAACGACGAATTTATGTTGGGAGACCGAATCCTGGCAGCTCCTGTGGTTTGTCAGGGTATGACCAGGAGGATGGTATATCTGCCGGAGGGAATCTGGTACGATTATTGGACCGATGAACGGCATGTGGGGCCGGCCTGGATCATCAAGGAAGCGCCCCTGGATGTGTGTCCCATCTATATAAAGGCCGGAAGCGCGATTCCTGCCATGGAACCCATGTCTTATGTGGGAGAGAAGGAAGAGGATGTGCTGCTTCTGGAGGTATATCCGGGAGTCGGACAATGGGAACATTATCAGGACAACGGGGAGGACTTCGCCTATCGGAAGGGAGAGTTCAACCGATATACCATTACAGTGGGGAAGGATGGCACGGCGCAGTGCAGGCTGGATTACCATGGGTACGGAAAAACCTACCGGAAAGTGCTGGTCTGCAGATTTGGAACCGTAACGGAACTGCAGGTGGAAGCGGCAGCAGAATAAAGAGCAAAAAATCTTAGGGCAGGCATTGTCCTAAGATTTTTTGTTTATTTAATTGATTATTTAGTTTTGTATTCAGTTTTATATCAGTTTTCAATCTGTCGGCACTCGATCTCCAGAAGAAGGCCGTTTTGAAGAGATACTCGCAGCTTGTTCTCCTTGTCATTGGTTTCGATATCGCTGATTCCGATATCATCTGCATCATTGAGCAACTCAAAAAGCTTATCCTTGAAGTAGTCCATACCCTTCTCCTTTCACAGAACAAAAAATTCTGCTTGCAATTTGATACAAAAATTTACTGTCAGTAAACGGTCTATAATACTAGTATTCTAATACTTGCAGTAGACCGTAAATATACTATAACAAGTTATATAGGACATTGCAAGTGCAAAGGGTCTACAAATTTCGACAGAATGCGACAATATACGGTTTTGGAGGCGAACACACATTTCTGCATTTAGGATTCTAATACTTGTTTAGGGTTATCAAAGGACTATAACAAGTATAGAATTATATTGTTTGAATACATAAAAATACGTATTTAGAGGTGATAATGTGGAAGAAGATTTCGGTAGTTTGGAAATTCGGTTAAACGAATTGCTGAAACAAAAAGGGTTGAGCAAAAACAAGCTATCACACAAAGCAGAGATGAATTGGAAACAGATTGATAATTACTGCACAAATAATATTTCCCGGCTGGATGTGTTTGTTCTTTGCAAACTCTGCACCGTCTTGGAATGCAGGATAGAGGATTTACTGGTTTTCTACCCTCCTGACAAAAAGTAGTAAAAAAGGGAACGCTGGCGCTTGATACCGGCGTTCCCTTTTTTACGGGAGTATCCGTTATTGCTCCTCAAATAATTCTTTTACCACTTCATAACAGAGTTTGGGCCGGCGATATTCGTCCAGAATCCCTTTGTTATTCATGGTGCGGGGCCTGCCGAACCACCCCTCTTCGCTTATGCGGATATCACAGAACTGCCAGATATAGACACCGGCGCAATCGGGGTGGGAGAGAACGGCACGGATCTGTTCTTTCAGAACCCTGGCCTGGTACTCTTCGCTCCACTTGGTGGCATAGGTACTGCGGTGGCCATAGATTCCTCCTGCCCCGATTTCCGTGATCAGGAAGGGCTTCCCCTGTCCCTCTGTCTCTTCCTGTACCCAATTATATAAGTCCTCCAGGTATTCTTCCGGCGGCGTGTCATGATACCAGAGGGGGTAAATATTGTAGGATACCACATCGGGAAGCCCGAAGCAGATGTCCGACTTAAATTTGCAGCTGGCAAAGGAACAGGGACGGGATGGATCCAGGGAGCGGAGCAGTTCAAACTGCCGCCGATAACATTCCTTTCCATACTCGGTGTCACTGGCGCATTCGTTCAGGATGCCCCAGATGTAGATGGAAGGATGGTTGTAATGAAGTTCTACCATTTCCTGTATAACCTGCTCAGCCTGCCTCTCAAAGTGGGGATTCTGCATCTGCTCCAGGCTCAGGCCCCGGGCATGATTCTCCTCCCACACCAGGATTCCCTGCTCGTCGCAAAGATCCAGGAAAACCTCATCGTTGGGATAGTGGGCGGTGCGCACGGAGTTGGCCCCCAGATGCCTGATCAGAGCCAGATCCCCGGCCATGGCCGCAAAGGGCAGAGCGCATCCAAACTGCGGATGATCCTCATGGCGGCATACACCCTTAATGCGCAGGGGGCTTCCGTTTAACAGGATCTGCCTGCCCTCAATATTTATTTCCCGGAAACCAAAGCGGTCAATCAGGTCATCGTAGGGCTGTCCATCTTTCTGCAGAACGGCGTGAATCTCATACAGAACAGGGGATTCGGGAAGCCACGGCCGGACTTCGTCAAAGGAGAGTTCCGCCCTGTGGACGCTTCTGCCCCGGGGCAGCGTCAGTCCCTGAAAGTCCAGGGATTGCCCCGCCAGGGTGATCCGCATGTCCACCGGCTGCGTCTCGCACAGGTTTTGGATGGCGGCTTCCACCCGGGCGTGCCACTGCCCGTCCCGGAAGGACGGCGTTACATGAAGATATTCCAGATAGGAAGCGCCCACCTGTTCCAGTACCACAGGCCTGATGACGCCGCCGTAGGACATGTAATCGTTGGGCACATGCAGAGCGCTCTCTTCCGAGAAGCGGTTGTCCGCTATGATTTCCAGGGTATGCATACCCTCCGGCACGGCCCGGACCAGGGCGGAAAAGGCGGTATAGGCATTGTAATGTCTGGCAATTACCTGTCCGTCCAAAAGCAGGGTGGCCGTGTGGCTCACACCTTTGCAGGTGATCAGCAGATTGCCCTCCGCCTGAAAACGGGTGGAATAACGTCCCTCTCCCCGATACAGGCCAAAATCCGGATAATTCTCCCAACAGCTGGGGGTGGGAACCAGGAACTGACGTCCGGCAGACTCACCCTGAAGAGGGCAGAACTGCCAAAGCCTTCCGGTGAGTTCCTCCTGCTTTCTGAGGCAGTGTGTGGAAAATGTACGTATCATGTCCTCCTCCTGCATACCCAAATGGGTTCAGATAATTATCTATAGTTTACTTGAGAAAGGATTAAAAATCAACAATCATTATCAGGTTCTCGCTTATGAGTGAACCGGGAGTGCGGCAGGCCGCAGAGAAGCGGGGATAGTTGGGAAAGATATAAAAAGAGCACCAGAAAGAAATGGCTCTATTTCCGGTGCTTTTTTGTTCTTTATCGGTTCACCCAAGTGACTGAATCCGGCTATCCGGCAATCTCTCAGGCAGCCTTCCCGTTTCCGGTTTTCTTTTTGCCCCCCACCAGGAAGAAACTGCACAGCAGGGCGATTACATACAGCACGATGGTGACATACAGCACGGTCTGGTATCCCACAGGGTTTACCGAGGTGAAACCGCCGTGCCCGTCGCTGACTTCCACCATCTCTCCTACATGTCCCACAATGAAGGTAGCCAGCTGGTTGCCCGTAAGGCCCGCAATGGCCCAGGCGGACAGGGTGATGCCGTGGATGGCGCTGATGTTCTGCATACCGTAATGGTCGGACAAGAGGGTGGGCACATTGCTGAAGCCGCCGCCGTAGCCTGCATTCACCACAAACAGCAATACCAGTACCAGAATCATCAGCAGGGTGTGGACGCCCATATCCGCAATGCCTCTGGTCAGGATTACCAGCCCGGTGGCGATGATGGACAGGATGATCATAATCTTATATACCGTATTCCGATCCTTCATGGTGTCCGCCCATGCGGAGAAGCCCAGGCGGCCGCCGGCGTTAAATACGGCGGTAATGGAGGACAGTACCCCGGCCATGCCTGCCAGGCCGATGCATTTGATAATCATTTTCTCCTGAGAGATCAGCGCCAGACCGCAGGTGATGTTGATATAGAACATAAGCCAGATGCCGATGAACACCACGGGCTTGCTCTTGATCACATCCAGAGCCTTTGCACCCTTCTCCTGGGAAGCGGGCTCATGCCAGTCTGCGGGCTTGGCCAACAGCAGATGGCCAACGAACATCATCACGAAGTACACGCAGGCCAGGATCAGGAACATCTTGTAGATGCCTCCCTCCCCCAGGGAATTCAGCAATGCCTGCATAATAGGGCTTGCGATGGCCTTTGCGGCGCCAAAGCCCGCCACGGCCAGTCCCGTTGCCAGCCCCTTGCGGTCCTGGAACCAGAGCATCAGGGTCTTAACCGGGGACAGATATCCCGTGCCCAGACCAACGCCCATGATGAAGCCGTAGCAGATATAGATGCCGATCAAGGCCAGAGGGCTGTGCTGGTGCGTACCGCCGTACCAGATGAAGAAGCCCGTGCCTGCCATACCGGCGGCGAAGCAGATGGCGGCGATCAGCGAAGAACGATGGATGTCCTTTTCCACCACATTACCCAGGAAAGCGGCGGACATGCCCAGGAAAAAGATGGCGAAACTGAAGGCCCATTCCGTGGCACTTTTGGAGAAGCCGATATAATCGGCGATTTCCTGGCTGAAGATGGACCAGCAGTATACCGTGCCGATACTGCAATGCAGTAACAGCGCCGGAATAGCGGCGCGGATCCATTTGTTTTGAATGTTTTTCATAAGTATCCTCTCCTAAATTATGAAATAATAATAAAATATTTATAAACACCGTAGTTATTCTACTCCTAAAGTATATTTTTTTCAATATCTGCAGCAAAAAGATTTGCAAGATTTATTGACATTTTGAGTAAAACATTTTAATCTAGAGTAAAGAAGTGGTGACAACATGGGCGGGACATCATGGAAACTCTCAAAGAACGGAAGGCTAAATGGAGGATGCAAGGGGTATGAAGAACAAATTACTGGCAGTGGCGTTATGTGTATGCCTGACGGGCTCGCTTCTGGGCTGCGGGGGGCAGCCTGCGTCGTCAGGGGACCCGTCGGAGTCCGGAAGTGAAACGGGCGTCGGGAGTGATGGAGAGACGGCTGGCGGAAGTGATGGAGAGACGGGGGTTGGAAGTGACGTCCAGACAGGAAGCGGGGCTGACGATGGAACGGGGAACGGACAGGCGGCTTCGGAGCCCGCTGCGGAGCCTGTGGTCAGGGAGGCGGATTACACTGGCATAGAGACGGCGTCCAATGGAGCCAGGGTGTCTGTGCACGATCCTTCCATCAAGGTTTTTGACGGAAAATACTATATCTACGGCTCTCATATGACGGGGGCCACATCGGAGGATCTGCATGTCTGGAAATATATCGGAAATGGATATACCTCCGACAATGCTCTTTTTGAGGATTTGTTCAACGAGGAATTGAGCATATTTGATTATTCCGGCGATTACGGCAACGGCTCCTATGCGGTGTGGGCGGAGGATGTGATTTACAATGAGGCCATGGGCAAATACGTCATGTATTTCTGTACCTCTTCTACCTATATTAAGTCCAATCTGTGCTATGCCACCGCAGACGCACCGGAAGGGCCTTATGTGTACCAGGGGGAACTCCTGTATTCCGGCTTTACTGCGGAGGACATCGGCCAGACGGATGTGTATGAGTATGTGGACCAGGCCTATGCCGAAGAAACATATTTGAGGGGCAACGGCCAGTATGATAACCAGGACTGGCCCAACTGCATTGATCCCGCTCCCTTTTATGATGCGGACGGGAGGCTTTGGATGACCTATGGCTCCTGGTCCGGGGGTATCTTCCTCCTGGAACTGGATCCTCAGACGGGTCTGGTGATCCATCCCGAGGCGGACCCGGAGAACGAGGTGGATCCTTATTTCGGAAAGCGCCTGCTGGGCGGGGGACATCAGTCCATCGAGGGACCTTATATCCAGTATGACGCGGATACGGGTTATTACTATCTGTATTTGTCTTTCGGTTCCCTAGAGCGCACCGGGGGTTACCAGATCCGGGTACTGCGCAGCGACAGGCCGGACGGGGAATATGTGGATATGGGAGGACAGCGTCCCGTGAAGGGGTATAACAACGCTTATTATGGCCTGAAGCTGTCCGGCAATTATTATCTGCCAAGCTGTAAGTACGCCTACATGGCTACCGGGGGCATGTCCACCTTCTTTGACACCGACGGGAAGCAGTATATGTGCTATCATACCCGTTTTAACAATGGCAACGAGTATCATGAGCCTGCGGTAAAACAGATTTTTATGAACCAGGAAGGATGGCCGGTGCTGGCCCCCTATACCACCACCGGGGAGACCATTTCTGAAAGCGGCTACGACAGTGCGGAACTGGCGGGGGAGTATTTCTTTATCAATCAGGGCATGAAGATCGACAGCGAGATTGCCCAGCCGGTGATGATTGACCTGAACGAGGACGGCACGGTTACGGGATCCGTGGTGGGCACCTGGACCGTTTCCGAGGGTACGCCCTATGTGCATATCAGCTATGACGGCCATGAGTACAGCGGTGTGTTCTGCGCCATGAAAGACCAGGCGGGTACGGAAGTGATGACTTTCTCGGCCGTGGGAGTGAATGAGAGCATCTGGGGAGTAAAATATTGACAGACCCGTTTATAGGGGGATATCGGTAAGGAAAATGTGTCGGTTACAGTATATCCGACACCGGGCGGAGGGATGGAAGAATGGATAAGCGGTACACCAGGACAGACCTGCTGAAGGATATCCTGTTCACTTTGCTGGTGGGTATATTGATGTATGTTTACTGGGCCTTTGTGCTGATGGTGGCTTCTATTCTGCTGATCCATGTGTGGCATGTAACATGGCAGCTGCTGCTCCTGATAGCCCTGGGACTGACCCTGGCATCGCTGGCCGCTTATGCGGCGCATCTGATCAGGAAAAGAAAAGCCGGGAAATAATAATATGGTAAACAGATAGACAGGTCTCCCTGCAATTTGCGGGGGGATCTGTTTTTTGTCTTTTTGTGAATTCCGGCCACTGTTTTTGGGGAATAATGGTTATAATATCAAGTTCTTCTGGGGATGTTTTTCCGGGGCGGAGGTACGCTGTGTTTTTACTTTATTTTGTGCTGTGGGTTATTTTCAACGGGCAGGTGACAGGGGAAATCTGTGTATTTGGAGTGGCTGTGGCGGCGCTGCTGCTGGCCTTTAGCTGCAAATTTCTGGATTATAGTATGAAAAAGGAATTAAAATTCTATGGAAAACTGAGCAGGCTGCCAAGATATGGGCTGGTGCTGGTCCGGGAGGTGGTGAGGGCCAATTTGGGTACGGTGCGGCTGATCCTGTCCCAGAAAGAGGAAATCCAGCCTGTGCTGGTCAGCTTTCGCAGTGCGTTAAAGGGCCCTGTGGCCCGGACGTTTCTGGCCAATGCCATCACGCTGACGCCGGGCACCATTACCGTATCTTTGGAAAACGGAGAGTATACGGTGCATTGCCTGGACGAGGATTTTGCGGAAGGTATGGAGTGCAGTATATTTGTGGAACTGGCAAGGGAACTGGAGCAGAAGCAGGGGACGGCAGCTTCGGAAATTGTCTGAAAGAGGGATGGGGCGGGAGAGGCCCATGTCCCGGGGAAGGAGGCCGACATGGAGGAAAGGATACCGGGTCTGGGGCAGGCATATGCATTTTTGCTGGTTGGGGCGCTGGTGTTTCTGGCGGTGATGGTGGTACTGTGTCTGATCAGGGCCATCATCGGGCCTCGGATTGCGGACCGGGTGGTGGCGGTGAACATGATGGGAACCATGGTCATGGTGATCATCTCTGTATTGGCTCTGCTCCTGGAGGAGGGATACCTGGTGGATATCTGCCTGATTTATGCCATGATCAGCTTTTTGGCTGTCATCATATTGACCAAGGTGTATATGGGCGTATATACGGAATGGAAAGAGCACAGAGGGGAAGGGCCGGAGGTGTAAACCATGGCGGTATGGGAATGGATTCGTTTTCTGGCAGGAGCGGCATTCTTGCTGACGGGATTGGGCATATTTGTCATTGAGATGGTAGGGGTATTTCGGTTCCGCTATATTCTGAACCGAATGCATGCGGCGGCCATGGGGGATACGCTGGGGATCGGCTGCTGCATGCTGGGACTGATGGTCATATGCGGGTGGAATTTTACTTCTTTGAAGCTGTTTTTGGTAATTTTATTTTTGTGGCTCTCCTCTCCCACCTCTTCCCATCTGATTGCCCGGCTGGAAGTGACCACGGGTGAAGAACCGGAGAAACATTACCGTTTATTGGAGAAGTCCCTGACCCCGGAGGAAGAGGATCAGAGCAGCCAGGGAAAGTCCCATGCCATGCAGGCTTTTCCGGATGAAAAAGAGCGGACGGATCTTATATAGGAGAAGGGTTATGACAGTCTTTACATGCATTTTGTTTTTGTTCCTGATTGTGTGCGCGGTGGGGGCCAGCCTGTCCGGGAGTCTGCTGAACACGGTGCTGATCTTTATGTCCTACAGTCTTGTGATGTCCATCGTCTGGGTGGTACTGGAAGCGCCGGATCTGGCCATTACCGAAGCGGCGGTAGGTGCGGGTATTACCACGGTGCTGTTTGTGCTGACACTGAAGAAAATTCATGCCATTATGGGGGCGGAGGCCGCGGGCAGGGAAGCAGAGAGTGAGTTGGAGCATAGAAGGAGGCGCAGTTTATGAGTCGAAAACTGCCTCGTGAGAGGTACGAGAAAACCCTTTCCTATCGGTTGAAAATCTGGCTGGAGGGCAGCAGGGATCCCTATCTGGGCAATCTGGAGATAAGGCCCCGGGAGCCCCGCCAGGAAGATGAAGCTGCCCTGCGGAGGATGCAGGAAGACAGAAAGCGGGTGCGCGCCCGGGTCTATGACACGGAACACAACCGGGAGGTGGTCCTGTTTCAAAAAATGTATCGGGGATTCAGTCTGCTGTTCTGCGTCCTGCTGGTGGCCATGCTCCTTATGGGGGTGGCGGATCTGCCCCCTCTGGGGGAGGCGGACAGACCGGTGAATAACGAAGTGTCCCGGCGGTATATTGAGAAGGGACTGGAGGAGACGGGGGCGGTGAATCTTGTCACGGGTATGATCTTGGACTATCGGGCCTTTGACACGCTGGGAGAATCTCATGTACTTTTTATCGCCGCCTGTACGGTGCTGATTCTTTTGCGGGCAGACAGTAAGAAAGGCAAAAACAGCGAGGAAGAGGCGGAGGCCCATGACAGGGCCTACGAGCCGAAAAACGATGTGATATTGCAGACAGCGGCCAGGCTGTTGGTGCCTTTTATCCTCATTTTTGGGATCTATATCATCCTCTGCGGCCATCTGGGGCCGGGGGGCGGCTTTTCCGGCGGGGCGGTAATTGGCGCAGGGCTGATCCTGTATGTCAGCGCTTTTGGATTTGCCAGGGCGGAGCGCTTTTTCACCGCCAGAACCTATAAGCGGATGAGTTTTGGAGCCCTGGCCTGCTACTGTGTGTTAAAAACCTATTCTTTTTATACAGGGGCCAATCACCTGGAGAGCGTGATTCCTCTGGGCACGCCGGGAGCCATCCTGAGCAGCGGCCTGATCCTGCCGCTGAATATCTGTGTGGGTGTAGTGGTGGCGGGCACGATGTACACTTTTTATGGGATGTTTCGAAAGGGGGGCTATTAGTGCAGAAAGAACTTCCAGTCCTGCACGGAAAGAATGCCTGGAGGGCAGAGGGAAAATAAATGGACTTGGGGAATTTGATTCGCAATTATGGGGAGGCGGTGGCTATGATCCTGTTCGGCATCGGTTTCTCCAACCTGCTTTTGCAGAAAAACCTGATCAAGAAGATCATCGGGTTGAATATCATGGATACGGCCACCTATCTGTTCCTGGCGCTGAAGGGCTATATTGAAGGGCGGAAAGCGCCGGTGGCGGCGGACGGCGTGCAGAGGGCGGAAGCCTATGTGAACCCCATTCCCAGCGGCCTGGTGCTGACAGGTATTGTGGTGTCCGTATCGGTGACGGCGCTGCTGTTGTCCCTGACAATCCGGCTGTACCGGCGGTATCACAGCCTGGATCTGGACGAGATCTCCACCCTGTTGAAGAGGGAGGAAAAGTAATGGAGTTCATTCGCAATTTTCCCTTTTTCTCCATTGTATTGTCTCTGTTTTCCGGGCCTCTGTCCTCTGTTTTGGATGGAAAATGGGCGAAAAGGGCGAATGGGGCAGTGATTGCGCTGTGCGGACTGCTGTCCGGGGCCGTGCTGTGGTATGCGGCGCGGACAGGGGAGGCCTTTGTTTATACCATGGGGCATTTTCCCGCCCCCTGGGGAAACGAGCTCCGGGCAGGTATATTGGAGGCGCTGCTGGCCGTAATTTTTTGTGTAATCATGCTGCTGTGTATGTGGGGAGGCTCCCGGGAGCGGGAGGCGGAGATCGAGTCTGGCAAACAAAACCTGTACTATATCATGGTGGATCTGCTGCTCTGTTCCCTGCTGGCGCTCCTTTATACCAACGATTTGTTTACCGCCTATGTATTTGTGGAAATCAACACCATTTCCGCCTGCGGTTTGATTATGATCCGGCAGAACGGGCGGACCATTGAGGCGGCCACCCGTTATATGATCATGAGCCTGCTGGGATCCGGCCTGCTGTTGTTGGGCCTGTGCTTTCTCTATGATCTTACAGGGCATTTGCTGATGAGCAATATCAGGGAGAGCGTACAAGCGCTGGCGGATTTCGGGCAGTACCAGACGCCCCTGCTGGTGGCAATCTGTCTTATGTGCGTGGGTCTGGCCATCAAAAGTGCCCTGTTTCCCTTCCATACCTGGCTGCCGGACGCATATGGATATTCCACTCTGTCCTCGGCGGCGATTTTGTCTTCTCTGGTGTCCAAGGGGTATATCTTTCTGTTGGTGAAAATATTTTACCGGGTGATCGGTTTCGACGTAATCAGGGACAGTAAGGTGATCCATGTACTGTTCGTATTCGGAATCGCAGGAATGATTATGGGCTCGCTGGACGCTATTCGGGAGAGCGATATACGGCGGATGATCGCGTACTCTTCCGTGGCGCAGATCGGCTATATTTACATGGGATTTGGACTGGGGACCACGGCGGGGGTCATTGCCAGCATCTACCATATGATTTGCCACGCGGCCACCAAGTCCCTGCTGTTTGTGGCGGCATCGGGCATTACGGAAGTATCCGGCAAGAGCAGGTATTTTAAGGACTTAAACGGCGCGGGTTTCCGCAACAGACTGGCGGGGGTGGCTTTCACGGCAGGCTCCCTCTCCATGGTGGGGGTGCCCATGTTCGCGGGCTTTATTTCCAAGCTGTTTTTCTCGCAGGCGGCGGTGGGGCATGATCTGAAAATGCTGCCTACGCTGATGGCTCTGGCTCTTAGTTCGGTTCTGAATACGATGTATTTTATGAAAACGGTGATTCGAATTTATTCGCCTTCGGGATCCCCTGTTCCCGGAACTGCCGGTGCGCTGCCCCGGGAATATGAGAATATCACTTTGAGGCAGCAGCCGTTAAAGGCGGCGGCCATGATTCTGTTCATTTTGCTCAACATTGTGCTGGGCCTTAATTCCGAACCGCTGATTGGACTGATCCGGCAGGGACTGGAGATGTTTAACACTTTATAGGGATGGAACCCGGGAATGAAAATGGCGGATTTGGATTCCAGAAGGGAGGAAATATGGAGAGTCTGTGGATATTGAGTCCGGCCCTGGCAGCAGGCGCCGCAGGGGTATTTTTTCTGACAGCCTCTTTTACGGAATATATTTCCTTACCTGAACTGGCAGACAGAGGAGAGGAGCCGCAGGAGGGAGAATCCGGCAGCAGAACGCTGCGGCTCAGCAGGGTAGGGGCGCCGGCTCTGGGAGCGCTGCTGACGGCGGCAGCATTGGCAATGGTGGTGGCCTGGAGCGGTGACGGAGAGGTGATACTGTTTCATCTGATGAAAGATGTTCCCGTGTATTTTCGAATAGATCCGTTGGGCAGATGGTTTGTAACCCTGGCTACGGCAGTGTGGGTGCCGGTGGGAATCTACAGCATTGTATATATACGGCGGGAGGGAGGGGAAAAACGGTTTTATGGTTTTTACTTCTTGGTATATGGGGCGCTGGTCTGTCTGTACTTTGCAGGGAATCTTGTGACCATGTACCTGTTTTATGAGTTTATGACACTTGCGTCATTCCCATTGGTACTGCATAACGGCAGCAGGGAAGCCATCATGGCGGGACTGAAATATTTGTTTTACTCTCTGTGTGGTGCCTATATGGGGCTTTTTGGGATTTTTCTCTTCCATCATGTCTTCGGAACGGCGGCATTTTCTCCGGGAGGGATATTGAGGCAGGAGGCGGTACGGGGACAAGAGGAACTCCTTCTGACGGCGGTGCTGCTGCTGGTGGTGGGCTTAGGGGCCAAGGCGGGTATGTTTCCTCTGCATGCCTGGCTGCCTGCGGCTCATCCCGTGGCCCCTTCCCCGGCTTCTGCAGTCTTGTCCGGCGTCCTTGTGAAATCCGGGGTACTGGCCATCCTTCGGGTGGTTTACTATGTGGTGGGGCCGGAATTTCTCCGGGGGACCTGGGTACAGTATGTCTGGATGACGCTGGCGCTTATCACAATAGGTATGGGATCCCTGCTGGCCTGTCGGGAGCCGGTCCTGAAAAAGCGCCTGGCCTATTCCACCGTCAGTCAGTTGTCCTATATTCTCTTCGGTCTGGCTGTATTATCTCCTGAGGGGCTTGTGGGGGCGCTGCTGCATGTTGCGTTTCACGGGGTGATAAAAAGCGGCCTGTTTCTTACGGCAGGGGTGTTTCTGCATTGCAGCGGAAAGACCGAAGCGGAGGAATTGAGGGGAATTGGCCGTACAATGCCGACAACGTTGTGGGGTTATACCCTATTGGCGCTGGCCCTTATTGGAATCCCGCCCGCCTGTGGTTTTGTCAGCAAATGGTATCTGGCCCAGGGGGCTTTGGAGGCAGGCCTGGGCGTCTGGGGATATGTGGGAGCGGCGGTACTTCTGCTCAGTGCCATTCTCACCGCCGGGTATCTGCTTCCCATTGTAACAAGAGGTTTTTTCGGGAATGGTCCGGCACCGCAGACAGAGCGGCAGGAACCCGGGGCGGCTATGCTGCTTCCCCTGCTGGTTTTGGCAGCCCTGTCTATGGTCCTGGGCCTTTTACCCGGAATCCTTACGGAGTACGCAGGTATAATCGCGCAATCGACAATGTGAGCACTATAAGCAAAAGGAGAAATAACAATGCATATTGCGGTGATGATCACAGTGGTGCTGCTTCCCATCCTGGGAGGCATCCTGATCCCGCTGCTTCCTTTTAAAAGCAGGAGGGACCTGCTTTGGTATGTGCAGGCTCTGGTGCTGCTCAATTCCATACTGGTTGCGGCCATGCTGTTTTTTCAACCGGAGGAGGCATTTGTTCTGTTCCGCTTTACCGGCAATCTGCGGGTGAGTTTCCATCTGGACGGGCTGGGAAGGGTATTCGCCGCCTTGGCGGCGGTGCTCTGGCCTCCGGCGGTGTTGTACTCTTTTGAATATATGGATAAAGACAACAACGAAAAATCTTTTTATATGTTTTATATTATTACCTATGGAGTCACTTTGGGTATCGCCATGGCGGATAATATTCTGACCATGTATTTTTTCTTTGAAATGATGAGTCTTGTCACATTGCCCCTGATCCTGCACTCCCGTACCAGGGAGGCGGTGCTGGCCAGCCGCAGTTACTTATATTATATGATCGGCGGGGCGGCTTTTGCCTTTATCGGCATGGTGTTTATCCTGTCCTATGGCGTCACTTCCGCTTTCGTGCCCGGGGGCGTGTTGGATGCGGCCATAATAGGAGACAAGACCAATCTGATGCTTCTGATGTATGTGCTGTGCTTTCTGGGATTTGGGGTCAAAACCGCTGTTTGGCCTTTCTCCAACTGGCTGCCAAGGGCGGGGGTGGCTCCCACACCGGTGACGGCGCTGCTGCATGCGGTGGCGGTGGTCAACACAGGTGCTTTTGCTGTAATGCGCATTACCTATTACAGCTTTGGCCCAGGGATGTTAAGGGGCACATGGGCCCAGGATACGGTGATGCTGTTGGTGATTTTTACGATTGTATACGGCTGCGGCCGGGCGTTGAAGGAGACGCATATCAAGCGGCGGCTGGCCTGGTCTACGGTGAGCAATCTGTCCTATATCCTGTTCGGCGCAGTGCTGATGTCGCCCCTGGGGCTGGCCGGGGCACTTTGCCATATGCTGTTCCATTCCTTTATGAAAGTCGGTTCCTTTTTCTGCGCAGGCGCTGTAATACATGAGACGGGCTGCAGCTTTATACAGGAACTTAATGGTCTGGGCCGGAAAATGCCAAAAGTGCTGGCGGTTTTTACTCTCTGCGGCATGGCGCTGATGGGTGTTCCCGGACTGGCTGGCTTTGTCAGTAAATGGCATTTGGCCCAGGCGGCGGTGGCCAGCGATAATCCCATGGCTCTGGCGGGAGTGGGGGCCTTGCTGGTGTCGGCGCTGTTCACGGCCATCTATATGCTGACGATTTCTGTGAGGGCTTTTTTTCCGGGAAAAGACTTTGATTACAATAAGGTTCCGGAGGCCAGGGACCCGGGGTGGAAGATGCTGCTGCCCCTGGCGGTATTTGCGGCGGCAATTCTGTTGTTCGGACTGTATTCCCGACCCTTTAGGGAGGTTCTGTGGGATGTGGCTTCAGCGATGCCGCCGCAGTAGAGTACCCTTGTCATTTTCAGGGAAAAGGGATCTGAATCGCAGCAGGATGCAGGAGAACAGGAGTAATGATGACAGAATGTGGTATGGGCTGGCGTGACATAATGAGTATGGCGGCCGGGACAGTTCCAAGAGGCAATATAGGTCTTGTGATCCTGGTATTGCTGCCCTTTTTGATGGGGGCTGCAGTATATGGGGCTGGCCGGGCGGGGAGCCAAAAGAGGGCTGGCCGGGGAATCTCCCGGGCCGGGCGCCTCCTGGCTGTCTGCGCCGTGACGGCGGAATTGCTGCTGGTGCTGTGTCTGGCGGGTTTTTATTTCAGGCATTTCCAGGGGATGGAGAAGATGCCGGAATATTCCGTTCCCCACATCTGCGGGTTGGGGCTGCGGTTCTGCATGGACGGCCTGCGGTTAATCTGCTGTGTGGTGTCGGCGCTGATGTGGTTTATGACCACATTATTTGCGGGGGAGTATTTTGCCCGCCGGCGGCATGCGGAGCGGTTTTACCTGTTTCTGCTGTGGACCCAGGGAACTGTCATGGGAGTGTTTCTTTCTGCAGACCTGCTGACAACCTTTGTTTTTTTCGAACTTATGTCTTTTACTTCCTATGTGTGGGTTGCCCAGGAGGAAAATGTTGCCTCCCTGCGGGCGGCGGAAACTTATCTGGCGGTGGCGGTGATAGGAGGTATGGTGCTGCTGATGGGGATATTTCTGCTGTATCGGGAACTGGGTACTTTGGAGATCGCAGAATTGGCCCGGGCAGCGGAAAGCCTACGGGATAAGAGAATCCTGTATGCCGCCGGGACATGCATGCTGGTGGGATTTGGGGCAAAGGCGGGGGCCTTTCCCCTGCATATCTGGCTTCCCAGGGCCCATCCCGTGGCTCCGGCTCCCGCCTCGGCTTTGCTGTCCGGCATATTGACCAAGACCGGGATTTACGGGATATTGATTTTAGGAAGCCAACTGTTTCACGGGGACGAAAAATGGGGGAGGCTGCTGTTGGCTCTGGGGGCCGTCACCATGGTGCTTGGAGCGGTGCTGGCTGTTTTTTCACTGGATCTGAAGCGCACGCTGGCCTGCTCCACCATGTCCCAGATCGGTTTTATTCTGGTGGGAGTGGGTATGCAGGGGCTGGCGGGAGAGGAGAAGGCCCTGGCGGTACATGGCACATTGCTGCATATGGTAAGCCATTCTTTGATTAAGCTGGTGCTGTTCATGGCGGCGGGGGTGATTTACCTGAATGTCCATGAGTCGGATTTGAATACACTGCGGGGATATGGGAGAGAGAAACCGCTGCTGAAGGGAATTTTTCTGGCAGGGGCTTTGTCCGTCAGCGGTGTACCGCTGTCCGCAGGGTATGTGAGCAAGACGCTGCTGCATGAAAGTATTGTGGAATATGGCGGCGGAGGGATGTTTACTATACTGGAGTGGCTGTTTCTGATCTCCGGCGGGCTGACCGCTGCTTATATGACCAAATTGTTTGTGGCGATTTTTGTGGAAAAAAACGGGGATGGTGCAAGGCAGGCTTCCTATGAGGTAAAAAAGGGCTATTGGAATCCGGGGACGGGATTTGCCCTCACAGCCAGCGCCGGAATCCTGGTACTCTGGGGGCTGGCGCCGGGGTTCACCATGGACCCTGTGGCCTGGCTGGGGCAGGGCTTTATGGGGTTAAAGGAAAGCGGGGAGCAGGTGGCATTTTACAGCCCGGGCAATCTGGCGGGAGCAGTCGTTTCCATGGGAATCGGAGCGGCGGTATATATTGTCATTGTGAGAGGAATATTGATGAAAACCGGGACTGCGCCGGGAGAATCCTCTGCTTTGACAGGGCCGGTGAGGCGGTTTTTTAAATGGAAGCAGCCAGGGGAGTATGTGAACCCCTGGCCTGCCTGGCTGGATTTGGAGGAATTGCTGTATCGGCCCCTGCTGTTATCTTTTTTACCGCTGGTGTGGGGGATTCTGTGCAGGCTGTTGGACAGTGCCCTGGATTTGACAGTGATACTGCTGCGCAGGACTCTGTACCGGGACAGCCCGCTCCCCCGGGAACGGGCAGAAGGCAATGTTATGACGGCGGCTGCCGGACATGTGCTCAATGGCATACAGTGGCTGGGGAATCACACCTGGAAGCGAAGGTTTCCCACCAGGCGGGATTATGTGCATCTGGCGGCCATGAAACATGCCCGGCTCAAGGAGGATGGTTTTATCATCCGCCGCAGTCTGTCTTTTGGATTGCTGCTTGTATGTCTGGGCCTGGGGTTGACGCTTCTGTATATTTTGCTGGGTTAGGTATTTGACTCCGGGTTTACAGGCAGCAGCCCCTCTTCACGCAGTTCCAACACCCGGTCGCATACCTCCTGGATATACTTTCTGTCATGGGAGACACTGATTATTGCACCCGGAAAATTTTGCAGCAATTCCCGGATCACCGGACCTGACAGAGGGGAGAAGTTCCGGGTGGGTTCGTCCAGAATCAGCACGTTTCGCTGTTCCATGCTCATTTTCAGCAGCAGCAGTTTGGCTTTCTGGCCGCCGGAGAGTTCACGGATGGCGTGGTCCATCTCCTGGACCGTGTATTTCATACTTCCCAGATAAGTGCGGATCCTTGTGTTTTCCTCTTTGTCCCAGGTTCGGGAAAGATATTCCACCGGGGTTTTGTCCAGGGATAACAGTTCTTCGTAATTTTGCGGCATGTAGGCTGCCCGGATGTCTGTCCGTTCCAGCAGTTGTTGTGCCACGAGCCGCAGCAATGTGGTTTTGCCCACGCCGTTTTTCCCGATGATGCAGATTTTTTCCGGCCCTCTGACCTGCAGCCGGATATTGCGGGCTAACTCTCTGTCTTCCACCATGAGTTGAGGCAGTTCGAAGTCGATGACCCATTTTCCTCCGGGAACACCTTCTCCCTGGGCGAAGCGGAAGAAAATGGCTTCCTCTGTGTCCGGCCGTTTGGTCATATTTTCTTCCTGACGTTCAAAACGCCGCTTCATGGATTTGAGGGAATGCATTTTTTTCTTTAAAAGCCTTCCTCCAGCGGGGTTCTGCCGGGTAATGATGTCCTGCCGATATTCCACTTTCTCATAGATTCTGCGAAATTTTTCCTGTTGTTTTTCAAAGGCGGCCTTCTCTTCCTGAGCCAGTCTCTCCTGCCTCTCTAGGCCTTCCTGGCGAAGGCGCACATATTCCCGGTAGCCTGTCCGGAACAGGGTACACTGGCTTTCGGTCTTGCGCTTCAGCTGCTCCATATGCAGAACCATGTTGGCGGTGTGCTCCAACAAAGTCTCGTCATGGGAGATATAGAGCACGGGAGAAGAACAGTGGTTTATAAAGTCTTCCAGCCATTTCAGAGTGTCAATGTCAATGTCATTGGAGGGTTCGTCCAGCAGAAAAAGGCTGGGGCGCATGCTCAGGATCCGAATCAGTTGGATCTTGATCTTTTCGCCGCCGGAGAGCTTTTCCATTGTTGTGTCGCTGTACAGCAGGTCTGGAGAAAGCCCCAGCTGTCCTGCCATGGATGCCAGTTCCCGGTAATCCGTCTCCAAAAAAGCGGGTTCTCCGCACAAAAATTCATAGACGGTTTTCTGCCGTTCTTCCGGGTCCAATTCCTGGGGTAAATAGCCGCAAACTTCCTGGTTTTTCAGAATTTCCCCCTCGTACTCAATATAGTCTTCCACCAGGGCCGGATCCCATAGGAGTTTTAACAAAGTTGACTTGCCGTTTCCCTCCTCGCCGATTATGGCGGCTTTGTCTCCTCTGTTCAGAGTAAAGGAGAGGTCGGACGCCAGGGGGCGCAGATCCTTTTTATGATAGATGTTTAAATTTTTAACCTGTAACATAGATACCTCCTGTCTTGTGGTTCCTGTATTTTCTGCCGGCTTCCTGTGGTTCCCATCCCTTTGTTTCGGGATGCAGCCATTGAAGGGCATATTGCCGGAGAAGATATTTTGCCACATAAAAAATGCCTCCGGCTACAATATGTAACCGAAAGCAGACTCCGCATGTTATTCCATGTTTCGGGCAAAGGAAACCCCTCTTCACAGGATTAAACATATGGCCAGATATCTATCAACGGTTACACAAAGAACACGGCCCACGAAACATGTTTGCCATAATGCCGGAATCCCTGTGCAATTTCTGTTAATAGATTATCTCCGCATTGCTCCTCCTCCTGTCTTTACCAATACACTTTACCACATCGGCCTGAATATTTCCAGTACTAATTTTTTATTTATCATTTTTTCACATCAGTTTCTTGACAGATCCCCTAAAAGAGAATACACTGGATTGTAATAGAAAGGGAAAACAGAAGGTCCGTATCTTTGGATGCCGGGTCTGGGTTTTCTCTTTTTTTGTGGAAAACAATCCGATTTTATGGAGGTGCCTTATGAAAAAATTATTTTATCCCGCACTGTTTCAGATTGCCCGGAACGGCAGTTTCCGGGTTTCATTTCCCGACATACCCGAATGCCATACCCAGGGTGAGGATTTGGCGCAGGCTTATGAGAAGGCTGTGGAAGCGCTGGGCCTGGTGCTGGCGGAGTATGATAAGGAAGGGAGACCGCTTCCGGACAGCTCAGACCCCAGGGCAATTGCTGCGGGGCAGGATTTGTTCCTGGTGGTGATAGAGTTTGACATGTTGGCTTATAAGAAGCGTACAAATTCGCGGGCGGTTAAGAAAACCTTGAGTATACCTGAGTGGATGAACGAGGCGGCAATTTCCATAAACCTGAATTTCTCGCAGGTGCTGCAGGAGGCTCTTCTGGGAAAAATACTTGAAAAAAAGTCCTCTGAAAGTATATAAATACTTGACAGCGGTGAAAAGATCGAATACACTTATAACACAAGGGATAGAGAAAACAAAAACTCACATCTACGGATGCCGGGTTTATGTTTTCTCTATTTTTTTATAACATGGGAAGTACATGGGAAGAAGGCATTGTGAAGAGTTTTGTTATTTAAAGGAGGAAAAATGGTATACAAAACGATGAACAATTTCTTCAACCTGCCTTCAGTTGGGGAGCTGAAGGACAAAATTGAAAGGAGGGGTGAATTAAAAGAACTGTTTGGGTCCTGGAGCGATGAACAACAGAAGGAATATCTGGATCGATGTACCGGTATAAAAGGGCATAATCTGCTGTATGATTCCTATTTTAAAGAAGTGTTGAATCCGGAGTACGATCCCTCCAGATTGGAATCATTTCTGGAGGTGGTCTTGGGAGAACCTGTGAAGATATTAAAGCAACTACCCAATGACGGTGTGCGCCTGGAAGACGAAAACTCACTGCTTGTGACAGATATTGTGGTAGAATTGGGGGACGGTTCCATAGCCAATGTGGAGGTGCAGAAGATTGGGTATATGTTCACAGGACCCCGCTGCTCCTGCTATTTGTCCGATATGATGCTGCGGCAGTACAAGCGGATCAGAGCCAGGGAGAAAAGGGATTTTTCATATGGAAAGATCAAAAAAGTGTATTTAATTGTCCTATATGAGAACAGTCCGCCGGAATTGCGTCACATGCCGGAGACATGCCTGCATCGGTCCCGCCATATATTTGATACGGGATTGGAGATGGACTTATTGCAAAGGTGCGTTTTGATTTCTCTTGACATATTCAGAAAGAATATGCAGAATAAAGCGATCAACACTTTGGAAGAAGCCTGGCTCACATTTCTATGCGAGGACAATCCCGAACGCCTGGTGGAATTGTTCGAGGCATTCCCGCAGTTTATCGCTATGTATGAAACGCTGTATAATATGAATAAGGATATGGTGAAAGCGATGGGATTTTTTTCAGAAGAACTCAGAATCATGGATCAGAATACTGTGCGCTATATGATGGACGAGATGGAGAGCAGGCTTGCCTGTCTACAGATAGAAGCGGAAAAGCTGGAATCTCAGAACAGTGAGTTGGAGAACCAGAACAGTCGGCTGGAGAACCGAAAAAACGAGTTGGAGAATCAAAACAGCGAATTGGAGAACCAGAACAGCGTACTGGAGGTTCATAATACGCAGTTGGCAGCCGAGAATAACAGGCTGCGGACTGAACTGCAAAAATATCGGGAAAAACAGTTATAAAATATTTAAGAATCCGGGGGAATTGAGGCAGTCACCAATTCCTTCGGATTCTTTTCTGAATTGATTGATGGGTTATCCATAATTCAAGGTCCATAATTCAAGTAAAAGAATATAATGGACATTTTTGTGAGCGTATGATAAAATAATACATGTTTACGAGTCGTTACTTCTTATATCAAAAACCAGGAAGCCTAGTTTAGGGATGGGCTGTCTTAAAGTTACCCTTTAATTTTCCAATCACTGATAAGAAAGAATTTTTGGTGAGAAAAAAGAAAGCGCGGAGAAGTTTGGAAGTAAACTTCCAAATATTGAAATCAGTGCCCACCAGAGGCGGGCACGGGGGTGTAAAAATGAAAACTCAAAAAAAAGAGAAAGAAGCAAAAAACAGACCGGCTAGCCGAAAACCTGCACATAGGAAAATGCCGGCTCCGGGAAAACTTTCCGGGCCTGACGGGAGCGCGGCTTCCGGGCCGCGCAGGCTGCTCAGCCTGAGAAACAAGATATTTGTCAGCTTCCTTCTGCCAATCCTGTTTGTAGTGGTTATAGGAATCGTGTCCTATAATGCCGCTGCCGACGGATTGTCCGAAAAGTTCAGGGATTCCAGCCAGCAGGTATCTCAGATGGCTATGGACTATGTGGACGTAAGCCTGGCTTTTATCAAGGGAGAAGCCCTGCAGTATATGGTAGACGGAGGCCTGGTCAGCTATGGCCTGGGCTCCATGGAGGGAGACCAGATCGCGAAAACCAATTTTCTGAACGATACCCGCAGCGGCCTGGTGGCAATCCAGCACATGAACAATATGATCCACAATATACATATCGTAACCAAGAAGGGCATTGAAATGTTCAGCACCAATGCGCCGGAGCGGCAGAACGGTATCTATGAGGAATACTGCGCGGAGATGCAGGCCAAGTCTGAAGACGGCAGGACCATGTCCCAGTGGGCGGAGGGCCATGAGGCCCTGGACAGTGCGCTTTCTCTGAATGGGGCGGACACCTTTATCGTGTATCAGATTCCCACCAACAAAAAAGCTGCATACATTGTGGTGGACATCAGCAGCAGCGCCTTGTATGACCGCCTCCGGGCCATTGATTTCGGAGAGGGAAGTATCTGCGGGTTTGTAACGGACAACGGAAAGGAACTGCTGTACGAAAATGTGAAGGAAGGTGGAACCGGCAGCCTTGTACAGGGGGAGAGCGTTTTCGCAGATACGGAATTCTTTGCGGACAGCCTGGAGGGGGAAGAGATGTGCATCGCCCGGAAAGTGCGCTTCCGGGGAGCCAGCTATCTGTACATCCATGCAAAGAGTGAGGAAGGAGCCGGGATCAACTTCTGCGCTCTGGTTCCCTATGAAGTGATCACCGGGCAGGCGCAGAAAATCAAGGGTATTACGGCCGCCGCGGTAATCTTGGCCTGTGTGGTGGCAGGATTTGTGGGCCTTAGCATCACTCTTGGCATCCAGAAAAACATGAAAGCCATATCTTCCAGGTTCAATCAGGTGGCCGACGGGGATCTTCGCACGGAAGTAAAAGCATACGGCAAAGACGAGTTTCAGGATTTGGCTCAGGTGGCCAATAATATGATCCGAAATAACCGGAATCTGGTGATGGGGCTGTACAAGACCATTCAGGTGCTGGAGCAATCCACCGGGCAGGTGGACGATGCGTCAGGGGACATAAATACCTGTTCTCAGGATATTACCCGGGCCATCAACGAGATCAACGTGGGTATGGATAAGCAGGCGGAACATGCTCAGGAGTGCGCTGTAAAGACCAACACATTGTCCGAGAGGATTAAGGAAGTGCGGGGAAGAGTGGAACATACCCAGGCACTGGCGGACAAGACAGAGCGAATGATCGGACAGGGCGCGGAGATCGTTGGAGTGCTGGGAGATAAGGCCCAGGAGACCTGGGAGGTGACTCAGAAAGTGGGAGACAGCATCACACAGCTGCAGTCGGAATCCCAGGCCATCAACGAGTTTGTGGAAACCATCAGCAGCATTTCCAAACAGACCAATCTGCTGTCCCTGAATGCCTCCATAGAGGCAGCCCGGGCAGGTACCGCAGGTATGGGCTTTGCCGTGGTGGCCTCGGAGATCCGCAAGCTGGCGGAGGACTCAAACAGAGCGGCGGGAGAGATTCGCAACCAGGTGAATATGATTACCAAATATACGGAGCAGACCGTAAAGGATGCGGACTATGCCCAGGAGATCGTGCATATTCAGGAGAAAGCCGTGCGGCAGGTCATAGATGTATTCGGAGGCATGAGCGAACAGATCACGGAGCTGCTGTCGGAATTGAAGCAGATTGCCGTGGGCACGGAAGCGGCGGACAGAGAGCGGAACGACACCATTGATGCCGTGGAGAACATCTCAGCCATCATAGAAGAGACGGCCAGCAGCGCTTTGATGGTTCACGGCATGGCAGAGAATCTGCTGCACAGCGCAGAAAAACTGGATCGCATTTCCCATGCTCTGAACGATAACATGGACGGATTGAAAACGGAGATATCGGCCTTTAAGGTGGAGGAGTAGAAAGGATCCTGGAAAGGACGCCATGAGAAAAAGGAAAAAGGAAAGCCGCCTGGTGGCCTGGCTGAACCGGCTGAAACTGAAGCAGAAGCTGGGGATCATGCAGATATGCTGCGTGATCCTGCCGCTGCTTTTGACAGACAGTGTGGTGGCGGCTGTCATCATGCACGCGGAACGGCAGGAGAATTTGCAGGAAATGAGCAACATTGCGGATTCTGTGGAGTATACCATCATGAGTTACAGCGCCCAGTTGGTGACATTGATGCAGGACATCTATAAGAATCGGGAGGTTAATGAGTTTATCAGCAGTACTTACACCTCTCCGCTGGATTACTACAACAGGCATTTCAGCTTTGCCCAGGTATCCCTGTTCACATTGCTTATGAACAACAACGACTGCAATGTGGTGATCTACACGGACGCGGAGGGCATCGTCAACGGCGGGAATTTCCAAAGGCTGGAAAAGGCAGAAGGGGAAAACTGGTATCAGACATTTCGGGGACAGGACAAGAAAATTCTGTTGTTTGCGGATTTTGCCAAGGTCAACTGGGAAAATAGAAGGACTATTTCTTTCATCCGCCATATGGATTATCTGGCCAGCGGCGACCGGGGGGCGGTGCTGCGCCTGGAGTGGGATTACAGTAATATTCTCAGGGCCATCGTCAATTCCAAGTACGCATCCACGGTATATGTCTGTGAGGGAGACAGGATCCTTTTTTCCAATGAGGGGCGGGGCGGCATCTATGTGCCTTTTGAGACCCTGCCCGCTTCCACGGCAGCCAAAGCGGGAGTGCATAAGACCATCCGTATGTTGGACAACAGTTGGGATATTTATATTATGTCTCAAAGAAATGTGGCTTACGAAGCAATGCGCAAAAATATGCCCTTGTTCTGTCTGTTGATCTTTTTTAATATCTTTCTGCCTTTCGCCTTGATGAATCTGATTAACCGTTCTTTCACAGAGCGTCTGCAGGACCTGGAAGCAGTGCTTCGGAAGGTAAAAAAGGACGAACTATACCAGCTTCCCGAAATCAGCGGTTCTGATGAGATCAGCCTGCTGATGCGGACCTATAATGAGATGGCGGGGCGCATGAACAATCTGATTCAGAATGAATACAAGAACCGCTTAAAACGTCAGGAGCAGGATATTGCCAGGCAGAAGGCCGAACTGCTGGCACTGCACAGCCAGATAAACCCTCATTTCCTGTTCAATGCCCTGGAGAGTATCCGCATGCACAGCGTGATCAAGAAGGAATATGAGACGGCCGATATGGTGGAGAAGCTGGCGGTGATGCAGCGGCAGAATGTTACATGGGGCAACGATTATGTGACCATCGAGGACGAGATGAACTTTGTAAAGGCTTATCTGGAACTGCAAAAATACCGCTTTGGCGACAGGCTGTGCTACGAAATCAGCGCGCCCGGCGAATGCGGACAATTCCGGATTCCCAGGCTGACGCTGGTTACTTTTGTGGAGAATGCCTGCGTTCATGGGATGGAAAAGAAAGAAGCCGCCTGCTGGGTGTTTGTGCGGGTATCTCAGGATGGGGAAAATCTGATATTGGAGGTGGAGGATACCGGACATGGGATGACGGAGGAAAAATGCCGCCGTCTGGCCGGAGAGATGAACGAGGCCAGCATTGAGATATTAAAGGACAGCAGGCGTGTGGGTATGCTGAACGCCGCCCTGCGTCTGAAGCTGTTTCTGGACGGTCAGGTGGGCTTTGAGATGGACAGCGAGACAGGCGTGGGTACGCTGGTGACCATTCGGATTCCGCTTAAAGCGGCCCGGCGGAAACGTTGCCTGCAGGCAGGCGGAGGAGGAGAAGGAGTATGCTGAAAGTTTTGTTGGTGGATGACGAGCCTTACATCCTGCAGGGATTGTCCGTATTGATTGACTGGGGAAAAGAGGGATTTGAGATTGTGGGGAAGGCGGGCAGCGCCCGGGAAGCACTGGAGGCCATAGGGCGGGAGCAGCCGGATCTGGTGCTGGCGGATATCCGAATGCCCCAGACGAGCGGGCTGGACTTTGTGGAGGAAGTGCGCAAAGAGGGAATTTCCCATGCTTTTTTTGTCATGATGAGCGGCTACAGTGACTTCGAATATGCCAGAACGGCCCTGAAATGCGGCTGTATAGATTATCTTTTAAAGCCTATCAGCTGTGAGGAACTGGTGCATGTGCTGGGGAAAGTCAAAGCGCTGAAAGAGGAAGAAAAGCGCAGGGAGAGGGACGATTCCCTGATTGCCAAGGAATTCTTCTCGCGCAACATGATCGCCCTGATCCGGGGGAAATATGACGAGGAGAATATGGAATGCGTCAGGCAGTATCTGGGGGAATGTCATGGCTGCCGCTATATCTGTGTGGAAGTAAATGACGGCGCCGTGAATCCTGCTCCTTCCAGGGAGGAGAGAAGAAGGATGCAAAAGCAGCTTTACCAGAAATGTCTGAAGGAACTGCCGGGGGAGGAATACCGGTGTATTTTTGATATTTCCGTACAGGGGGAAAACCATGATGTGGCTATCCTTTACAGCGAGGAACTTCTTCAGGCGTCAGGCGGGCTCACGGAACAGGAATATCTGGGACGGCTGAAGCAGCGGATCACCCGGGGAATGGGATTTCCTGTCCGTCTGGTGGCGGGCAGCAAAGTGGAGGGACTGGAGCAGATCTCGGATTCCGTCAGGACAGTGCGGATGGCCAGACTGCTGCGGGGGCTGGAATCCGGGGAGGACCTGGAAGGCATAGAGGAGACCGACTGGGGGCTGCTGGAAAAGCAGGTGGACAGGGAGGGAGTGGACGAACTGGTTCAGATGGTGAAGCATAACCAGAAAGAGGAGATTGCTGTCGCGACAGAAAAGCTGTATGGTGAACTGTACAGCCTGGAGAGTCACCAGGTGAATATGGTTTTCCGCTACCTGTTTATCAAGCTGCTTAGGCTGGCAACGGGGGTTGATGAGAATATTGACCAGCATGAGGTATTGCGCTTTATAAGCCGCTGCGCCTTTGAGCAGACAGACATGGAGGACGGCGGAAAGGCCATGTCCAGGATGCTGCTGGATTACGGGGAATATCTGATGCAGCTGCGCAGGAACCAGTCTCAGGCGGTCTTAGGACAGATCGAGAGCGATATGAGGGCGAACTTCAGGGAAAATCTTACATTAAAGGACATGGGGGCCAAGTATTTTATCAATGCGGCTTACCTGGGGCAGATTTTTAAAAAGCAATACGGAGAATCTTTTAAAGACCGCCTGAACCGTATTCGCATGGAGTATGCGGAGGAACTGCTGCTGCATACGGACCTGAAGATCTATGAGATTGCGGAAAAAGTGGGATATAGAGACAGTGATTACTTTATCAACCGTTTTCTGGCCATGGTAGGATGTACCCCTACCAAGTTCAGAAAACAGAATCGGCAGTAGTGCATGTTGACGAAAAGACACCTGTAAATTATGAATAGCATTGTGCAACTATAATTTACAGGGTTTTTTCTATAGTTTGTCTGGTTGTGAAAGTGACGGCGAAAATCTACAATATTGGTGTAGGAAGTATACTGACTGACGAAACAAAATCAAACAGTAGGAGGGAGAAATTTATGAAAAAGAAATTACTTTCCATGCTTCTGGTTTCCGTTATGGCAATATCCGCTTTGACGGGATGCGGAGACCAGGGAGGAGAGGGAAACAATGGAGGCGGCAACGCAGGCGGCAGTAATGCCGGCAGCACTGCCACCGAGAACAACGGAGGCTCCGAAGACGCATCCAACGCCGGAGGTAATACAGAGATCACCGAGTTTTCCTATTTCATCACCATGCCCGGTTCCGAGATCAATGATGACAATGAGATCGCCCAGATTATCGCGGAAAAGACAGGCGTCAAAGTAAAGGAGACCTGGCTCACAGGCCAGTCGGCGGCCGAAGCGACAGGTACTCTGATCGCCGGCGGCGAATATCCTGACTTTATCGACAGTGATGACATGTCCATGCTGGTTGATGCAGGCGCACTGCTTCCTCTGGACGACTATATCGATAAATATCCCGAGTTTAAGAATACCTGGTTTACCGAGGAGGAGTGGGAAAAGTTCCGTCAGCCGGACGGCCATATCTATTGGATCAATCCCTTCGGCAATACCTATGGTGAGAGCAAGGTCACCACGCACAACGATGAGGCTTTCTGGATTCAGGTGAGAGTTCTCGAGTGGGCGGGTTACCCCAAGATCCAGACCATGGATGAGTATTTTGACCTGTTGGAGAGATACATGGAGGCCAATCCCACCATGGAGGACGGCACTGCCAACATTGCTTATACCATTCTGTGTGAGGACTGGAGATACTTCTGCCTTGAGAATGCGGGCCAGTTCCTGGGCGGCTATCCCAATGACGGTTCCGTACTGGTAAATAAGGCTACCATGACGGTGGAGGACTACAACACCTCCGAGGATACCATCGCTTATTTCAAAAAGCTGAACGAGGAATATCAGAAGGGCTTTGTGGATCCGGAGAGTTTCACCCAGACCTATGACGAGTACATAGCGAAACTTTCCACCGGCCGCGTGCTGGGCATGGTTGACCAGTGGTGGAATTTCGCCAACACGGTAAACGATGTATTCAAATCCCAGGGCCTGGATCAGAAGGGCTGCAACTATGTGCCTCTTGGTCTGACCACTGAGGCGGGCATGGAGAACAGATGGCATACTTACGGCGATACCGTAAACCAGGCCAGCGGCATAGCAATCTCCGTGGACTGTAAGGATCCCGAGAAGGCATTCAAGTTCATGGTGGACATCTGCATGGATCAGGAGCTGCATGATCTGCGCTTCTGGGGCGTGGAAGGCGTGGACTACATGGTGGACGAAAACGGCCTGTACTACCGCACTGACGAGATGAGGCAGAGATGCGCCGACACCGCCTACAAGGCATCCCATATGTGCGGATACTCTTACTTCCCTCAGTGGGGCGGCACCAGCCAGGACGGCAAGAATGCCATGCTTCCCACCGAGCAGCCTTCCGAGTTCATGAACGGTATGGCTCAGCCTTTGGTAGATTGCTTTAACGCTTACGGCGTAACTACATACCCTGAAATGATCGGTTCCGTGGTAGAAGAGAATGCGCCCTGGTTCCCCATGTACAGCTACTCCAACAACTTTACCACCGAGACTCCCGGCGGCCTTGCCTGGGCGCTGATGGGCGAGTGCAAGCATGAATGGCTTCCCAAGGTGGTAATGGCGCCTGATTTTGAGCAGGGATGGGCGGATTACATGAAAGCATACAGCGCATGCAAGCCGGAGGACTTCATTGCGGAGATGCAGGCAATCCTGGACACCTTCAAATAGGATGGCCGTAGACCTTAAGTAATTGCATGAGAGAGGCGGCAATGGTTATTTCATATAGAAAGGACTGTTGTCGTCCCTTCTTCATATTTAAAATAGGAGTGATGCTATGGCTCGAGCGCAAGTTTCCAATGTCAAGAAAGACAAGAGGATCACATGGAAGGAGATCAAGAGGCAGAAGACTCTCCTGATTATTTCCTTCTTTGTGGTGGTATATGGATTTATCTTTTACTACCTGCCTTTGACCGGGTGGGTGATGGCATTCCAGAATTACAAGCCCAAAAACGGCCTGCTGGGTTCCGAGTTCATAGGGCTGGACAAATTCAAATTTCTTTTTTCCGATGCTACTTTTATAAAGGTTATACGAAATACCTTCTGCATGGGTGCGCTGAATTTGCTGACCACCACGGTGATGGCCATTCTGTTCGCCATTCTGCTCAATGAAATCCGCAATTCCGTGGTGAAAAAGACCATACAGACGGTATCCTATCTGCCCCATTTCCTTTCCTGGATCATAGTTACAGGCATTTTGCATGATGCTTTGTCCAGCACGGGTATCATCAATGATCTGCTAATGCGGGCAGGTTTCATCAATCAGGCCATCAATTTCTTTGCCCATACCAAATATTTCTGGCCAATAGTGGCATTTGCCAACTGCTGGAAGGAGACGGGCTGGAACGCGATTATTTACCTGGCCGCAATTACCTCCATTGACCCCTGCCTGTATGAGGCGGCGTCCATAGACGGCGCGGGGCGGCTGGCAAAAATCCGCTATATTACCCTGCCGGGGATCAAGCCCACCATCATTATATTGCTGCTTATGAATGTGGGTAATGTGCTGAACGCCGGGTTTGAAGTCCAATATCTGCTGGGCAACGGACTGGTGCAGAGTGTGTCTCAGACCATCGACATATATGTGTTGAAATGGGGTATCAGCCAGAATGATTATTCCCTGGGTACTGCAGCCGGCATATTTAAGAGCGCAGTGAGTATTGCGCTGATCCTGCTCAGCAACGCATGGGCGAAACGAGCCGGCGAAGAGCGCCTGTTCTAGGAGGTCCAGACCATGAGAAAGAATAAAATCAAGCATACATTCGGGGATAGGCTGTTTTCCCTTTTTATAGCGCTGTTTATGATCGCGTTTGTGGTTATAACGCTGTATCCGGTGCTGAATACGGTCGCCATCTCCTTCAATGACGGTATAGACGCCGTGCGGGGCGGCATATATCTGTGGCCGAGAAAATTTGCCACCAAGAACTATACCACGGTTCTGGGTATGCAGAATCTGCTTACCGGGGCTAAGATTACGGTGGCCAGGACAGTGATCGGCACTCTCTCTGCCCTGGTGGTAAACGCTCTGCTTGCCTATGTGGTCAGCAGGAAGCGCTTTCTGTTCAAGAGGGAATTGTCCCTGTTCTGGGTGATCACTATGTATGTCAACGGCGGTATGATCCCCACTTTCATGCTCTATCGTAACCTGGGGCTGACCAACAGCTTTTGGGTGTATGTGGTGCCCGGAATGATCAGCGCCTGGAATATGCTGGTGATCCGCACTTATATGACCGGGCTGCCCGACAGCCTGGAGGAATCGGCGCAGCTTGACGGGGCCGGATACTGGACTATCTTTGTCAGAATCATCTCCCCCCTGTGCAAGCCGGTATATGCCACTATCGCCCTGTTCGTGGCGGTGGGGCAGTGGAATTCCTGGTTTGACGCCATGCTGTATAACCGCATGAAAACCGAGTACACCACATTGCAGTATGAGTTAATGAAGCTGTTGTCCTCAGTGATGCAGCAGAGCGGCAGCGCGGACTCGGCCAAGTACAGTTCTGCGGCTGTCACCCCCATCACCATCCGGGCGGCGGCCACTGTGGTCACCATGCTGCCCATCATCTGCCTGTACCCCTTTCTGCAGAGATACTTTGTCACGGGCCTTACCATCGGTGGCGTGAAGGAGTAGAAGAAGGATATTATATTTAAAGATTGTAAAAGGCCGCGCATCGGGCGCGGCCTTTTTATGTCTGTCCGCCCGGGAAGGAAACAAAATTGACAATTTTAAAGGCAAATTTAGCGTGCGACTTTGTAAAGGGATATGATATAATATGTAATACGTCGGAGACAGAAGGCGATTTTTAATAACCGCATTCCGGTTATTATTTAATTTATTGCAGGCTCTATGGGACGGGCGGATAGGAGTAAGTGTGGAAAGAGAACAGTCTTCATGCCGGACGGTGGCAAGAATATGGGAAATCTATGAGGAAATGCAGGAGATCGTATATGTACTGGAACTGGAAGCCCATGAACTGGTATATATGAATCGTCATGCCCGTGAAGTGTATGGGATATCATCTTTGGAGGACATAAGGGGGAGAAAGTGTTACGAGATACTTCGGGGCAGTTCCATGCCCTGCGCCGTCTGCGAAGACAACAGACTGCGTGTGGGCAGCTTTCTGGAGGAAGTGCGCTACAATCCCGTTCTTGGGAAAAAACTGGCATTGAAAGACACGCTCATAGAGGACAACGGAAAAAGATACCGTTTTTCTATGGCAGTGGATCTGAGCGCATGGGAACAGCAGAATAATGGCTATGAGGATAACGAGGCCATGGTGAACGAAGGGCTGCGTCTTTCACTGGCGGCTTCTTCGCCGGAAAAATCCGTGGCCGTGCTGCTGGAGTACCTGGGCCTATCCTTAAAAAGCGAGAGAGTTTATATCTTTGAAGAGACGGGCCGGAAGGTATTTGACAACACCTATGAGTGGTGCGCCAGCGGTGTGGAACCCCAGAAAGATAATCTGCAGGGAGTATCTTATGAGGTGGTGAGCCTCTGGTATCAGAAATTCCTGAAGGGCGAAAGCGTGATTATTAAAAACGCGGAGCAGATCAGGGAGGAAGATCCCACCGTTTATGAGTATCTGAAACCCCAGAAGATTCAGTCGCTGGTGGTTGCCCCGCTGGTGGAGGAAGAAAAGATCATAGGGTTTTTCGGCGTGGATAATCCGCCGGAGCGGTATCTGGAACATATCACTACATTACTCCAGATTCTGGGCCATTTTATTGCGGCTCTGCTGCACAGAAGAGATCATGTGCGCCGGCTGGAGGAACTGTGTTTTCACGACCAGCTCACCGGGCTTGGCAATCGCCATGCCATGAACGAATACATAAGCGGCATACAGCCCGGCCGGAGTATGGGCGTGATATACTGTGACGTGATGGGTCTGAAACGCACCAATGACGAGAAAGGGCATCTGGAGGGAGATAATCTTCTGATCCGTGCCAGTGAGTGTCTGAGAAAAGCATTCGGGAACCAGGCCCTGTTCCGGGTGGGAGGAGACGAGTTCTTGGCCCTGTGCGAAGGGATCACTCTGCGGGAACTGGACGAGGGAATGGCGATGCTGCGGCAGGAGATGAAAGCAAGGAACGCGCTTATGGCTCTGGGCTGCGTATGGCGCACGGATGGGGAAGCGGATATGGACCAACTGATGAAAGAGGCGGACTGCCTTATGTATAAAGATAAGCGCGCCCAATATGAAAAGCAGCCGGAGAAATGATCCGGCTGCTTTTTTAAATAAGTTTGCTGCTCCCCATCACGCGCCGATACAGCGGAAACTATTCAGGCTTGGGAGGGCATTGCTTTTTGACTTGTTTTACAGGACGGGTCCGCTTTTGCACGTCTCCTTTTAAAAGTTGGTATAATGAGGCAATGATAGGTACCCCCAACAGCATACCTCCGACTCCCGCGATACCGCCGCCGATGGTCACGGTGGCCAGCACCCAGATTCCGGGCAGTCCGATGGAGGAGCCAACCACTTTGGGATAGATCAGATTGCCCTCCAACTGCTGCAGAATCACCAGAAAGAGCAGGAAGATCATTGCCTTCACCGGCGAGACGGTGAAGATCATAAAGGTTCCCACCACGCCGCCGATATAGGCGCCCGCCACGGGAATCAGGGCGGTGGCGCCGATCAGGGAGCCGATCATGGCAGCATATGGAAGCTGCAGAATCAACATGCCGATGGTGCAAAGCAGGCCCAGAATGAAAGCCTCCACGAACTGTCCCACAATAAAATGGTGAAAAGAGTTATCAAAAGTTTTTGCCACATACAGTATGCCGTCCGTCATTTTCTGAGGCAGATAGACTTTCATGAGCGTGCGGATCTGCTGCCCGATTTTTTCCTTGCCCATCAAAAGGTAAATGGAAAAAACCAATGCAACCACAAATGTAATTGTTATGGAAACAGTGGAGAAAATAATATTGGTGGCTATCTCCATAATGTTTCCCACACCGGAAAGAAAGGTTTCTAAAAAGCGGTTGATAACCTCCTGCCATTCGGCTTCGGTTTCCGGCAGCATGGCCATAAGCTCCTGAAGGAAGGATGTGACTCCGAAATTTTCCTCCAGCCACAGGAACCCGCTTTCCAGCGCTCCCGGCAGTTGGCTGAACAAAAGCTGCAGACAGGAGGAGAGTTCCGGTATGACCATGCGCACGATTAGAAACAGGATCAATACGATGGAGGTCATGGCCAGAAGAATACAGACAGGGCGGCGCAGACGGCTCCATACGCGTCCTTTTTTGCGGGGGAACAGATGCCGCTCATAAAAGCACATCAATATGTTGAGGACATATGCCAGAGCACAGCCCAGAAACAGTGGAAATGCCGCCGCCCAGGCTGTGCCCGTCACTCCCATACAGACATCCCAATACCGTATAAATATGAACAGCAGTATTACGGTAATACCCACTTTGAGACATGTTTTCCATTCGATACGCATATTTGCTCCTTTCCCTGGTAAACACTTTTATCTATGCAAAATTTTTCCATGTTATTGGTACGATTATATCATGCAAGGGTTTAAAGTCAATAGGCTTTGCCAAAGTGGCGGTTTTACGGGGATTGCAGCGTCGTTTCCCCGGCATTCTACCATCGGTCGGTTGCAGTAAACAGGTATAAAATGTATAATAAGTTCTGACAGAGACCAAAGCGTTCGGCCGGCGCTGTCTCGGGCAGACCCATAGGCTACAGGGACTTTGCCCATACCGCAGTCATGCGGGAAAGGAGATAGTATCATATGTATGAGATAGACAAGGAAAGATTCGGCACTTTTGTGTCGCAGCTTCGCAAGGAGCAGGGCATGACCCAGAAGGAGCTGTCGCTGAAAGTATTTGTATCCGACAAGGCGGTGAGCAAATGGGAGCGGGGGCTGAGTATGCCGGATATCACGGTGCTGATCCCCCTGTCCCAGGCTCTGGGAGTTACGGTTACGGAACTGCTGGAATGCCAGCGTCTGGAACAGGCCGTCATAGAATCGGGACGGGTAGAGGAATTGATGCATAAGGTAATCACCTACTCTGAGGAGTCTCCTGCGGAACGGCAGAAGAGACGCAGGCAGGAGGCATTGCTGTTCATTATAAGCCTGATCGTGTCAGTGCTGGAATTGCTGGGACTGCGGGTGTTTGGATACAGCTGGGGGGATATCGGCCTGCATCTGCTTACCTATGAATCGCTGTTTATTTTCTTTGGGGGATATTTCTGTTTCTTTATGAAAGATAAACTGCCGGAATACTATGACGAATACAAAATTGATGCGTACAGTGACGGTATTTTTCGCATGAATATGCCGGGAATCCATTTTAACAATCGGAACTGGCTTCCCATCAAGCGTGCGGCCATACGGGGGATGTCAATCTCTGCCATGGCTTTTCCAGCACTGTATTTTCTCTGCGGTTTACTGGCTCCGACGATTGTGAACAGTATTTTCGTGTTTGTCTGTCTGCCGCTGTTTTTTATCGTTCTGTTTGGCCCCATGTATGCGGCGGCCAGAAAGTATGAGTAAAGAGGGAGGGTTTATGTATAAAGATAAGAAAAATTTACCTGTTCAAATAGTCATGGGAATCGGGTGGTGTATGCTGGCACTGTGGGGGCTGGTCTGCTTTAACAGATATGTCCTGATGAGTCTGCCTTTGCAGGCAAGGCTGGTGCTTTCCATTAACATGTATCTGTGCATGGCCATAGGTCCCCTGGTGGTTATGCTGATCGCCGGAGACACTTGGACCGATTACCTGTTTTCCCGGGAGAAGATAGGAGGCCAGATTCTGGTGGGAATCGCAATCGGCGCAGCCATGTCCCTGGTGCTTACACTGCCGCTTTTCCTAACAGGGCATGGGGAGTGGAGCGACAACGGAAAACATTACCAATTTTTATGGCAGTATCTTTATGAAATCGTCTATTGTGTGGGGGCGGTGGCACTTACGGAAGAGTTTATCTTCCGCGGCTTCCTGTACCGGAAAGTTCATGTTCTCAGCGGTTCTTCCGGTGTGGCGGTTCTGGTATCTTCCCTGGCTTTCGGGCTGTTTCATATCTTCAGCGGTTCGATGGTACAGATCGGCATTACCACCTTGATGGGTATATTTTTTTGTCTGGTCAGGAGCAAGGTAAAAAACTGTACCACCTTGTCCCTGATTATCGGCCATGGATTGTATAACTTTCTGATTACAGTGTGGGTGAATGTATTCGGTATATAGAAGCATGGCTGTTTATGGATTTTACATATTAAAACGGCAGCAATCAAATAAAGGTATCGAAGTGAAAGGAATGAAAGCGCTTGCAGACAAGTTCTGCTGTGTGGGTAATAAAGGGTGTCATACAGGCACATTATAGCAAAACAAAAATCAGACGGCATTTTTTTGCACAAACAACATAATAAATGGATTGACCCGATTGATAATATAAATTATAATAATTTATATTACATATTGAGAGGGGATATTCAAATGAAAACCAGGCACTTAAGCATCGGATTGAGAAGAACCTTGGCCATCTTGCTGATGGCAGTACTGCTCCTGTCGGATCACAGGGTATTGTATGCCGCAGAGGCGGTCGTTTCCCCGAGCGCCTCTGGGAGCATCGAACTGCAGACGGAACCGAAAGAGAAGGCGGGGACTGTCTCTGATGGTGATGTGGGGGATGACACAGCATCCGGAAAGGGAGAAAAGCCTGCAGAAAATACAGGAAATACTACAGATTCTGACGACAAACCGGATAGTTCGGAAGACACTTCCGAAACCGTCTCCGGGGGAGATGCCGGAACGGTCTCCGGCGGAGACGCACTGAAACCCGGTCGTCTGCCGGAGGCCTTCTATGAGGAGGAGATACCGGAATCCTATGGTACGCTGGTCTCTTACGACCAATACAGCCGCACCTACCACGTGGACGGGAATCGCTATGTGACCGTGGTGGGCAACGACGGAGCCACCTACATAGACGATGACGGCAGTCTGCGGCCTGTGGACAACACATTGGAAAAGGATACCACCGCAGTCTTTGGGCTGTTTGGCGGGGAAGAGACCAGCTACAGAAACAGAGCCAATGATTATACGGTAGTCCTGCCGGAAAACCTTGACAGGGAGGAAGGCAAGGGCATCACCATTGCCAACGAGGAGGCCGTGATCACCCTGTACCCGGCGGAGGGCGATTTTACAGGCGGGCTGGCAAAAGACAACGCCGTCCGCTACAGCGAAGTGTTCCCTGGCGTGGACTATCAGTACACCGTGCTGGGAAACAGCGTAAAAGAAGATATCATCCTGCTGGAGAGGGGAGAGAGAAACAGCTTTTCCTATCTGATCGATCCCTGCGGCCTGGCGGGAGAAATCCGGGGCAATACCCTATACCTGTATGAGCCGGGGACAGATCCGGAGGCGGAGGCCGTCTTTGTGGTGGAGGCTCCGGAGATGACGGACAGCGCTGAGGAGATCAGTTTTGGCGTCAGCATGTCCATGGAGGAACAGGGGGATCTGCTGCTGGTGACAGTGACGGCAGATAAAGAGTGGCTTTCCGCACCGGAGAGAGTATATCCCGTGCGCATAGACCCCACGGCCATCCAGGTGACTGGCAGCGCCATCCGCATGACCTGTGCGGAGGAGGGCAGCCCCAATACCATAATCGGTGACAATCAGTACCCCTTTGTGGGCTATGACGACGGTGTAACCTCCGGCACCTATGCGGGATTTGGCAGCCGCCACCTTAACTGCAGAACCTATTTTGCCATAGACTATGACTTCAATTCCCTGTTGTCCGAGGCGGAAATCGTGTCGGCCACGTTCCAGGTAACACAAAAGACAAGATGGAGCAAGGGCAAGAGCGAATTCGGCATTTACGGCGTGGAAGAACCCTGGGAGGTGAGGAGCCTTACCTGGAACAACCAGGTGAACTATACCCACCGTTTTCTGGATGCCCAGTATGCCAGCGCCGTCAGAGGGGAGGCTGTCTCCTATGATGTAACAGAGGAAGTCAGTGCCTGGATCAACGGCACGGAAGAAAACCACGGCTTTGTTATGAAAGCCCAGGTGGAGGCGCCCAATAAGGAGCAGGCGGCGGCAGGGGTCAAGATGCAGTGCGAGGTGCTGTATAACGGCGCGTCCGCCAAGTACGCCCCCAAACTGATCCTGTCCTGGACTGGGGAACTGACAGATCTGGATTCCCTGAGTCTGGATGATACCACCATCGAGATTTACCCTGTGGTGGAGAGAAAAGGGGATAAATCCACCAACACACTGGGGGTTGTGGCCCACGGCCAGGCCAAAGCCGGAAGTGTCGTACACTATCAGCTTATCAACGGCAGCACCGGAGAAGTGGAGGCCCAGACCAGCCTGATCTATCCCGACTCCGGACTCTATGCAGGGGCTTTCCCCACGGCTGTTGCCTATAACAGACGCTTATCCAACTGGCAGAGCGAGGTATTCTCGAACCTGACACCGGGCCAGATCTACTACATTACCGCCTATGCCGAGGGCCTGGTGACTGATCCGCTGCTCCCCGGCTCAGAGGGCGTGATGGGCGTGGGAGCCACGGTGACCAGCGATACGTTCTTGATTTATGAGGAGGGCGCATTTGATCTGATCCCCCGCATTGCCCTGCACTACGGGGTGGATGTGAATACCATCATGGCGGATATGCAGATGCAGGACGCCCTGACTGTGGAGGGGAACCGGCTCTTTATCCGCAACCCTCAGAATACAACATCCTATGAGGCGGGAGAACTGTCCGACTACTGGAGAGCCGTGCTGGACGGACTGCTCCTGGGCCGGGCGGAAAACTGCGTCTTTGGCTTTGAGCCGGTGAACCTGAACACCGGTAACTTTTACATGGAGCAGACAGATGCGGAGATCGCGGATATCGGGGGCAGCTTTGCCTTTGCCAGACAGTACAATTCCAAGGGTGCCGGTTATGCGGGCAGCCTGGGGTATGGGTGGAGTACGCCCTTTGATGAGCGGCTGGGAGAACTTTCCGACGGCACGGTTCTATGGCTTTCCGGCACCGGCAGCATTGTGGCCTTTCAAAAAACGGCGGAGGGGTATGCGGCTCCCGACGGCTACGACTATGCGCTGGCAGAAGAGGGAGACGGCTTTGTCCTGACAGACTTGGGCAGCCTTCAAAAGCATCTGTTCAACGCCTATGGGATGCTGACAGGGCTGGAAGATATCTATGGCAACAGAACCATTCTGTCCTACGACATGGACTACCGCCTGAGCGCTGTCACATCTCCCTCCGGAAAGAACTATCTCGTGACGCTGGATGAAAAAAACCGGATCACACAAATCAGTCTGCCGGACGGCAACCATATCGGCTATACCTATGACGGGGCGGGAAACCTGACCACTGTGACAGACGCAGCGGGAGACCGGCGCAGCTATACCTATGACGCAGAGCACCGGATGACGACGTGGCAGGACGAGAACGGACACTGCGTGGTGTCAAATGTCTATGACGGGGAGGGTCGTATCACAGAGCAGACCGACGCGGAGGGCGCAGTTATAACCCTCTCCTACGGCGAGGGCTGCACCACCGCCGTGGACGCCAACGGAAATACCACCGTCTATACCTACGACCATCAATTCCGTACCACCCAGATCGCCTATCCCGACGGCACATCGGAAGGCCGCGCTTACAATGGGGAGGGGTATCTGTCCTCCGTGACGGACAGGCAGGGGATAACCACCGCCTATACCTATGACGGCAACGGAAACCTGCTGACCCAGACCAAGCAGGACGGCGCTGAGAGACGCTACGCCTACACTGGAGACGGGCAGATCGCCTCTGTGACGGAGTATGACGGCGGCGTGACTTCCTATACATACGATGAAAAACACCGCCTGTCCTCCGTTACGGACCCGGAGGGCGGCGTGACCCGCTATGCCTATGACGGACAGAACCGTCTGACCGAGGAAATAGATCCCAGAGGAGCCGTGACCTCCTATACCTATGACGGCGCCTGCGTCACATCCATGACAGACCCCGAGGGCGGCGTATGGAACTTTGCCTATGACGCCATGAACCGCCTGACCCGCACCGCCAATCCTCTGGGCGGGGTAACCATCCGGACCTACAACGCAAAAGGCTGGTGCGTGGGCGAGACGGACGCGGCCGGAAACACCACCGCCTATACCTTTGACCCGGCGGGAGCTGTGACGGCCATCACGGACAGAGAGGGACAGAAGAGCGTCTTTACCTATGACAAGATGAACCGGATGCTGCAGGGTACAGATCCATTGGGAAATACCCTCAGCTATACCTATGACGCCAACGGCAATCGACTGACGGAGACCAATGCGGAGGGCTATGTGACCTCCTACACCTACGACGCCATGAACCGCCGGCAGAAAGTGACCGGACCGGAGGGCGGTGAGACTGCCTATACCTATGACCGTGGAGACCGGGTGGCCAGCGAGACCGACCGGCTTGGTCATACCAGCCTTTCCGCCTATGATGCCGTGACAGGAGGTCTCCTGACAGAGACGGACGAGCGGGGCCATGTGACCGCTTACGAAAACGATGTGTGCGGCAGAACCACAAAGATCACCTACCCGGATGGCAGTGCAGTGTCCTATACCTATGACCTTCTGGGACGAGTGACCGGGGTGACAGACCCGCTTGGCACCGCCACCAGACTTGCCTATGACCAAAACGGCAACCTGCTCCGGCTCTGGGATGACGAGAGCCGGGTATATACCTACGCATACGACAAGTTAAACCGTCTGGTAAAATCCACAGACCCCATGGGCGGCACAGTGCTGTATACCTATGACGCTCTGGGCAACCTGCTGTCCGTGACGGATGAACTGGGAAATACCACGGATTATGGCTATGACGCTCTGAGCCGTCTGGTGTCCGTGACAGACGCCCTGGGCGGAAACAGCGCCTATACCTATGACCGGGAGGATCGGGTACTTTCCATGGTTACACCCGAGGGCAGAGAGACCGCTTTCACCTATGACGCCATCGGACAGATGACGGAGGCCCGGGACGCCTCCGGGAACAGCAGTACCTACACTTACGATAAGATCAGCCGGATCACCTGTATAGCGGATACGGCGGGCAGCTTTATGGCCTATGCCTACGATGGGAACAGCAATCTTTTAGAGGCTGTGGACGCTCTGGGAAATGTCCACAGTTACCAGGTGGATGCGGAGGGCAACCTGCTGACGGACACCTACCCCAACGGGGAAAAAGACAGCTATACCTACCTGGCCACAGGGGAAGTGGCTACCTATACAGACCGATACGGCATACAGACCACGCTGAACTATGACTCCATGGGCAGGGTAGTGGAGGCCGCCGACACCGCCGGAAACCGGATGACCTACGCCTATGACGCAGCGGGAAATCTGATAAAGCAGACGGATGTGCTGGGGCGCAGCGCTTTCTACAAATATGACGGGTTCGGACGTGTGATCTCCATCACCGATGTGGACGGAGCCGAGACCCTTTACGCCTATGACGTTCTGGACAGGCTGGTCTCCGTCACCGATCCTGCGGGAAATGTGACCGCCTACACCTATGACGCGGCGGGCAACTTGACCGGACAGACTTTGCCCGGAGAGGCGCTTTATGCCTATGCTTATGACGCCTTAAACCGCCTTACCCAGAAAATAGATCCGGAGGGAGCCGCTACCACATTTGCCTATGACGGCGATGGCAACCTGACGGCGCGGACAGACGGAAACGGAGTACGGACGGCGTACAGCTACGATGCTCTGAGCCGCCTGACAGCATATACCGACGGAAACGGCGGACAGACACGGTACACCTATGACAGCAGGAATAACCTGACCGCCATCACTACCCCGGAGGGGATCACTGAGCGGTACGGCTACGACGCCGTGGGAAATATCCTCACCGTGACAAATGGCATGGGGGAGACCTGGCAGTATGAATATGACTCCCTGTACCGGATGGTGAAACAGATCTCTCCCCTGGGAGCCCAGGAGAACTATACCTATGACCGCCATGACGTGGTAACAGAGGTCACGGATGCCCAGGGCAGCGTGACGCAGTACCAGGTGAACGCAAACGGCCAGGTGGAAAGGAAAACCCTGCCCGGCGGCGGTGTCTACAGCTATGCCTATGACGCGGCCCACAGGCTGACAGGGATCACCACCCCGCTGGGATACGAGACCACCTTTACCTACAATGCCGGAGACGATATCATCCGGGAGGAGGACAATCTGGGCAGAATCACGCAGTATTCCTATGATGTGCTGCACAACCTGCTCTCTGTCACCGATCCCCAGGGCGGCGTCACCTCCTACAGCTATGATGTGAGGAGTAACCGCACCGCCATGACCAACGCCCTGGGAAATACTTTCACCTATGCCTACGATAAAGTGGACCGGATGGTCACGGTCACCGATCCGGAGCAGAAAGCCGCCGCCGTAGTATACGACATGGTGGGCAACATTGAGCGGATCACCACCCCCGGAGAGCGCACCACCCAATACGGCTATGACAGGAACTACAACAGAAGTTCCGTCACCGACCCCATGGGATACACCTATGCTTACACCTATGACAAGGATGACAGACTGACCGGCACCGTAGACCCGCTGGGACAGACCACCGGCTATGTTTACGATAAGGCCAACCGGCTGGTCTCTTACACGGATAAACGGGGATTGGCGGAGAATTATACCTATGACGCCCATGGAAATGTGCTTTCCCGCACGGACACCGGCGGCCTCACCACCACCTACGTCTACGATCTGATGGACAGGCTCACCAGCGTGACGGATGCCCAGGGCAGCACGGCCTTTTATACCTATGATGTGATGGGCAACCTGACCGCCGTCACCGATTTCCTGGGACGGGGAACCCGATATACCTACGACCTCATGGGCAACCTGACCAGCGTGACGGACACCCAGGGCAGGACAGAGCGCATGACCTACGACATAGCGGGAAGGCTGACTTCCTATACTTCCAATGGCGGCAATACCATCACCTACGACTATGACAAGCTGGACTCCCTGGTGGAAATGGCTTATACGGACGCCCAGGGAGAGGAAAGCGGCGCCCCGGTAGCCTACGCTTATGACGCCCTGGGGGAGAGGGTGGCCCTGTATGACAGCACGGGAGACACCCGGTACACCTACGACAGCCTGGGACGAATTACCTCCGTGACCACCTACCGTGCGCCGGGAGAAGAAGAGGGCAGTTTTTCCTATGAAAAAGCCCAGGGCGATAGGGTGACTTACACCTATGACGGCGCGGACAACCTTACCGCCATCACCTATCCGGACGGGACAAAAGTAAGCTACGAGTATGACCTGAACGACAACCTGATCAAAGTGACAGACCGGGAGGGCCTGGTGACCACCTATGTGTACGACGCCATCAACCGTGTCACCGAAATCCACCGTCCTAACGGCATCAGTACCTACAATACCTACAACGAGGCGGACCAGATCACGGAGTTATCCAATATCTGTGACGACTGCGGCTGGGTGGTAAGCCGGTATGCTTACACCTATGATTGTTGGACGGCATTTTAAATGGAGTGGCGACTGCACAGTCGCCGCAAATAAA
>BLLU01000148.1 GCA_011959105.1 Lachnospiraceae bacterium | reverse complement strand
ACTGCCCGGTCACGCCTGAATACTGTATGCCCATTGTCTTACGTTCAAGCAGGTATCCCGGCGTTTCAAAGGTTTCACGCATGAAGTCCTCAATATATTTTGTGGAAATCCATGTTGCGCCGATACGCACCTCAATCTCCGATGCGTCAAGCTCCTTCGGCTGTACGCTTTCCAGTGAGGACACGTTAATGGCATATTCCGGGTGGTTTTCTGCAAAGGTTCTCGCCACTGACAGCTTCTCCCGCACGTTCCCGCTTAAATACTCGTCTGCGGTTTCCCATTCCTCTGTGACCGGGTTCTGGAAGATTACCCCGGCAAGCTCCTTTGTGATTTCCTCCACGCTCTTGTCCGCAAGCTCCGACATATAGGCTAAATCCACGCCCGCCTTCTCGCTAAGCGATACCGCCAGCGCTTCACTGGCTGTGTCCACGCTCGTCACAACTTCCTGCTTTTTAATGGTACGCTTCGTGAACATATCCGCTTTTCCAATGAAGTTCCCCTCATCGTCCAGATTTTCAAGGGAACATAACAGGCAGTAGCTGGAATCCTGATTGAACGCCCTCTTATTGGTCTGTGAACTGATAAGACCGAATTTCTTGGAGAAATCATCGTATAACTGATTCAACTCCGTCTGTTTGTTTTTAATCATTTCATCCGGGTATTCTTCCAACTGGAAGTTTATCAGTTCCTGCGTACAGTCCCGGATCGCCACCATGCCCTTCATGCGCTGCTCCGCTTTCTCCGAAACGTCCACAGGCTTCATAATGGAATTTTCCCGGTAATACACTTTATCGTCCACTACGGTATAGCTATAATTCTTCACATCCGGATCGGCGGGTATGTTCTCCCTTGCCAGTTCATCTTCAATCTCGTTAAAATCCGCCTGCTCGATGCTGCCCTCTACATAGGAAAGCGCATGGTTAAGCTGTTCCGACAAGGGAAGGGAATCATCCGGCAGACAGGCGCTCTCCATGCCATGCGCCCCTGTAACCATCTCCATTTTTCCAAGCACCATTTCCGGGTGGTCTGCGAAATACTGGTTCATCACGATACCGTCTTTTTCCGTCAGATGCACCCAGTCCGGTTCAATGTCTAATACCCGGTCACGCTTCTTTAAGAACAGAATGTCCGAAGTGACCTCCGTACCCGCATTTTCCTTAAAGGCTGTGTTCGGGAGCCTGACCGCCCCTAAAAGCTCCGCCCGCTGTGCAAGGTATTTCCGCACCTCCGGGTTTTTCTTATCCATCGTCCCCTTTGAAGTGACAAAGGCAACAATGCCGCCCGGACGCACTTTATCCAAAGTCTTTGCAAAAAAATAATCGTGGATTAAAAAGTTATGCTTGTCATACTGCCTGTCAGACACTTTATATTGTCCGAAAGGCACGTTTCCCACCGCCACGTCAAAAAAGTCATTGGGATAGGTGGTGTTTTCAAAGCCTGTGATTTGAATGTCCGCATGAGGGTAGAGCTGTTTTGCGATGCGCCCGGTAATCCCGTCAAGCTCCGCCCCGTACAGCCTGCTTCCCGCCATTTCCTCCGGCAGACAGCCATAGAAATTCCCAATGCCTGCGGCGGGATCTAACACATTCCCTCTGGTAAATCCCATTTTCCCCACTGCGTCATAGATTGCCTGAATGATGACCGGGCTTGTATAGTGGGCATTTAACGTGCTTTCCCTTGCGGAAGCGTATTCCTCCGGGGATAGCAGGCTTTTTAATTCCTGATACTCATTCGCCCAGTTCGCTTTGGAAGAATCAAAGGCATCGGCAAGACCGCCCCACCCCACATATTTTGCTAAAACTTCCTGTTCTTCCGGTGTGGCAGTGCGGCGTTCACTTTCAATCTTTTCAAGGGTTCGTATGGCTTCCACGTTCTGCCGGAACTTCTCTTTCGGCGCAAAGCCTTTTCCTGTGTTCTCCGCTTCGTTGAAAGAGATATGATAATTGACTGCGCCTGATTTATCAATCTCCGGCTGTTTTCCTGAAACCTTCCCCGGTTCTGGCGGATTGCCCCCGGTCAGAGTTTCCACATCCCCCATGACCTGCCGGATAAACGGGCTGTTTTCCAAAGCATTTTCATCTACAACCTGCCCGTCCACAATGCCCGCTTTTTTCCAGACCTTCCCGGATAGCCTGTGTGTCAATGTCGGGGAAATCATCTTTTTCAGCAGAATTTTTTGCGCCTGAAACATCTTCCGTTCCCGGCTGTTCCGTTTCCTCTGTAACATTTTCCGGCTCTGATACAATATCTTTTGATTCTTTCCCCTGTAAATCTCCGTTGAGATTTTGACAAAAAACATCCGCTTCCTCCGGTGTGTCAAATGTCGGCACTGTGCCATCGCCTGTTACATAATAATCCTGCATTTCGCTGTCCCACACCGCATAAGGCTCTGTAAAGGCATCCGAAGTTTCCGTAACCATAAAGCGTACTGTTTCTTCCTGTTCCGGTTCTTCTGTCCGTTTTTCCGGCTCTGCATC
>BLLU01000147.1 GCA_011959105.1 Lachnospiraceae bacterium | reverse complement strand
TTCGGCTCTACATCGTTAACCAGCTTGTCGCCAATCCAAAGTTCGCCGGAAGAAATGTCTTCCAGGCCTGCAACCATACGAAGTGTAGTAGATTTACCACATCCTGAAGGTCCTACGAAAATGATGAATTCTTTATCTGCAATCTCAAGGTTGAAATTCTTTACTGCTTCAAACCCATTGGGGTATACTTTACAGATGTTCTTTAATGATAAACTTGCCATACTATTTTGCCTCCTAATCGCTTTTTGTATTATTATTCCGTATTTCCGGAACCATCGCTTAACTCTAAAGCAAGTATAACCGAGTTTTTCTTTTTTTGCTATACCAACATTCCACAAAGATTTTTTCCCACATTGTAAAAATTGCTTACATTACATATATCATTTTCGTAATCGCGTCAAGTTGAACAATAAATACTTTTTTTCTTATACATATTGTACAAACGTTATTCAATTATCAAACTCCCGCTAATTGCTGTGGTCAGTTTCCTTTTCTTTCCTGCTGTTTTACACGCTTGCAGCCGTCTTATCCCCGGCAAACACTGTACCGAAGACGGAGATTTCATCCTTGGAATCATTTTATTCCATCGCTGCCTGTTCCTTCACCATTAGCAGCCATCCCGCCGATGCCAGCTATTTCACCACCAACAGCTGCCCCGCCGCTGCCGGATATTTCACCGCTGCCAGTTATTTCTCCGTCAGCAGCCGGCAAATCGCTCATGTCAATTCCTTCCCCATTTTCAAACCTGTCATAAAAAGGCTCTTCCTCCGGCTCGAACTTCTTAAAGGTCCCGCTATAAAGCATCGCCGATAAATAAGCCGGCGCCGAAATCCCGAACAAAATCACCAGTGGAACCGCCATGGTAAAGAAATAAAGGCAAATGTAAGGCGAAATATATAAAACCATCATAACAACCGTTTTAGGGAAACTGAGGATAGCCATAAACAGCGCATTTTTTATTGTTTTAATCACCGTATTTTCAAACCGGCAGAGCACAGGGAACACATAGCACATCACCATATATCCAATCATCGCCAGCGCAAAAAGAATGATTTTCAGTGCCGATGGAAATTCCATCCCTGAATAATTGATAATCATTATGTCTGCCCCAAAAATAACCAGAAACAGCAATATGATTAACCAGATCACCGTAGCCTGCTTAAAGTTTTCCTTAAAGGACTTAAAAAAGGACCTGACAATATAGCTTTCCTCATTCCGCACCATTTTCAGCAATACATAATGCATAGCCGTAAGGGATGCACCTATCGTTACAACAGGCAGACAGCATAGCAGCGTCACCAGGTTCAGTATCATCAAATCCGCCAGCCTGCCCAGGAAACGCATTACAGGGCTGTCCATATCAAATATTCTTCCCATATTCTTCCTCATTTCTATGTATTTTTATAAAAGCAGTTCCATTGGAGTATACCGGATGCCGGAAGATGTCTGTTCCGGCTGTAAATCCACAAATCCAACCTTATGGTAAAATCCAGTACTGAACGGGGCGGCGTTCACCGTCACCCGGCGAACGCCCGATTCCCCTCTTAAATATTCACACAGCTTCCTAATCAAAGCCCTTCCTATGCCTTGCCTATGATATTCCCGGTCCACAAACAGCAAGGAAATATGGGCATTGCTCCTTGCCGTTATCATACCGGCCAGCCGTTTTCCATCCGCTGCCACAAACATCGGGTATGCCCCCATAATAAACATACGGTACAGCGTATTATCCGTAATAAAATCTTCAAAGCTTCTAATGCCTTCCAGCGTATAGTCATCTGCCTCGAATTCCAGAAAGGTTTTCCAGGCCAATGCCATTGCATCTTCCCATTCCTCTCGATACGCCAAACGGATTTCATACGGAAATTCTGTTTCTTTCATCCCCTCATCCCTTCCTGGCTTCTGGCGGCTCTCCATCGGACCGTCAGCCCGCTTCCACCCCTACCCGGTTCAGCAAAGGCAGCCCATTCTCCAAAGCATATGCATTCTCCAACGT
>BLLU01000146.1 GCA_011959105.1 Lachnospiraceae bacterium | reverse complement strand
GTGTAGTAAAACTATTTCTTGGATATTTCAATACCATTCTCTATTGCGTAAATAACTTTTGGATCATTTATCTTATATAAAACTCCACCATTATTTTTTTCTCCTGTATTTACAACTAACCCAATATTCTCCATACCAACTACATAATTATTGGTAGAGCTTCCTGTATTAGCTTGTGTATTCATTTGGTGTTTCGTAAATTCTAGTGGTGTTAATGTCAGCAGATGGGAAAATGAAGTCAATGTACGCGACGTTATCCAGAAAAACTATCATCCTTATGAAGGGGATGAAGCTTTCTTAGCAGCACCTACACAGAACACAAAAGACTTATGGAACATGGTACTCGACTTGCAGAAGAAAGAGCGTGAAGCAGGCGGCGTTCTTGATATGGACACCAAAGTAGTTTCCACTATCACTTCCCATGGTCCCGGCTATCTGGACAAGAGCAAAGAGACAATCGTGGGCTTCCAGACAGACGCACCCTTCAAGCGTTCCCTGCAGCCTTACGGCGGTATTCGTATGGCAGAGAAAGCTTGCTCTGACAACGGATATGAAGTAGACCCTGAAATCAGCGAATTCTTCTCCACACACAGAAAAACCCACAACGCAGGCTGCTTCGACGCTTACAATCAGGAAATGAGAGCTTGCCGTTCTTCCCATATCATCACAGGTCTTCCGGACGCTTATGGCCGCGGACGTATCATCGGCGACTACAGACGTGTTGCCCTGTATGGTATCGATTACTTGATTCAGGACAAACTGACTCAGAAAGATTCCACCGGACGCGTTATGACAGACGAAGTAATCCGTCTCCGTGAAGAAATTTCCGAGCAGATCGTAGCTCTTAAAATGATGAAAGAAATGGCTGCTTCTTATGGCTGTGATATCTCCAAACCGGCTACTAACGTAAAAGAAGCAATCCAGGCTACTTATTTCGGATACCTCTGCGCAGTAAAAGAGCAGAACGGTGCTGCTATGTCCTTAGGACGTACTTCCACCTTCATCGACTGCTACGCAGAAAGAGAC
>BLLU01000145.1 GCA_011959105.1 Lachnospiraceae bacterium | reverse complement strand
ACGGTTCCTCAAACCCCGGAAACCGCAGCTTCGGATACTTTTCGAGACCGTTACTCAAGGATTATATGGTGCTATAATTCCCCCTTCACTGATAATATCTGTGGAGGTGGTCAATATGACTAATAATACACAATTTAAGACGTTGGTTAATGAATGGCTCAATAAGAAGAAGCCAATGATTACCCCGTCAACACACGCCAGCTTTACGCTCATTGCCGAAAATCACCTGATTCCTCAGTTCGGCAAGCGCAAAATTGGCACAATCACGGAGGCAGATGTGCAAAATTACATATCTACACTCCATAATGAGGGCAGGCTGGACAAAACCGGAGGGCTGACCGTCAAGACAATCCGCGATATTATTCTTGTGTTCAGATTGTCGATGGAATACGCTTACAAAGAACGGGCCATCCCTCTGCTGAATTGGGATCTGATTGAATACCCAAAGGAACTCGGCATTAAAAAGGTGGTTTCCCTGTCTAAAGACCAGGAGCAGGCGTTGATTCAGTGCATTTACTTGGATTTAAACCGGAAAACGGCCGGAATCCTCATTGCCCTGTTTACAGGAGTGCGTATTGGGGAATTATGCGGGCTTCAGATGAAGGACATTTCTCTTACCGACAAAACAATCAATATCAATAAGACGGTTCAGAGAATCTATGACAAAAGGAAGAAAAGCTCCTACCTTCACATCGGGCCTCCAAAAACAAAGACTTCCGCAAGGACAATACCGGTTCCGTCTCTGCTCATGAACATCATTAAAAAGTTTTATACGGACAATCCGAACCACTATTTCCTGACCGGTAAAACCAAACCTAGTGAACCTCGCACCTACAGACAGTTTTTTTCACGTTTCCTGAAAAGGAATGGACTGGAAAAAGTGAAATTTCATGAAATCCGCCATACTTTTGCAGTAAGGGCGATTGAGATACCGGAATTTGACATCAAGTCACTTTCAGAAATTCTCGGTCACAAAAATGTATCATTCACACTTAATGTCTATGGCAGCGCTAATCTGCAACAGAAAGTAAAGTGCATGAATTTACTTAACGATCTATTGTAATAAGTATCCCGGCTTTTCTGATTTTTTTGAGAATTGCCGGGATTTGATATGTTTATCGTCAAATTCTCTGTCTTTTCATGTCTATTTGTTTCATAATTTCTCCTGCATGTTGCCAAAATTGAGAATAAAACAGTGACATTTATCAGAAAATGAGTTATACTGACATATAACCAAAAAACGCATATTTCTCAGAGACGTTGACATAGTAAGACCGTTAATTGGTTCTGGGTAGCTTTGCGTTATACAGGACGATGTAACATAGTAGCGGTTTTGAGTGATTCAAAAGCCGTTATTATTTTATGATGATGCGGCATAATGAAAGGAAAGCCGTGTCCGATTACATATTACATGCCTGTGATTCGTTAAAAAAATCTTAGCTTCCATAGAGGACAATTTTACATATCCGTGCGAAAAAACAGTCTTTCTGTCAATTAAACATATAATTTGCCATATCCGTATAGCCGCTAACTATACGGATATTTTTATATTACAATGCGTTCATAAAAAGCGAATACGACGAGATGTATTTTCGGCCGTGTCTGGTATCTGCCAGGCGCGGCTTTTTTCATGTCGTTTTATGCAGGAACTTGTCATTGTTCCAAGATGCCGTTCTCCGCCTCTGGGATTCTGAAACCCGTCAACATTTCAGAATTTCGGAGGAATATATGGCAGAAAAGGATTTTTATTTATACATAGAGGGACAACCCGTGAAGGTCAGTGAGGAAGTCTACCGGGAATATAAACATGCGGAAGAAAAAGAGCGGTATTTTATGAAGCGGCTGAAAAAAGGAAAGTTTGTTGTGGATCCGGAAAAACAGACGGTAGAATACGTTCCCAGCCGTGAAGCATCATATGAGCATCTTTTGGAAGCAGACTGGGATTTCCCTGCTCCGGACGAGCCGGTGGACGGTGCTGTAATAAAAGCACAGACGCTGGAAACGCTGGACAGGGCATTGCAGAGCCTGACGGATGAAGAAAGGGAACTGATCCATGAGATCTTCTATCTGGAGAAATCAGAACGGGAAATAAGCGCGGTTTACAATCTCACACAGGCAGCTATCCACAAGCGGAAAAAGAAGATTTTGGAAAAATTAAAAAAGTTTTTTTAAAAATCTGGTTTTCAAACTGCTTTTTCGTTACCGAACCTTATGAGGGGATATTTTTATTCCCTCTTCATGCACATTGAAAAACAACAGGACAAGTTTCTGTTCATGGATAATCAGTATTCAAGTTTCTCCCACTGCGCGGGGCTGTAAAGCAAGCGGCCCAGGCACGGACGCGACGACTGCCTGCGGGAACGGACGGGGAAAGGGCTTATCTTCTGCCCCTCCCTGCCCTGCTCCGTCAATAAGATAACATCAAAGGTACGAGCGGGAACCCGGAGGGCCTGTGACCGGCACTGGTAATGCCGGAACCGCCATGAGCCGCCAGTGAGTGGAGAACCAGAAAATTCCCGTACCGCAGGGTGAAAGGGGGATACTGTGGGCATGGCCTGGGCAGCTTAGTCACCTGCCGCCACCTGCCGTCGGTATCATGGCGCTTACTAACCATAAGCGGCTTGGATATTCCCGTGCCGGGGGTGAGAAGCAGGGCGATCCCGTCGCCTGATAATACGGCACAAGAATGAGATTTGATGGAATTATGGGAACCCGTACCGAGGAACAGGGCATATTCTTTGTCCTGACCGGAGGTTCCTGTTTGCGATAGCTCCGGCAGCCAACGCAAAATGCGCCTGCCGGATTCTTGCGGGATGCAAGACCTGCCGCCATAAGCTGCTGGCGTATCCGTTTCTATAGCGGTACATCGGCTTGTGGCGCATGGTGTTTCATCCAGCAGGCACTGAGATAAAACAAAAGGAAAATAAAGGGGGTGCCGCTTATATGCAGGTTTCCATAAAGAGAATCCAGATAAGGGAAGGGAGGCGCAGCCTTGATATGGGGCATGTAAAAGAACTGACAGACAGCATACGAGAGCTTGGGCTTTTGAATCCCCTGACCATAGACAGGGAGAATTTTCTGATCGCAGGGCTGCACCGCCTGGAAGCAGTGAAAGCACTGGGATGGACGGATGTGGAATGCACTGTCAGCAGCCTGGAAGGGCTGGCGGCAGAACTGGCGGAGATTGACGAGAATTTTATACGCAATGACCTGTCACCCGTGGAATATGGGGAGATGCTTCTGCGCCGCAAGGAAATTTATGAAACACTGCACCCGGAAACAAAGCGGGGAGGCGACAGAAAAAGCGAAGAAATCAAACGGACAAAATGTCCGTTTGATCCGGCAAAATCTTTTGTTGATGATACTGCCGACAAATTAGGAGTTAATCCCCGTACCGTCCGGCGGCAGATACAGACGGCAAAAAACCTGACACCGGAAACCAAAGAAATCATCAAAGGGACAGACACAAAAATATCAAAAAAAGCTGCAATGAAGCTCTCTAATCTGAAACCGGAACAGCAGAAAGAAGCCGCCGCGCTCCTTGCCGCAAAAGAGATACGCACGGTGGATGAATATACCAGAAAGAGGGAGACAACACCGGATGACGGCAATGAAAGACTTAAAGCTCCGGAGACCGGAGCAGCAGGACAGCCCGAAACGGAAAACCGGACAGAAAAGGCGGCAGGATCTGTGGCATCAGCTCCTCTTTCTCAGCCGGTCTCGCAGAAAGCCCCTGCCGCCAGTTTAAAAGATGTGGTAGCGGAACTGAAAGACCCGGACAAAGATTGCAGCGGCACCCCGGACAGCTTCCTAGAAGAATATGAGGCATTTGTCCGGAAATTCCATAAAGAGATCGGCTGGTACAGCGACCCGTATTATGACGCGGTATTTCCCTTTGTCAGCCCGGAGCAGCTCTCCCATCTCCGCCAGCTGACGGATTCCATCTGTTCCGCCGCCGGACAATTATTCCATAAAGTAGAAAGGACAATGAAGACATGAGCAGTTACAGAAAAAAACGAAATTCAACCAAACCGATAAAGCCAAAGCCAGAACAGATGACACAGCCAGACCCGGAGTACACTAATCCCGGCGTGGAGCGCTCTATCCATACAGACCGGCTGACTTCCGGCCTGCCTTACCAGCGCCCGGTAAACCCGAAGGAGGTTGACCGGCTGATCCGGGAATGGGACGAGCGGCTCCTTGACCCGATCACGGTCAGCTTCCGCGACGGTAAATTCTATGTAGTGGACGGTCAGCACCGCATCTCTGCCATGCGCCGGATGAACGGCGGGCGGGGCGTCATGGTGGACTGCAAGGTCTATGACGGCCTGACCTATGAGCAGGAAGCCGATCTGTGCTACAAACTGGACAAGGCCAAGAAACGCCTGAGCCTGTCACAGTCCACGAACGTACTGGCGGAATCCGGGGCGGACGCGGAGATCACGGAAGTCAAGCGGCTGATCGAAAACTGCGGCTTTATATGGGCATTGGGAAAAAGCCATGGAAAGACCGGGGAGATCGTGTCAACCCGTGCGCTGGTGAACGCTTACCGGCTGCTGGGTGGGGCGTCCTTCACCCGCATGTTGCAGCTTCTCTGGGACACCTGGGAGGGGGATCCGCGTTCCCTGACCGCTGCTGTTCTGGCAGGCATGGCGCTCTTCATAAAAACTTATGACACAGAGTTAAACGACAAGACCTTTGTCTCCCGGCTTTCCCAGTGCGACCCGGACGAAATCAACCGCCGGGGACGGGCAGATTTTTCCACAAGCAACACAGCCCTCCGTTTCGCCCGTGTCATTTTAGAGAAGTATAACGGACAGCGTGGGGGCAGGAAACTCCCTTACCGCTTCCGTGGGTAATCAGATCGGAGGTATGGATATGAAGGAAACAGCAAGTATGGATACTGCGCCCCTTGTTGACATCAGGGACGTATCCGTAGACAAAAATCTTACCAGAGAGGAAAGAGTTGCCGAATTTATCCGGCAGATCAAAAACCCCTACTGTTTCAAGTGCGGCAGGTTTACCGTCCGGGCGCAATTCGCGGAAAACGGTGCTTCGCTGGAGGACTGTCTGAAACGGATTTTAATTTGACGCTTTAAAGCGTTGACTTTCCCATGGGATTATGCTATCATCGGAATTGGAAAAAGAATAAACTGAATAAGGCAAATCCGAATCACTCTTTGATTTATGGGGGAAGTCCGTAAAAAGAAAAGGAGTGATTTTTTAATGCCTGAATACAGAGCAACGGAATACCTGCGGCTTTCCTACTCCATGGACAGGGAGAACGAAAGCGACAGCATTACCAACCAGAAAAAACTGATTGAAGATTTCCTGAAAGGGCATCCGGAAATCGAGCTTGTATCGGAACATGTAGACGACGGCTACAGCGGAATCCTGTTCGACCGGCCCCAGTTCCAGGCCATGATGCAGGACATACGGGAGGGGAAAATTAACTGCGTAATCGTAAAAGACCTCTCCCGCCTTGGACGCGAATACATAGAAACAGGCCGCTACCTCCGCCAGATATTCCCGGCTTACGGCGTCCGTTTTATAGCGATCACGGATGGGATAGATACCGCCCATGAAAACAATGGCGATGACTTGAATATTTCTTTGAAAACCATCCTGAATGACGCTTACTGCCATGACATTTCTGTAAAAACCCGGAGCGCCCTTCTGACGAAGCGGAAAAATGGCGACTTTGTGGGAGCCTGCCCTATATACGGCTATCAGAAATCAAAGGAAAACCACAATCAGCTGATTGTGGACAGTTTTGCCGCCAAAGTGGTGCAGGATATCTTCCGCAAGAAGATAGACGGCTACAGCGCCGCTAAAATCGCGGAAAGCCTGAACCAGTCCGGCATACTCTCCCCGCTGGCCTATAAGGAAAGCAGGGGGCTTCCCCATCCCAGCGGCGGCTTTACTGACAAGGAAAAAACGAAGTGGTCGGCTACCACAATTATCCGTATTCTGAAAGATGAAACTTATACCGGTACACTTGTGCAGGGGCGGCAGACCACCTACAACCATAAAGTAAAAGATTTGGTTGAGAAGCCTTCTGCGGAATGGATACGGACGGAGAACGCGCATGAGCCGATTATACGCAGGCAGGATTATGACCTTGTGCAGAAAATCCTGGGGCTTGACACGCGCACCGCCCCCAACGGCAATAAAGTATATCTTTTTTCCGGCATCCTGATCTGCGGCTCCTGCGGTGCCCGTATGACGCGGAAAACAGTACCTTACAAGAATGGCAAATATTTTTATTATTACTGCCCGACCGGGAAAAAGAACGGATGCACCCACCCGGTCATGCTCCGCGAACAGGATCTGACAGACTGCATTACGGAAAGCCTGAAAGCGCACATCGGGAATGTGGTTTCCCTGGAAGAGCTGCTGCGGGACATCAGTGAAGAACAGGTCAATCAGGAACTGGTGGCTGAATATAAGGCCCGGCTTATGGAAAATGAGGAACAGCTCGCCAGCCTGACACGCTTCCAGTCCACCCTGTATGAAAACTTCGTGACGGGGCTGCTGGATAAGGAAGAATATAAATCTCTGAAAAACAGTTACCATGCGGATATCAGCCGCTTGAAAGAAGCAGCTTCTAAACTCCGGGAGGAAATGGACGCTGTAAAAGGAAGCTCCCATGACCGTTTACGGTGGATCCAGCATTTTAAGCGGTTTTCCGGCATGGAAGAAATTGACCGGAGGGCTGTGATCGCTTTGATACAGTCGATCCGCGTTCTGGAAAAAGACGACCTCCAGATTACATTCCGCTACCAGATGGAATACCAGGCGGTTGTGGAACGGCTCTCGGCCCATGCCGCCGCACCGCTGCCCGGACAAAACACCAGGGGAAAGGAGGCCGTATAAATGGCACGGAAAAGCAGAAAAAATACCGCACAGACACCTGCCGTAAAAACTGGCATGAAAGTATGGAAGGCCGCCCTTTATATACGCCTTTCCGTGGAGTTTAACGGGCAGCGCGGGGATTCACTGGAAACACAGAAGAAGATTATGGAATCCTTTGCTGCTCTCCACCCCGATATCCAGGTATCCGGGATCTACACGGATAACGGGATAACCGGACGGACGTTTGAACGTGCGGCTTTCCAGCAGATGTTAGCAGATGTTGAGGCCGGTAAGATTAACTGTATCATTGTTAAGGATTTATCCAGACTGGGGCGAAGCACGATAGACACCGGCTACTATATCGAGAAATATTTTCCTGTCCGGCAGGTACGTTTTATCGCCGTCAATGACCAGTATGACAGTGAAGCAGACCAGAACAGCGGGGAGCATATTATCCTGCCGTTCAAAAACATGGTAAACGAGGCATACGCCGCCGACATCAGCCGCAAAGTCCGGTCGCAGACCCGCCAGAGCATGAAATCCGGCGATTATGTCGGCGCACGTCCTCCCTATGGCTACCGCAAAGATCCGGAGAACTGCCACAAGCTGATCGTGAATGAAGAAACCGCGCCGGCTGTCCGTGACATCTTCCAATGGGCGGCAGACGGGGTATCCCTGAACAGGATTGCCACACGGCTGAATGAGCAGGGGATCATCACTCCCGGATTTTATCTGGTGAAATGCGGCCTGATCAAACCAAGCCGCCTGATGGGAAGCGGGAACTGGCAGACATGGACGATAACAAAAATACTTGCCGATGAAGTTTATGTCGGCGATATGGTGCAGGGAAAAACAAAAACAATAGGCCACAAACAGGTTCCAACGGAGCCGGAGGAATGGATCGTTGTGCGTGATACCCATGAGCCGCTGATCCGCCGTGAATTATTTGAAAAGGTTCAGGAACTGCGCAGGCAGGCAGCCGAAAAAAGCAGAGATCAGACCGGTATCCCTTATACAGAAAATGTCCTGCGCGGCCGTATCTTCTGCGGCCATTGCGGAAAGAACCTCCACCGCAAACGCTCCCATGGGGTATATTATTTCCACTGCATCTCCAACGGCAGGATTGCCAAAGACTACTGCCCCGGCGTATGTTTAAAGGAAACCGACCTGTTTGATATTATCCTTGCTTACATCATGAAGGAAGCAGAAACTGTTATCGGGAATAACTTACGCCTGAAAGAGCAGGATCCCAGAATAGCAGAACGGAAAGCCTCGGCAGAGAAGGAACAGAAACGCCTCCTTGCGTCAGTGGAACAAAACAGAAGCTTCCTCCGAAGCCTCTATGAGAACCTTGTGACGGGCATACTGACCAGCGGGGAATATGCGGAACTGAAGCAGGATTATGAAAGCCGTATAACGGCTGATATGGCGCAGGCGCAGGCTCTGGATGAGCAGCAGAAAGAATTGCAGAAACAGCTGCACAAATTTTCCAGCCTTGCCAAAAAGCTGGCCATGATTGACGGCAATACAAAGCTTACAGCGCGTCTTGTGGATGAACTGATTGAAAAAGTCATTGTCCGGGATCGGCAGAATGTTGAGATCGTTTTCCGCTTCAGATGCGGCTTTGAACAAGTGCGGGAGGTGCTGGCACATGAATAATGCTTCCATGGATTATGTGATCGCCCTTTATGTGCGGCTTTCGATTGAGGATTTAAAGGTGGACAGCCTGAGCATCCAGAGCCAGCTTGCCCTGCTTCACAGCTATGCGGACGATATGGAAGGGATCCCAAATGCCCAGGTGGAAGAATTTATCGACAACGGACACAGCGGAACCAATTTTGAGCGTCCGGCTGTCCAGAAACTGCTTGACCGGGTACGGGCAGGGGAGATCCACTGCATCCTTGTAAAAGATTTTTCCCGATTCGGGCGCAACATGATTGAAGTAGGATACTTTATGGAGCGTGTATTCCCGGTATTCGGCGTCCGCTTTATCTCTGTTGAGGACGGTTTTGACAGCGCACAGCACCAGGGTGATACCGGCGGTATCGGCATGGCTGTAAAATATCTGATCAGTGAATTTTACAGCCGGGATATGTCTGTAAAAACAAGAACGGCCAAATATGTAAAAATGAAGCGCGGGGAATACCAGAGTGTTGTCTGCCCTTATGGTTATCAGAAAGGGGCAGATGGCAGGATGGAAATTGATGAAGAAACCGCACCGAACGTCCGTCTGATTTTCCAGATGGCCCTTGACGGACACGACGCCCACCAGATAGCCGAAGTGCTTTTCCAAAAAGGGATAGTCACTCCGGGCGAATATAAAGCGTCCAAAGGAAAACATTACCATGATGTTTCCAGATGCCAGGGAATATGGCAGCGTACCACAATCCTGCGGATTTTAGGCGATGAACGCTATGCAGGCACTTACATCATGGGAAAACGGAAGGTAAGGGAGATCGGCGGAAGGTGCCTCCATTTAAAAGATGAAAGCGAGTGGTTTAAAATCCCTGACCACCATCCGCCCATTATTGATAAATCCACATATGAGCAGGTTCAGGCAAAGCTGCTGCATTTTAAGAGCGTCAAGAGGAAGGTACACCAGTATCCCCTGCGCGGCAAAGTGTTCTGCGGATGCTGTAAACACGCCATGGGACGCATACCGGCTAAAAAACCCTATTTTATCTGCCGTTATACTTCCGTTGACAGCATGTCGCCGTGCCACGGTATGCGGATCCTGGAAGCGGAACTGGAAAGCCTGATCTACGAAATCCTTTTAAAGCAGGCAGGCATTATTTTAAACATTGACAGTCTTTCCGTAGCCGGCGGCCTGGATGTCCAGCTTGCGGAGCAGACAGAATACCAGAACCGGATCCGGCAGTGCCAGACAGAAAAACGCCTGCTTTATGAGCGCTTTCTTCTGAAAGAGATTGACAAGGACAGCTATCTGGAACAGAAATCCGTGTGTGATAAAGAATTAAACCGTCTGAAGCAGGCACATTCCGCGCTCTCTGCGGAGATCAGCCAAAAGCAAATGGATAGCGACACAAAATCACAGCTGAAATCCATTGCCAGTGATATTAGTGGCGCGGATGGTCTGACGGAGACGTTTGCTAATGTGCTGATTGAAAGGATTAGCGTATTCCCAGACAGCCAGATAAAAATTGAATGGAAAATGAAAGATTTTTGCAGGGAGATTTCCTGAATGGAATAAGGAGGCTGACAATGAACAGAGAAAAAGTATGGCTTTACTGTCGCATAGATAAAGGCGGTAATATGAGTGAAGAACTGCTGGAAACACATAGGTATCGCCTTGAAGAATATGCAGCGGAGCATGGATTATCTATCATGGGAATTTCCAGAGATATACAGAATGGCATAAATTTTGACCGTCCCGGCCTGCTGGAAGTAAACCGGGCAGTTGAAGAACATCTGGTGGATATCGTTCTTGTATTCAATCTTAATCGCCTTTGCCGGCACACTGAGGACATGATCCGATACTGGAACTTCCTCAAGCAGAACGAAGTCCGCCTCTGTACAGTGGCAGACGGTTTTGTGAATCCGATTATGGATTCAGGGATTGCGACAGCATAAAAAGCACCTGAAATGAAAGCAAAAAGACTGGCCGGGCGGGTTTGTCCTTTGCGGATAACCTGTCCGGCCAATAATCTGATAAATTTTTTAGTTTGTGCTTGACATACGGGTGTCTTAAATCATGGATTCTAATGCGCTTTACCCCTGCTGTCCCCGCCCCTCTTGTCATTTCATGGTGCAGGAAACTTTTTGTTAGATAAAAGATACGGTCAGTCGGGAGAAGTCCGTACAGCCTGCCGATATACTCTTTTAATTCCTCACACAAAAAGTCCGGCATACTGACATTGCGCTTGCTTTTCGGTGTCTTTGGGTCTGTTACAATATCTTTTCCCTCTAACCACTGATAAGATTTTGTTATCCGAATGATCTTGCTATCAAAATCAATATCCTGCGGAGTGAGTGCTAAAAGTTCGCCAACACGCAAGCCACACCAGTATAAAATTTGAAATGCTTGATAGGAATACGGCTTGTCTTTTACTGCTTCAATGAATTTCAGATATTCCTCCTTCGTCCAAAAAAGCATTTCCTCTGCTTTCCCTTTCCTAAGCGGCCCGGCTTTGACAACGGGATTGCTCTTTAATTCGTAGAACCGTACCGCATGATTAAACAATGCGCTCAATTCTGATTGCAGAGTTTTCAGATAAGTCGGCGCATAGGGCTTTCCCTTTTCATCACGATAGGAAATCTGCTCATTCTGCCACTGGATAATATCTTTTGCACGAATATCGCACATTTTCTTATTCTCAAAGTACGGTAACAATTTTGTGCGTAAGATATGCTCCTTTGTCAGCCAAGTATTGTGTTTTAACTTAGGTTTCATGTCTCTTGTGTATGCCTGCACAAATTCACCGAAAGTCATATCCAAGTCAGCCGCTTCTTTCATACGGAAATGGTGTTCCCACTCCGTAGCTTCTCTTTTGGTTTTGAAACCTCTCTTGACTTTTCGGCAGTTCTTCCCCGTCCAGTCATAATAATGGAACGATACATACCAAGTTCCACGCTGTTCATCTTTATATGCCGCCATAATCTGCCCTCCTTAGTTCGCCGCCTGCGCCATGCCGTAGAATTTTTCTTCATAATATTTTCTGCTGACACGTCCGGCGATTGTGATAAAACCTTTTTCTTCCAGTTCCTCATTCATCTGTCGTACTAATTTGTAAGCAAATGGTTTGGAAACGCCCAACTCCTGCGCTACCTCCCCGGCAGTTACAAATAGTTCATTCCTCATTCAATATCCTCCTTTTTTGTTTAGCGTTTTTGTTAAGTTCTGTATTTGAATTATACTTAACATTTCTGTTATTGTTAATAGCTTATTTGTTAAACTTATCTTTTTTATTAAATTTAGCATTTCTGATAAGTTTTTGTTGCTGTATTATCTGAATTATGCTAGAATATATGGAGAATACAGAATTGAGAGGTAAGCTATGGAGTATACGATACGGGAAATACAAAAACAGGAATATCCGTTATTGGATAATTTTCTATATGAAGCAATTTTTGTTCCAGAGGGTATCGAACCTCCAACCAAAAGTATTATTTCATCTCCCGAATTACAGATTTATGTTAAGCATTTCGGGGAATCCAAAGATGATTGGGGATTAGTGGCAGAGGTTGGCGGTAAGATTGTTGGGGCTGTTTGGGTTCGCATTATGAACGATTACGGACATATAGATGATGAAACGCCCTCTTTAGCAATCTCTCTTTATAAAGAATATCGAGGCTTTGGCATTGGAACGGCTATGATGAAAGAAATTCTTACCCTGCTCAAATCACATGGGTACAGCCGGGTTTCTCTTTCTGTTCAAAAAGCCAATTATGCGGCAAAGATGTATTTAAAGATTGGTTTTGAGATTGTAAAGGAGAATGAGGAAGAATATATTATGGTGTACTACCTATAACAAATTTATAAATAAATTGGAGAAAGGACATTCCATTTATGAGAATCCGACCGTATATATCAAGCAAAGATTACGAATATGTATCAAAATGGATTGATGACGAAAGAACTCATGCTTTTTGGTGTGCAAATCTTTTGCCATACCCCATGACACAAAAATCTTTCCATGATTTATTAGAGAAAAATGCAATGGACTGGACAGACAGTGCTTATGTAGCAACTGAAAACAGCGGACAGGCAGTAGGCTTCTTCTGTTATTCTGTCAATACAGCAGACAATATTGGTTTTCTTAAATTTGTTATTGTTGATAAAACCAAACGTGGAAAAGGTTACGGAAAAGAAATGCTGAATCTGGCTCTGCAATTCGCTTTTCAGATAACCGGCGCAAAAGTGGTTCAACTAAATGTTTTCAGTAAAAACGTATTAGCAAAGCAATGTTATGAAAAAGTCGGCTTTGTTGAAAGAAAGATTGATAAAGATGCATTTGCATATAAAGATGAGTTGTGGAGCAGATGTAACATGATAATTTCAAAACAATCACTCTAATTTTCAGAAAGGATACATGACTATGGTATTAGGAGAACGGATAAAGAGAATACGCACGTTCCGGGGCTTGACACAGCGTGAACTAGGCTTGAAATTGGGATATGAGGAACGCAATGCTGATGTTCGTATCGCACAGTATGAATCTGGCTACCGTGTTCCCAAAAACAACACTTTAATGGAAATGGCAAAGATACTGAACGTCAATTATATCCATTTTATTGGCGTTACCCCCGGCTGCGCCGAAGATATTATGCTTACATTCCTTTGGCTTGATGAAGATGACCGTAGCACGATCCATTTATTTCAGCTTGTCCGCAATCCCGGCAAATGCAACGCTTCTGATGATAAATCAGTACGTTACTATGACAATGATGACTGGCCTGCCCATGCCCCAATGGGTATGTGGCTAGAGTACGGTTTAGTCAATGATTTCATGCGAGAGTGGTGTTTGCGGAAAGAACAATTGAAAAGCGGAGAGATTTCAGAGGACGAGTACTTTGAGTGGAAAATCAACTGGCCTGCTACGAGCAGTAGCGTTGATGAAAAAGGAAATGATAAAAAAAATAATAGTTACCAATGGAGAAAAAAATGAATATATCACACTTAATAAACTAATGAGGAGGCTTTCTGTATGACACAATATTTACAATACATTCCTAAAACCTTACAAGAAGACTTTATTAACAATAATGTCATACCAATTGTTGGTGCTGGATTTTCTAAAAATGCGATTATTCCTCCTAATGTAACTATGCCTGACTGGAATCAATTAGGTCAACATGTAGCATCATATATAATGGACTATGAGTATACAAACGCTTTAGATGCACTTTCCATATTCGAAAATGAATACTCTCGCATAAAACTTATTGAATTATTAGCAAAAGAATTGCACATTCACGAAATTCAACCAAGTCCAACATATATGGCTTTTTGTGATATTTTTTACGATACTATCTGCACTACAAATTTTGATTTCTTGTTAGACGAAACCCTACAATTAAGTAAACGTCCCGTTTCCGTAATTGTCTCTGAAGAAAAATTATCAATTAATATGAAAGACTCTACAAAACTAATTAAGTTGCATGGAGATTTTAACCACCCAAATAATATGGTTATTACTGAAAGGGATTATGATTTATTTTTGGATAACAACAAACTGCTGGCAACTTATATTTCTAACCTGTTTATTACTAAAACCCTATTCTTAGTTGGCTACAGTTTTGATGATAATGATACAAGAAATTTATGGCAAATTATTAATAGTCGTTTAGGAAGCTTAAAGAAATTAGCTTATTGCGTCATGGTTGATGCAAGCCGAACTGAAATTTCTCGTTTTGAAAGAAGAAATATTAAAGTTATAAATTTGCCTGGAAAAAAGGAACATTATCCAGATATTCTTAAAGCATTTTTTAACGAAATCAAGGAATTGATTTCCCAAAATAGCACACAACTATTTCAAACAACCGATAACAAACTCAAAGAAGAACTTATTTTACCAGACGAAATTAATAGATTATGCTACATAGCTGCTCCTCATCAAATAATTTCACAAATTAAAGAAAATATTTTTCCAATATTATCCGAATATTCAATTAAACCAATAACTTTAGATGAAGTGCTTTTTCCAAGTGACAATTGGTTAGCAAAAAGCGAACTGCTTATCCAAAAATCTAATTTAGCTTTGGTGGATCTATCCCAAAATAATTCAAATGTCACTTGGGAGTTAACTACTTTACTGAAAAACAATAAACATATCATTTGTATTGCACAAGAAAATTCTTTAATTGATATTCGCTTTAAAAATAGAACCATTATTTACTACAAAAGTTTTGATGATCAAGATTTTCTGCTTCAATTACAAAACTGCATTTTATCCTTTGTTGGCGAACTTGCCTCAAATGGAATAGAGGAAGCAAACCGACTATTCAAATTAAAAGAGTATAATGCCTCCGCTATATCAGCCTTTAGATATTTAGAAGAATACATTAGAAAATTTACTATTGATTATTATAAATATAACCGTCCATATTCTCTAAGTTTGATGCTACAAACCTTGTGTCAACAAGATATTATTCACAATATATCAGATGCTGAAATTAAAATGTATATAAGATTAAGAAATGAACTCGTGCATACTAATGTTTCAATCACTAAATCTCATGCCTCTGATGTTATAAATTTTGTAAAAAGAATTGAAAAAGAAATCACACTATATAACAATCAAATCACAAGCAATGAATAATTTAGGAATCAAAAAGGTATCACGTCCTACTCTAAAAGCCGG
>BLLU01000144.1 GCA_011959105.1 Lachnospiraceae bacterium | reverse complement strand
TGCCGACGACGGAGAGAGTGTAGATCTCGGTGGTCGCCGTATCATTAAAAAATAATCATGTTTCAGACTTTTATTTCTCGCCATAATTCAAACTTTTTTTCTGATAAGCTGGTTCTCACTTCTGTTACTCCAGCTTCTTCGGCACCTGTTTTACAGACACCTAAAGCTACATCGTCAACGTTATATTTTGATAGTTTGACGGTTAATGCTGGTAATGGTGGTTTTCTTCATTGCATTCAGATGGATACATCTGTCAACGCCGCTAATCAGGTTGTTTCTGTTGGTGCTGATATTGCTTTTGATGCCGACCCTAAATTTTTTGCCTGTTTGGTTCGCTTTGAGTCTTCTTCGGTTCCGACTACCCTCCCGACTGCCTATGATGTTTATCCTTTGGATGGTCGCCATGATGGTGGTTATTATACCGTCAAGGACTGTGTGACTATTGACGTCCTTCCCCGTACGCCGGGCAATAATGTTTATGTTGGTTTCATGGTTTGGTCTAACTTTACCGCTACTAAATGCCGCGGATTGGTTTCGCTGAATCAGGTTATTAAAGAGATTATTTGTCTCCAGCCACTTAAGTGAGGTGATTTATGTTTGGTGCTATTGCTGGCGGTATTGCTTCTGCTCTTGCTGGTGGCGCCATGTCTAAATTGTTTGGAGGCGGTCAAAAAGCCGCCTCCGGTGGCATTCAAGGTGATGTGCTTGCTACCGATAACAATACTGTAGGCATGGGTGATGCTGGTATTAAATCTGCCATTCAAGGCTCTAATGTTCCTAACCCTGATGAGGCCGTCCCTAGTTTTGTTTCTGGTGCTATGGCTAAAGCTGGTAAAGGACTTCTTGAAGGTACGTTGCAGGCTGGCACTTCTGCCGTTTCTGATAAGTTGCTTGATTTGGTTGGACTTGGTGGCAAGTCTGCCGCTGATAAAGGAAAGGATACTCGTGATTATCTTGCTGCTGCATTTCCTGAGCTTAATGCTTGGGAGCGTGCTGGTGCTGATGCTTCCTCTGCTGGTATGGTTGACGCCGGAGTTGAGAATCAAAAAGAGCTTACTAAAATGCAACTGGACAATCAGAAAGAGATTGCCGAGATGCAAAATGAGACTCAAAAAGAGATTGCTGGCATTCAGTCGGCGACTTCACGCCAGAATACGAAAGACCAGGTATATGCACAAAATGAGATGCTTGCTTATCAACAGAAGGAGTCTACTGCTCGCGTTGCGTCTATTATGGAAAACACCAATCTTTCCAAGCAACAGCAGGTTTCCGAGATTATGCGCCAAATGCTTACTCAAGCTCAAACGGCTGGTCAGTATTTTACCAATGACCAAATCAAAGAAATGACTCGCAAGGTTAGTGCTGAGGTTGACTTAGTTCATCAGCAAACGCAGAATCAGCGGTATGGCTCTTCTCATATTGGCGCTACTGCAAAGGATATTTCTAATGTCGTCACTGATGCTGCTTCTGGTGTGGTTGATATTTTTCATGGTATTGATAAAGCTGTTGCCGATACTTGGAACAATTTCTGGAAAGACGGTAAAGCTGATGGTATTGGCTCTAATTTGTCTAGGAAATAACCGTCAGGATTGACACCCTCCCAATTGTATGTTTTCATGCCTCCAAATCTTGGAGGCTTTTTTATGGTTCGTTCTTATTACCCTTCTGAATGTCACGCTGATTATTTTGACTTTGAGCGTATCGAGGCTCTTAAACCTGCTATTGAGGCTTGTGGCATTTCTACTCTTTCTCAATCCCCAATGCTTGGCTTCCATAAGCAGATGGATAACCGCATCAAGCTCTTGGAAGAGATTCTGTCTTTTCGTATGCAGGGCGTTGAGTTCGATAATGGTGATATGTATGTTGACGGCCATAAGGCTGCTTCTGACGTTCGTGATGAGTTTGTATCTGTTACTGAGAAGTTAATGGATGAATTGGCACAATGCTACAATGTGCTCCCCCAACTTGATATTAATAACACTATAGACCACCGCCCCGAAGGGGACGAAAAATGGTTTTTAGAGAACGAGAAGACGGTTACGCAGTTTTGCCGCAAGCTGGCTGCTGAACGCCCTCTTAAGGATATTCGCGATGAGTATAATTACCCCAAAAAGAAAGGTATTAAGGATGAGTGTTCAAGATTGCTGGAGGCCTCCACTATGAAATCGCGTAGAGGCTTTGCTATTCAGCGTTTGATGAATGCAATGCGACAGGCTCATGCTGATGGTTGGTTTATCGTTTTTGACACTCTCACGTTGGCTGACGACCGATTAGAGGCGTTTTATGATAATCCCAATGCTTTGCGTGACTATTTTCGTGATATTGGTCGTATGGTTCTTGCTGCCGAGGGTCGCAAGGCTAATGATTCACACGCCGACTGCTATCAGTATTTTTGTGTGCCTGAGTATGGTACAGCTAATGGCCGTCTTCATTTCCATGCGGTGCACTTTATGCGGACACTTCCTACAGGTAGCGTTGACCCTAATTTTGGTCGTCGGGTACGCAATCGCCGCCAGTTAAATAGCTTGCAAAATACGTGGCCTTATGGTTACAGTATGCCCATCGCAGTTCGCTACACGCAGGACGCTTTTTCACGTTCTGGTTGGTTGTGGCCTGTTGATGCTAAAGGTGAGCCGCTTAAAGCTACCAGTTATATGGCTGTTGGTTTCTATGTGGCTAAATACGTTAACAAAAAGTCAGATATGGACCTTGCTGCTAAAGGTCTAGGAGCTAAAGAATGGAACAACTCACTAAAAACCAAGCTGTCGCTACTTCCCAAGAAGCTGTTCAGAATCAGAATGAGCCGCAACTTCGGGATGAAAATGCTCACAATGACAAATCTGTCCACGGAGTGCTTAATCCAACTTACCAAGCTGGGTTACGACGCGACGCCGTTCAACCAGATATTGAAGCAGAACGCAAAAAGAGAGATGAGATTGAGGCTGGGAAAAGTTACTGTAGCCGACGTTTTGGCGGCGCAACCTGTGACGACAAATCTGCTCAAATTTATGCGCGCTTCGATAAAAATGATTGGCGTATCCAACCTGCAGAGTTTTATCGCTTCCATGACGCAGAAGTTAACACTTTCGGATATTTCTGATGAGTCGAAAAATTATCTTGATAAAGCAGGAATTACTACTGCTTGTTTACGAATTAAATCGAAGTGGACTGCTGGCGGAAAATGAGAAAATTCGACCTATCCTTGCGCAGCTCGAGAAGCTCTTACTTTGCGACCTTTCGCCATCAACTAACGATTCTGTCAAAAACTGACGCGTTGGATGAGGAGAAGTGGCTTAATATGCTTGGCACGTTCGTCAAGGACTGGTTTAGATATGAGTCACATTTTGTTCATGGTAGAGATTCTCTTGTTGACATTTTAAAAGAGCGTGGATTACTATCTGAGTCCGATGCTGTTCAACCACTAATAGGTAAGAAATCATGAGTCAAGTTACTGAACAATCCGTACGTTTCCAGACCGCTTTGGCCTCTATTAAGCTCATTCAGGCTTCTGCCGTTTTGGATTTAACCGAAGATGATTTCGATTTTCTGACGAGTAACAAAGTTTGGATTGCTACTGACCGCTCTCGTGCTCGTCGCTGCGTTGAGGCTTGCGTTTATGGTACGCTGGACTTTGTAGGATACCCTCGCTTTCCTGCTCCTGTTGAGTTTATTGCTGCCGTCATTGCTTATTATGTTCATCCCGTCAACATTCAAACGGCCTGTCTCATCATGGAAGGCGCTGAATTTACGGAAAACATTATTAATGGCGTCGAGCGTCCGGTTAAAGCCGCTGAATTGTTCGCGTTTACCTTGCGTGTACGCGCAGGAAACACTGACGTTCTTACTGACGCAGAAGAAAACGTGCGTCAAAAATTACGTGCAGAAGGAGTGATGTAATGTCTAAAGGTAAAAAACGTTCTGGCGCTCGCCCTGGTCGTCCGCAGCCGTTGCGAGGTACTAAAGGCAAGCGTAAAGGCGCTCGTCTTTGGTATGTAGGTGGTCAACAATTTTAATTGCAGGGGCTTCGGCCCCTTACTTGAGGATAAATTATGTCTAATATTCAAACTGGCGCCGAGCGTATGCCGCATGACCTTTCCCATCTTGGCTTCCTTGCTGGTCAGATTGGTCGTCTTATTACCATTTCAACTACTCCGGTTATCGCTGGCGACTCCTTCGAGATGGACGCCGTTGGCGCTCTCCGTCTTTCTCCATTGCGTCGTGGCCTTGCTATTGACTCTACTGTAGACATTTTTACTTTTTATGTCCCTCATCGTCACGTTTATGGTGAACAGTGGATTAAGTTCATGAAGGATGGTGTTAATGCCACTCCTCTCCCGACTGTTAACACTACTGGTTATATTGACCATGCCGCTTTTCTTGGCACGATTAACCCTGATACCAATAAAATCCCTAAGCATTTGTTTCAGGGTTATTTGAATATCTATAACAACTATTTTAAAGCGCCGTGGATGCCTGACCGTACCGAGGCTAACCCTAATGAGCTTAATCAAGATGATGCTCGTTATGGTTTCCGTTGCTGCCATCTCAAAAACATTTGGACTGCTCCGCTTCCTCCTGAGACTGAGCTTTCTCGCCAAATGACGACTTCTACCACATCTATTGACATTATGGGTCTGCAAGCTGCTTATGCTAATTTGCATACTGACCAAGAACGTGATTACTTCATGCAGCGTTACCATGATGTTATTTCTTCATTTGGAGGTAAAACCTCTTATGACGCTGACAACCGTCCTTTACTTGTCATGCGCTCTAATCTCTGGGCATCTGGCTATGATGTTGATGGAACTGACCAAACGTCGTTAGGCCAGTTTTCTGGTCGTGTTCAACAGACCTATAAACATTCTGTGCCGCGTTTCTTTGTTCCTGAGCATGGCACTATGTTTACTCTTGCGCTTGTTCGTTTTCCGCCTACTGCGACTAAAGAGATTCAGTACCTTAACGCTAAAGGTGCTTTGACTTATACCGATATTGCTGGCGACCCTGTTTTGTATGGCAACTTGCCGCCGCGTGAAATTTCTATGAAGGATGTTTTCCGTTCTGGTGATTCGTCTAAGAAGTTTAAGATTGCTGAGGGTCAGTGGTATCGTTATGCGCCTTCGTAT
>BLLU01000143.1 GCA_011959105.1 Lachnospiraceae bacterium | reverse complement strand
GCGGAGGCCAGACTTATCAGAGGTTAGAGATTATTCTTGTGGATGATGGATCAACTGATTGTACAGGAAGTATTTGTGACAGATATTCTAAAGAGAATGAGAAAATTAAGGTAATACATAAAGAAAATGGTGGTGCAAGTTCAGCCCGGAATCTAGGAATGATGCATGCAACAGGTAAATATATTGGTTTTGTTGATAGCGATGATTGGATAAGTGATGATTTTTATTCGTATTTATACGAGTTGATGATTACCTATAATGCGGATATAGCTGAGTGTGGTTATAGGCTTATGGATACTTGTAAAAGTACCATTGTATGTAGCGAAGAAATTAATATACTGAATAATTCTGGCTTATGGACAATTTCTTCAGGATAAGAAAAGAGAAAAGTAATTACGCTGTATGGAAATGCTTATACAAACGAAAGATTGTTGAAAATATTAAGTTTGAAAATGGATATATTAATGAGGATGTACTTTTTTCATATTTTGCTTTGTTGAATGTCAATTGTGCTGTAATTTCTAATTTACCTAAGTATAATTATTTTGTCAATGGGCAAGGGATTACACGGGGGGCTTTGAAGAAGCAGGATCTTAGTTTATATTATGTCTGGGATAAAATAGTGGAGCATACGAAAGAATATAATAAAAAGTACTATAAGAAAGCAGCTTTGAATAGAGAAAGAGCGACGTTTACATTGCTCTCGAAGTATGTGATTTATGGGATTAATGATTACAATATATTTACGGATAGATGGGTTGAAGAAGAAAGAGGGCAGCTTCGAGAGGCATATGGGGAATTAATGAAATCAGGCTATTTGGATATAAAGAGAAAATGTGCTTTGACGTTACTTTGCTTGTCACCCCAAATGCTACATATTATCTTGGCAAAAGTTAGAAAAATAGTTATTTAGTAGGATAAGGGAAGAGACAAAGGAAAATGATGGAAGGAAAGTTCATTGGTGAAATACTTATCTATCAAAAATGGAGTTTGTAATTCAATGAAAAAGCAGGAGTTGATAGAAAAACTGTATATAATCATTTGGGCATTTTATACCATCGAATTTGTACTATTGAGTAGCTCATCCTTATCCCAATATTCTTTTGCAGGCAGATTGCATGGGATATTTTCAATGTTAACTTTAGTTATGATGATTTTATTTACTTTATTTGTAAATAGGTATCCTAGAAGAAAAATTTTGTCAGCTATAGCATATATGGTTTTGATTTTCTGCATAGCAATTTCTACGAAAGGAATCAATATATTAATTGGTATGTTGTTTTCATTTACTGCACAAAAGATTGATGTGAAAAAGCTAATAAAATTTGATATAAAACTAAAACTGATTTTGTTATTTATAGTTGTGGTTCTTTGTGGGCTCGGAATTATAGAAAATAAGGTGGGATATGCAAACAATGTATATAAACAATCTTTAGGATTTATTAATCAAAATGTGTTTACGGCATTTTCTTCTGTTATTTTAATTGAATGGCTTTATGAATATTGTGGACAGGTGAAAAGATTTCAGTACATAATAATTTTAATACTTGTGGCTATAGTTAGCAATATAAGTAAGGGAAGGACATCTCTATATACTTTTATATTTATATTTGTTTTGCATTATATAGCCAATTTCAAGGCTCAGTTTTTTTATACATACATTTCAAAATTTAGTTTCGCTGTAGTGACACCAGTTTTAGCATTTTTAAGTTTTCTTGGTTGTAATTTATATATGCAAGAGAATGCATTTGTTATTGGTATAAACAGAATTATGTCAAATAGGCTACATTATGCTTCATATGCGTTATCAAAATACGGAGTAAAACTTATAGGATTTAAGATTGAAGAGCAAGGTTTGCCTGTTGATATGGGGTACGTGTATTGCGTAATAAGATTTGGGTTAATTTATCTAGTCATAATATGTTTGATTTATTCGGTGCAATTTATCAAATTTCTCAATCATAAAAGGATTGATATTGCTTTATTGATGTTATTTTTTGTTTTGGTAAGTATGGGTGAGGGATACACATATAATATAGTGTACAACACCGCAATGCTGTATTTTTTTCATACAAATAAACGCATTCGACACATCAGCTAAATGATTGGGTCTCAGAGAGTAGGTAATAAATGTATTTTGAGAAGGGAAAAAGGAAAATTAGATGAACAGATATACCAATAACATAAGGAAAAAAGTATTAATAATTGGCATGAATTCTAATCCAGGAGGGCTGGAAAGATATATAATGAATTTGTTTTCCGGTATAAATAAAGAAAATTATATAGTAGATTTTCTTAGCCAAGAGTCAGCTAATTCTATAGCTTATGAAGAAGAAATCAAGCAGCAGGGAGGGAATATAGTCAAGGCAATCAAGCGGGATGGACATTTTTTTAGACATTATTATGAATTGGCACAGGTATATCGGAACAAATATGATGTGATTTACTATAATACATTAGATTTAGCCAATATTGATTTTTTATTATTAGCAAAAATACTTAATAAAAATGCAGTTAAGATTTTACATGCCCATAATTCTCAGGGAGCATCGAAAGGTCTTAGGCATATCTTGATGAGAATTCACCAAAAGTTTATAAGAAAAATTTCTGATAGAAGATATGCATGTTCTAAACTTGCAGGTGATTGGATGTTTGTGGGAAATGACTATGAAATAGTCAATAATGCAATTGATTTAAATAGATTTAGTTTTAACTTATTTATGAAAAAAAGTATGGTAAAAAAATTGGGTCTAGATGGAAAGATTGTATGGGGTACAGTGGGCAGATTAGCGGAGCAAAAAAATCCCCTCTTTTTAGTTGAAATTATGAAATATGCGCACGAAATCAATCCTGACATTATATTTTTACATATTGGAAATGGTGAACTGCGGGATGAAATGTGGATAAAAATCAAATCCTACCACTTGGAAAATAATTATTTGTTGCTTGGTGAAAAGAAAAATGTAGAGGATTACTATCAAGTTATGGAAAAATTTATTTTTCCTTCTATTTTTGAGGGATTTGCCTATGCCACCCTGGAAGCTCAGGCAATGGGAATTCAGACGATTATTACAGATGGAAATAACTTAACAAAAGAAGTGGATGTGCATGCAGGATGTATGACATATATTGCATTAGAAAAGGGCGCGAAGGAATGGGCAAATGAGATTATTCGTATACCTGCGATACCTGATAATAGAAGGTGTGAATATGTAAAATATGTAAAAAAAGCAGGATTCGATTTAAATGATAATAGGGCGTTGTTTTAATATACGATACTTGTTTTGGCGATTATATGATAGATTTTCTGGTAAAAAGGACATATATAAAAAGGTATTTTAACAAAAGGAACATGAAAAGATGCGTTCTCAGGATATTAGAAAAATCGAAAGTATTCAGTCACTAAGGGCATTTGCTGCCCTTAGTGTTGTATTGACACATATGAGCATCATAAATTCAGGTGGCTTTGGAGTGGATATTTTTTTTATAATTAGTGGTTTTCTGATGATGTACTCTACTGAGAAGGGGACAGCAGGGTATTGGAAAAAAAAGATTATACGTATTGTTCCTTTTTATTGGATTATGACGATTTTCACTGTGTTGGCGGTGAAGATTATGCCAAATTTATTTAATTCTTACGAGGTGTCTTGGATATATTTGATAAAATCGTTGTTATTTATCCCATATGAGCATAATGGGATTTATCAGCCTGTTTTGGGATTAGGATACACTCTGAATTATGAAATGCTTTTCTATGTGTTTTTTTTCATATCTATAAAAATGACCCCAAAAAGATTGGGGGGGGGCAAAGGTCTTATTTGCTGTATTCTGATTATTCTATTGGTTGGGTTGGGAATGAGAGAACTGCCAATGCCCTTTTATTTTTGGTGTAATACATTGATGTTGGATTTTGTGCTTGGCATTATGCTGTATTACTTGTTTCAAATAATTCCAATAAAAATATATCTGGAGAAAGAAAGCGGACAGTATAATTTGATATGTGGTGCCCTTGCATTAATTGCTATTGTATTTCTATGGATTATTCCTGTACCGGAAACAGGTTGGAGGTTTTGGGTATGGGGTATACCATCTGCATTTTTGTTTGCCGCGGTTTATATTTTTTATTATGGCAGGAGTATTCCGTCTGTGCTCTTAATGGTTGGTAATATTAGTTATTATATTTATCTGACACATCCATATTGTGTGCGGTTGACAGAAAGTGTGGTGACAAAATTATGGGGAGATGGTTTGCTTGGATATAGTTTGATAATTTTGATAGGGGTATTCGCGTCTATTGTATGTGGTTATTTTGTTTGGATTTTATACTCTTTGGTAGAGAAAAAGGTTAAGAAAATATGGAATAATTGACAGTGAGGGTCATGAAAAAATTGATGTAGGTGGGAGATTTTGAATAGCAGGGGGTTTATATGAGCTTAAAGACGATAATAAAGAATGATTTGTGGAGATGGAATTACATATTGCCATTTGTGTTGAAATATCAAGCTGATAATAGAGGAATCGTATATATTATTAATAAAGCAGTTACTGCGTATCGTACCATAAGCCCTATAAAATCCAAAGGAAAAAGAACAGTTGGAAGGGATATAAAAGAGCTTCTTTTGAAAATTGATATTACTATAGACAATTCCAATGGCTTTATCTATTTTATTGATGTTCATAAAACAGTAGCTGTATCAGGAAATATTTTAGGTAATTTTTGTCTTGACTATTCTATAATTATTGATAGAGCCTTTGATGAGATTTATCAGGAAGCTGTTAGATATAATGATGAATATGGAAGGGAAGCGAGACTTGTAATGGAGGGAATGCTTTCTCTTTGTGACAGAATTATTAAAGAAATTGCAGATAAGGATTCTAAAATCCATAATAAGAATAAATATATTCAATATTATAAAGATATGTTTATGAAACCTGCTGAACACTTTGAAGAAGCACTTCAAAGAATTCTTTTTTTTAATCAAATTTTGTGGCAGACCAGACATAGATTAAATGGATTAGGGAGACTGGATAAAATATTAAATAGGGTATATAACAAAGATATTGAGTCTGGTTATATTACGAAAAAAGAGGCGGAAATTATTTTAGATGATTTCCTGATAACCTTATCAAAATATCCAGAATATAAAAGTGATTCGTTAATGGGAGATATTGGACAGATAATAATATTAGGGGGGTTAACTTCTGATGAAGATTATTTTTATAATGATTTGACGTTAATGTTTTTGGAGGCCATTGCAAGAGTTAAAAGGCCAGACCCTAAAGTTTTATTGCGGGTTAGTAAATTCATGCCAGATTATATAATAAATAATATTACGGAATGTTTACTTGCACAGACAGGTAGCCCGTTATTATCGAATGATGATGTAGTGATACCAGCAATTGAGTCGAGTTTTAGCAAAGAGGATATATATAATTATCATACAATGCAGGAATGACATCACAATTTGCTTCAAGCGCCAAAACCTTCTCATATGGCAATCTTCCCAGAAAATAAATATTATCATTTTGTTTTGCCTTTTGTTCTATTTCAGCCTCTAAATCACCACTACCGCCACAATATAATTCCCATTGCTGATGCCGCGATACAATATCAATTACTTCTTCCAGCATTCTGCCTTTTGTCAAATTCCCTATATAGGCAATTTTCATCTTTTCGTTCCTATTCACTGACATTAAACTACTGTCAATATCCTCTATATCTGGGGTATTGTGTATAACATATAGTTTATCCGGTATCGCTGCAAGCTGCTCTTTTCGTCTCTCCGAACAAATAATTACCGCATCCGATAACTTTATTATTTTTGAATCAATGACTTTTATAAAATCATAAAGTTTTCTTCCACATTTATGGCAATCTGCAAAATCATCATAAATATCATAAACTAATTTCTTGTGATACATTCTTGAAATAATCATCCCAATATATGCCGTATCCATATTGCAGGCATGTATACAAGAATAGCTACTTCTGTTTTTTTGTAACCATTTAAATAATCTGATTTCAAATTTAATTAAATTCCAAATATTATCTTTGAACCCTGCACGTTTCTTTACTTTTACTTGTATATGATTGGCTTTAAGATTTAATTTGCGAATTTGACAAATTTCTTCCTGATTTTTTCCATCTAATTTTTTATTCCAATCACAAATCATAAGATGGTAACCAGCATTTATTAGGCTTGATACTTCTTTTTGAGCTCTTGCATCATATGTTAGTTCGAGATCATGAATAAACGCTATTCCTATATAGTTTTTCTTCGTAGTGTACATTTCTTCACCTCTAGTCAATATGAAAATACTTGACATTTGATTTTATTATCAGAAAATAACTTAATAATATTTACTATATCACATTCATCGAATTCCATAGAAATTCTCCTCAAATTCTTATATTTATTAACCGCAAAATTGTGCCCCTTCAATACTTGTATTGCATTTTTATTATGCTTTTTAAGAAATTCACAAATTTCTAATATATTTTTTTCATTTGCCGTATATCCGGGAATTGCTGGAAACCTAATAAGCATTTTCTTATTCTTTTCCGCAAGAAATGTAAAATTCTCAATATACTGATTTATATCCCCCTTTAAAACCTTATATCCAAATTCTTTTGAAACTGTTTTTATATCAACAATGAATAAATCAATATCATCTGCAACCGTTTCTAATAATGCATAATCAACAAACAAAGCTGTTTCAACCGCACAATGAATCTTTGCACTATGTAACTTTTCCAGTATCCATTGGCAATCTGATAAAAAAAGTAAAGGCTCACCACCAGAAAAAGTTATACCCCCTCCCGATAGATTATAATAGATATGGTCTTTAACCACTTCGTTATATAAATCACTAAGGTTTATATAATATCCATACTGCTTCCGTATTTCCTGCCCCCCAAATACATCCTTTGAATATACCTCTATCCCTGATTCTTGGCATTCTGGATTCGCACACCAGGGACATCTAATTGAACAGCCTTTAAAAAACACTGTTGTCCTAATTCCTGGACCATCCTGAAAACACATTCTTTGAATATTAGTTATTAAAATTCTTTGATTCCCGTTATACATCTAAATAGATTCCGCCATTATCGCTCTATTAATCAATATATTTTGGTAGTCCTCAGGCAAATCATTAAAATAAGCACTAAATCCCCAAACTCTAACAATTAATCCTGGATATCTATTTGGATTTTTTTTCGCATCAATTAAAGTTTTAGAATCCATAAGGTTCATTTGCATTTGAAAAAATCCCATAAAAATTGCACCCTTCAGAAATAAATTGAATTTTTCTTTATTGCCACTAATCATTATCGGCGATATAAAAAAATCAATAACGTTGCCATTATACCTCTGTTCTGTATAATCCAGTTTTGATGCAAACCCTACCAATTCGGTATAAGTAACATCTGAACATGAAATGTGTGTATTAAATGCCTCTCTTGCCTTTCTCCCTGATAAATCCCCATTAGCATTCATTCCCCTTTTGTTATATGACGGTGAGCTCAGTCCAAACTTTACTGTTCCTCCAAATTTATTTTTATAATTCTTTGCTACATCTGCCATTGCTTCTGTAATTTTATTTGCTAATTCTATTGTTAATTTATCGTCATGTCCATAATGTTTATTCATATTACTTATAATAGTGTACAATTTATCGTCCTTTTTAAAATCAGATAGTCTTGCCTTATTAAGCTCCTTAAGAGTAATTAACCGCTTCTCAAATACAAGTTCCTTTATATTCAATAAGCTATCAATCACATTTCCCAGACCAACAGTTGTTACTCCATAGTTATTATATTGGGCACCTCCATCAGAAATATCACATCTGCTTTTATTGCATTGACCTGTGAACATAGATACTAATGGATCTTTTGCCCACTTTATTGAATCAAGTGTTTTGAGAAATCTGGCAAAGCACTCACTATTACTCTTAATATATTGTTTAACTAATTGATTGAAACTTTTATGCTCCGCAGCCAGCACATCCTCCAATACATCAAAATAACTATAGACCGCTATGTTATTCTGATCAAAGGATTTTCCCGCTATAAAAGGTTCCCAGCAAGCTGAAGTATGATAATTATATATATCCTCTTTGCTAAAACT